>JAFZOG010000038.1 GCA_017550745.1 Clostridia bacterium | reverse complement strand
GCGTCCGGTGAAAGCCAGGGAATAATCCCCAGGGGAAAGCGAGCTTTCCCCTGGGGATTTTCCCGGCTTTCTTGGGCCAGAAGCCGCTAACTTCCGTATCCCCGAATCGACTGGCGAAAATAGCTGGTTCTACCCAACGAAGTGCTTTCGCCTATTGGGATGCAAGGGATGAAATCCCTTGCCGTAGGTCTGGGCGCGCGCAGCGCCCAGCGTATCCCTTTACTGACTTAAAGCGCCCTTGCATGTTTTCATGAAAAAACCGTTTTTCCCTCGCTTTACCGATTGCGGAAACGGGAATTTTCATTTATAATAGAGAGCAACGGTACAGAAAGGAGCACGTCGTGAGCAAATCTCATGATCCTCTTTTTGCGGAACAAAGGCGAAAGCACCCGTGGATCGGCTTTCTTCTTTTGCTGATCCTGCTGATTGCCGCCACGCTGGCGGTCGTGAACGGCATCAACAACAGCCGGATCAACCTGCTGCGGGAAACGGTGACGGTGCCAAACCTGCCCGCCTCCTTTGAAAGCTTTCGCATCCTGCACATCAGCGACCTGCATGGCCTGTATTTCGGCCAGCACCAGGAGCAGTTAAAAGCGGCGCTGGGCAGCGCGCGGTACGACATTGTGTGCGTCACGGGGGACATCACCGGCCCGGAGGGCGATATAGGCGCCTTTGAGGAAATGATGCGCCTGTTCAAGGACAAGCCGGTATATTTCATTCCCGGGGACGAGGATCCGAGCCCCCTGGTCAGCGCGCCCCATGACAGCCTGGACCCGAAGGCAGACTATATCCTGAAAGCAGAGCAGGCGGGCGCGGTATACCTGGACGCGCCGGTCCGGATCACACGGGGCAAGCACACCCTGTGGCTGGCCCCGGAATGGATTTACACGCTGGATTACGAGGCAGCCGAAACGGCGTACCAGAAGCGCTACTCCGAGCTGAAAGCCGAGGAACGCTCAGCGGAACGGGACGCCGCGCTGCAGGCTGTGAATTATCAAATCAACCAGCTGATCCGCATCCGCCAGGCCAGGCGGGAAACCCTGGAGACGGACGTGCACGTGGCGCTGACCCACCATCCTTTGCAGGCGGAAACGCTGCAATCCCTGCAGGAGTGGACGGCGTCGGAAAACGACAGCTACATCCGCACGATTTCCCTGGTGCTGGCCGGGCACTACGTGGGCGGCCAATGGCGCATTCCCGGCCTCGGCGCGGTGCAGGCCCCGCTTTCCGCCGGGACGGGAAACGACGGCTGGTTCCCGAACGATAAAATGATCATGGGCCTGTCCACCGTGATGGGCATTCCCCAGTATATCAGCCCCGGCCTGGGCACCTCCGCCGCCATCGGCCTGCCCCCCATCCGCATTTTCAATACCCCCGCTGTCACCATACTGACACTGACAGGGAAGCTGACGCTGTAACAGAAACGTTTTCCCCCGGCCCACAAAAGAAAAGGATGTGTTCTTTCCATGGGTAAAAACAACATTTGGAACCGCGAGCTTAGCTGGCTGAACTTCAACCGCCGGGTGCTGGAGGAAGCGGCGAACCCGGACAATCCGCTGCTGGAGCGGGGCAAATTCATCTCCATCTGTTCCACGAACCTGGACGAATTTTTTATGGTGCGCGTGGGCTCGCTGGTGCGCGGGGCCATGTCGGGGGACAAAAAGCCGGATCCCTCCGGCCTGACGCCCAGGGAACAGCTGGACCTGATTTTTCCCGCGGTGCAGGAACAGGTGGCCCGGCAGTACGAGCTGCTGAACCGGGAATACCTGCCCGCGCTGGCGGAGGCGGGCATCCATTTCCAGCGGATCGACGCGCTGGATAAGGAGCAGCGGGAGTGGCTGGGCCATTATTATGACGAATCCGTGCAGCCCCTTTTGACGCCCCGCGCCATCGACGACCGGCGCCCCTTCCCGCTTTTGTCGGCCCGGGTGATCCACCTGGCGGTGCTGCTGCCCGCCGGCGTGCGGGGCGCCCAGCCCCGGATGGCCATGCTGCATGTGCCCACCTCCCTGCCCCGGGTGACGATGCTGCCCATGGGCCGGGGCAAGGCCCGGGGCGTGCTGCTGGAGGACGTGATCGCCCATTACGCCCACCGCATGTTCGGCAAGGCCCATTTCCTGGCCGTGATGCCCTTCCGCATCACCCGGAACACGGACTTTATCTATAACGATTCCGATGCCGACGCCCTCATCACCGAGATGAAGAAAAACCTGAAAAAGCGCAAGTGGGGCCGGGTGGTGCGCCTGGAAGTGCCGGCGGGCAGCGACCCAAGGCTTTTGGCCCGCCTCAAGAAGTACCTGGACGTGGCGGAGGAGGGCGTGTTTTCCGTGCCCGGCCCGCTGAACCTGGACTATTTCATGAAGCAGATCTCCTCCCTGCCGGGCTTTGACGACCTGCGCTTCCCCGCCTTCACCCCCCGCATCGACGAGCGCTTTCATCAGGAGGGCTCCATTTTCCGGGTCATCCGCAACGGCGACGTCCTGCTGAACCACCCTTACGACAGCTTCGACCCTGTGGTGCGCTTCATCTGCGAAGCGGCGGACGACCCCAACGTGATGGCCATCAAGCAGACCCTCTACCGGGTCAGCGGCAAGTCGCCCATCGTGGCGGCCCTCATCCGCGCCGGGCAGCAGGGCAAGCAGGTCACGGTGCTGGTGGAGGTGCGCGCCCGCTTCGATGAGGAAAACAATATCAACTGGTGCCAGGCGCTGGAAAAGGCAGGGTGCCATGTGTTCTACGGCGTGCCGAAGCTCAAGACCCACAGCAAGATCACGCTGGTGGTGCGCAAGGAAGCCGACGGCCTGCGCCGCTACGTGCACCTGGCCACCGGCAACTACAACGACGTGACCGCCAAGCTCTATACCGACATGGGCCTGATGACCTGCGATGACATCATCGGCCGCGACGCGGGCAACTTTTTCAACATGGTCACGGGCTACGGCGAAACGGTGGAGATGGAAAAGCTGGTCTCCGCCCCCACCTTCCTGCGGAAGCATCTCAAACGCCTCATCAAACGCGAGATCGAGCACGCCGAGGCCGGCCTGCCCGCCGCCATCACCGCCAAGATCAACGCCATGGTGGACCCCAAGATCATCAAGCTGCTTTACAAGGCCGCCGACGCGGGCGTGGAAATCGACCTGATCGTGCGCGGCATCTGCTGCCTCAAAACCGGCGGGCGGGACAACCTGCGGGTGCGCTCTATCGTGGGCCGCCTGCTGGAGCACACCCGCGCCTTCGTGTTTGAGAACGGCGGCGAGAAGGAAGTGTACCTGTCCTCCGCCGATTGGATGCCACGGAACCTGGACAAGCGCGTGGAATTGATGTTCCCCATCGAAGACCCCGCCCTCCAGAACCGCATCATCGCCTCCCTGCAGGACGAGCTGAACGACAATATGAAGGCCTGGGTCATGAAAAAGAGCGGCGCGTACAAGCGCGTCAAGCGGGAGGAGCCTTTGCTCAACTCCCAGGAGGCCCGCATCCTCGGCCCCGCCGAAATCGCCGCGCCGGTAGAATAAAATGTATGTAGGGATAACGATATGATGCCTTTACACCGTACCCGTGATAAAACGCCCATCTATCTGATCGCGGCCATGTGCGTGATGTGGGCGCTGCTGCATCTGGCGCTGGGCACCAGCTTTTACGGCCCCACAACGTACAACACCTATACCCGCCAGGCGCTGGCCTGGCGGATGGGGCTGCTGCATCTGCCGGAAGACGTGCCCCACCTGGAGCTTGCGATCTTCGAGGGCGAATATTTCATTTCTTTTCCCCCGCTGCCATCGGTGGTGCTGCTGCCGCTGACGTACCTGTTCGGGATCGATACGCCGGACGCCCTGCTGGTCAAGCTCTACGCCCTGGGCGCGTGCCTGCTCATGTACCAGGCCCTCAAGCGGGCGGGATATCGGCGCTGGCCCGCGGCGGGCCTTTCCTTCCTCGTCTGCTTCTCCTCGTCGCTGCTGCCCATGACCCTGGACGGCGCGGTGTGGTATCACGCCCAGGTGCTGGCCTTTTTCCTGACCACGGCGGCGGTATGCCTGTTCACCATGGATATGCCCAGCCTGTCGCTGCTGTGCTACGCGCTGTCGGTGGCCTGCCGCCCGTTCAACGCGCTGTACGGCCTGCCGCTGTTCTTTACCTGGTTCAGCCTGTACCGGCGGGCGGGCGTATCCTGGAAGAACACGGTGAAGCCGCTGATCCCCGGCGTGTGCCTGGGCCTGGCTGTGGCGCTGGGCATCGGCCTGTATAATTTCGCCCGGTTCGGGAACCCGCTGGAATTCGGCCATAACTACCTGCCGGAATTTTCCTTCCAGGGCGGCATTCAGTTTTCCTTCAGCCACGTGGGGAACCACCTGAAGACCTTCCTGTGGGGAATGCCGGTTTCCCTGGAAAACGGCGTACAGGTGCGTTCCTTCGGCTATTCCATGCTGCTGGCCTGCCCTACGCTGACGCTGATGCTGGTCCAGGGGATCGTCGACCTTATCAAAAAGCAGGCGCGGCCGGAAAAAGCCGCGGTGCTCCTGACCTGCGCGCTGCACGCCTTTTTCCTTCTCTTCCACCGCACCTTCGGCGGCTTCCAGCTGGGCGCCCGCTACGCGGTGGACCTGATTCCCTACACCTTCCTCTTCCTGCTCCTCACCCCGGAAAAGAAGCGCGTACACTGGGCGGAATGGGGTTTCCTGGCCGCCTGCTTCCTGTTCACCTGCTGGGCCGTGACGATGGTGCATATTTAACCCTGCAGAAAAGCACGGTGCGGAAAGCTGCCCGAAAGGACAGGCATCCGCACCGTTATTATTTTACATGATCATCGGCCTGACCTGGGCGCCCCGGCCGGGCATCCGCACCACCTGGTAAAAACCGATCAGATTTCCGGGGCGGGAGCGCTGATATATATCCATCACGGCAGCGGCGTCCCGCGGGTCAAAAGCTACGCTCAGGCCGCAGCCCACAGACACATCCTTGGGCGTGGACACGATCTCGGAACGGATGCCCGCCCGGCGCAGGGCACTGTCAAAACGCATCACCTGCTGGCGCGAGCGGAACGCGGCGATGCCGCTGTGGTCCGAATACTGCATTCTTTTCCCTCCTTCCTCATATATTCTATGAGAATCGGCCTGCCGACGTGCGGCGAAGGAGGGAGAACCATGATTTATCTGGACAATGCTGCCACCAGCTTTCCCAAGCCGCCGTCCGTGGCGAAGGCGGTCGCCGGGGTGATGGAGAAAATCGGCGGCAATCCGGGGCGGGCG
Source organism: Clostridia bacterium (assembly GCA_017550745.1). Taxonomy (GTDB): domain Bacteria; phylum Bacillota; class Clostridia; order Christensenellales; family Aristaeellaceae; genus RUG563. Next base: position 20,906 of record JAFZOG010000038.1, on the reverse strand, counting down.
GGACACAAAGGCGCGCTGGCCGGCGGACGGATCATGAACCGGTGCCGGGAACTGGCGGCGCAGTACGGGGGGCTGTCCTCTCCCGACCGGGTGATCTTCTGCCTCAACTGCACGGACGCGCTGAACATGGCCATCCGCGGCACGCTGCGGGCGGGGGACGAGGTGCTGGTGAGCCATGCCGAGCATAACGCGGTGATGCGTCCCCTGATGGGGTACCATGACGCGGGGAAAATCACCGTGCGCATCCTGCCGCCGGACAGCCGGGGGATGCTTTTGCCCGAAACGGTTTCCGCCGCCATCACGCCCAGGACCGCGCTGATGATCCTCTGCCACGCCAGCAACGTGACGGGCCTGATCCAGCCCGCCCGGGAGATCGCCCGCGCCTGCCACCTGCAGGGGGTGCCCCTGCTGCTGGACGCGGCGCAAACCGCCGGCACGGAGGACATCGCCTCCGTTCACGCGGATATGATCGCCATGCCGGGACACAAGGGCCTGCTGGGGCCCATGGGCACAGGGCTTTTATTGCTGGGGGAGGGAATGCTGCCCCGGCCCCTGCGCGAAGGCGGCACGGGATCGGCCTCGGAAAGCCTGCGCCAGCCCACTATGCTGCCGGACCGCCTGGAAAGCGGCACCGCGAATCTGCCGGGCATCGCCGGGCTGGCCCAGGGGCTTTCCTTCGTGCTTTCCCACCGCGCCGCCATCGCGGAGTACGAGCACGCGCTGGCTTATCGATTGCGGCGGAGCCTGGAGCGCATTCCCGGCGTCACTCTGCACACCGGCCCCGCCGAGCTGCCCCATGTGGGCGTTGTCAGCTTCAACATACAGGGCATGGACAGCGGAGAGGCTGCTGACCGCCTGAACCGCGCGGGGATCGCCGTCCGCGGCGGGCTGCACTGCGCCCCGTCCGTTCACGCCTGGCTCGGCACCTCCGGCGCGGTCCGCGCCAGCATCGGCCCCTTCAACACCGAAGCCGACGCGGACGCGCTGGCGGAAGCGGTGAAAAGCATGATACAGTAAAATGACCCCCCTGCTTTCTGCTGAAAGCAGGGGGGCATTTGGATTCGCCCTGGCTGAAAAGCCAGGGCGAAAGGGATTAGAAGCAGTGAATTACTTGAGCGTCACCGGTTCGGCGGTCTGGTTCAGCAGGTGGGTGGAATTGCCTGCTTCATAGGCGGCCAGACGCTCGTCGATGATTTCCTGATAGCCCGCGTCCAGGAACTCCTGGGTGTACTGGGCATACAGGGCATCGAATTCTTCAGGCGCGCACATGGTCAGCTTGTCGCGGTATTCCTTGTAGAGGTTCACCAGCGTGGTCTGGTATTCCGCTTCGGCTTCCATGGAGACGGAGTACAGGGCGTTGGCGATGGCCCAGCCCGCATCCTTCACGGCGACCTTGTCATAGTACCACTTGATCACGTCTTCTGTGAAATCCTGGGGCAGGTCATGGGGCAGGTTGGCGCTGATCACGTCTTCGATGGTACCGGCCTGGCGGGCTTCGATGGTGATGCACCAGTAGTCCTTGTTGTTGGAGAAGCCCATCTTGCATTCGCCGTTGTAGTCGCTCACGGTGACAGGCAGGCCCTTCTCGTCATAGTTGAAGTTTTCGCCCTCGATGCCCCACTGGAACACCTTCAGGTTTTCTTCCTGGGTCAGCCATTCCATGTACATCCAGGCGGCCTTGATCTGATCCTCGCTGGCGAAGGCGGAGAAGCCGATCATCATGCCGAAGGGGTTGTCGGTGCGGTAGCCGGGGGTGGTGCCGGCTTCGGCGTCGATCTCGCCGGAAACGGGCGCGATGGCCAGCTCGGCGTCGGGATTGGCTTCATAGAAGGCGGTCAGCCAGTCCATGGCGGCGGAGATGTAAGCGGAGTAGGAATAGCTCTTGCCGTTGATGAAGTTGGTCTTGTCGTCCTCGGTGCCGATCAGGTAATATTCGGGGTTGGTGAGGCCGGCGTTGTACTTGTAGTTTTCGTTCTTGAGGAATTTATAGTTGGGCTCCCAGCCCAGGGACGGGATGTTGTAATCGCCGTACATGGCCCACTCTTTTTCATCCAGGGGCCAGGTGCGCCAGGCGTAGTTCTGGTCGGAGCCCACGCCGGTCACCATGGTGCCGCCGGCGGGATATTCGGCGAGGCCCGCTTCCTTGATCTTCAGCATGGCCTCGTTGTATTCGGTGGTGCTCACCGGAATATGGTCATAGCCGATCGCTTTCAGCCAGTCCATCCGCACGAAGGTCTGGAAGGTATAGCTGGTGTCATAGTAGGGGCGCAGGGCGGCGCAGAAGTAGGTTTCGCCGTTGATCTGGGTGTAGGTCAGCTGGTTGTTGGCCACCATGCGGTTGTAGTAGGTGGGGGCGATCTTGGCGAATTCTTCCATATCGAAGGTGGTCAGATAGCCGTCGGCGGCCCACTGGGTGACCTTCGGATAGTCGTATTCCATCAGCACGGTGGGCAGGTCTTCGGCGGCCGCCAGCATGGAATACTTGGTCATCACGTCGCTGCGGGGGATGGCCACGTAGTTGACGGTGATGTTGTACTTATCGCCGAAATTGGTCTGGATCCACTTGGTCCAGTAGTTGTCCTCCACGTTGGGCACGCCTGCCTGGCCGCGGTCATACACCGGGATGGTGATGCTCACGTTTTCGGCAAAAGGTTCCCAGGCGGGGGCTTCCGCGGCCGCGAAGGCCGCGGCGCTGAGCAGCATCACGACTGCCAGCAGCAGAGCAAGGGTCTTTTTCATGGGTTTTTCCTCCTTATATTTTTAGGGCACTCAGCCCTTGGGAACGTTGTTCAGGGATCAGGGAACAGGGATTAGATTTCAAGATAGGGGGCCCAGATATGGAAAATGGAAGGCGTAAAGCGCTCGTTTCCCAACCGCGTAATCCCTATTCCCTGATCCCTTTTATATCATCCTTTGACAGCGCCCACCATCACGCCCTTGACAAAGTATTTTTGCAGGAAGGGATAGACGCAGATGATGGGAATGGTGGCGAACATGATGCAGGCCGCCTGGAGCACCTCCGGGGTGCTGGTGACCTCAATGGCCTCGGACAGGGTGGCGGTCTGCGCTTCCGTGGCGGAGGCCACCAGCTGGTACAGCTTGTACTGGATCATCTTGAGGGCTTCTTTGGTGATATAATACTTGTTGTCCGCGTAGGCGTTCCAACGGCCTACCGCGTAAAACAGGCTGAGGGTGGCGATGATGGGCATGGACAGGGGCAGCACGATTTTGAAGAGGATCTGGAAATTGTCGGCCCCGTCCAGAAACGCCGCTTCCTCCAGGCTGTCCGGGATGGAGGACTGGAAATAGTTTTTCATGATGAGCATATTGTAGGAAGAATAGATCAGAGGCAGGATCAATACCCACATGGTGTTCAGCAGGTTCAGATTCTTATACAGCAGATAGGTGGGGATCAGGCCCGCGCTGAAATACATGGGGATCATCAGCACAAACGTAAAGAAGGCGCGCCCCTTGAGCCGTTTTTTGGACAGCGGGTACGCCGCGCAGGTGCACACGATCATGCCCATCACCGTGAAGATGGCCACCACCTCCACGCTGTACAGGAAGGAGTGCACCAGGGTGCCGTCCTGGAAAATGGTGCTGTAGGCGTCGAAGTTGATGCCTTTGGGCAAGAGCACCACAGATTTCTGCATCACGGCGGTGTTGCCGGAAATGGATTTGGCGGCCAGGTGGATGAAGGGCAGGATGCAGGTCAGGCACAGCAGCACCAGCACAAAGATGATGATGAAATCACCGATGCTGAATTTCCGGATGGCATGGGAGCCGTCGTTGATGGTGTCAAAATCTTTTACTTTATCTTTTGCCATATTCAGCGCCTCCTTACAGCAGGCCGTCTTCGCCCAGGGCTTTGGCGAAGCGGTCGCTGACCAGCACCAGCATCAGGCCCACCAAGGATTGGAACAAGCCCACAGCGGTGGCCATGCTGAATTTGGAGCTTGCGAGACCTTTTTCGTAAATATATATGGCAAGCTGGTATTGATATTCGCGCACCTGGGTATTGGCGAACACGTCCAGGCGCTCAAAGTTGCTGCCCATGATCTTGCCCAGGTTCATGATCAGAAGCACCACGATGGTGCTCCGGATGCCGGGCAGGGTGATATGCCAGATGCGCTGCATGCGGCTGGCCCCGTCGATCATCGCGGCCTCGTACAGCTCGCCGCTGATGCCGGTGATGGCCGCCAGATAAATGATGGTGCCCCAGCCCATGCCCTGCCATACGCCGATGAGCAGGTAGGTGACCGCCCAATGGTTCTTTTCCGTCAGGAAGGGGATGCCCTGGTCGATCCAGCCCCAGTTCACCATCAGCACGTTCACGATGCCGGTGGAGGGCTTGAACAGCTGATAGGCCACCGACCCGATGATGACCCAGGAGAGGAAATGCGGCAGATACAGCACCGTCTGGGTGACTTTTTTGAACCGGGGAAAGCGCAGCTCGTTCAGCATCAGGGCCAGGATGATCGGCATGGGAAAGCTGACCGCCAGATCCAGCAGGTTGAACACGATGGAGTTTTTCAAAGCCCGGATAAAATCCTTGTCCCTGAACACTTTCTGGAAGGTTTCCCAGCCGACCCATTTGCTGCCCGCATAACCCTTGGCGGGCTTGTAATCCATGAATACCATCCGAAGGCCAGGATAAGCGGCGTAGTTGAAAATCACCACCAGCGCCACAGGAAGCAGCAGCAGCAAATACAGATGCCAGTCCCGCCGCAGCGCTTTTTTCCAGGTGGTCCTTTCCCGCAAAGCAGGGGCTTTTACCGTTCTTGTGCTCATGAAGGCTTTTCCTCCTTCGCGCAGGTTTTACGCTTCGGCTGCGCCTGACGGCAGTTTTTGTCTTAGGATCAAAGTACTTTTATACCTTTATTATCCTTGTCTATTATAAAGGATTATCAGGGGTGTTTCAACCACAATTCGGTTTAAATCTGACTGATTTCAACCATAAACTGTCTCTTCCATGAATGATTTGGTTTCGCCCTGCCCGAATCATCAGGTTCATTGTTATCTCCGGAAATGATATTTGCCTGCTTCCGCGGCCTCCCTTGCCAAAGCAGGCGCAAGCATTTATAATATCAATCGGAAAGGAGGCTGGAGCCATGTCCAGGCCCAAACAGGCTGTTCTTGAATACAGAAGCTATGATCTGCCTGCGGATTTTCCCGTATTGATGCTGTCCGGCGAGCATTGGCGCATCAGCCCCGTACCCAGCAAACGGCTGCATTTTCATAATTGCCTGGAAATCGGCCTTTGCCTTTCCGACAGCGGGGCGATGATATTGGGAGGCGATCAGGTGCCCTATCAGAGCGGCTATGTAACCTGCATCGCCCGGAACGTGCCGCATACCACCTGGTCCGATCCCGGCAGGCACAGCTTATGGAATTATCTCTATGTGGATCCGGATATACTTTTGGGCCGGAGCGGGCTTGCGCTGCTTCCGGATCTGACAGCCTACGGCAGAATGATGACCGGGTGCCGTTTCATGCTGCCGCCCCAGGAATACCCCTGGGCCCTGACGCTGGTACAGGAAATGCTGGAAGAAGTTTCCGGAAAAGAGAAAGGATACCGGATATGCGTCCAGGGATTGTTCCTGATACTGGTGACCCGGCTGCTGCGCATTTTTCCGGAGGAGACCGAACAGGCTGTGACCGATAAGCATTTACCCGCCCTGACCCCCGCCCTGGATTATATATACGAGCACTATCACCAGACCTTTCCCATGGAAGCGCTGGCCGACGTATGCCACATGAGCCCCACCCATTTCCGCCGCCTGTTCCACGCGCAGATGGGCGTCAACCCTTTGAGTTTTCTGCATCAGACGCGCATCCTGAAAAGCTGCACGCTGCTGCGCACATCGGAAAAAAACGTAGCCGAAATCGCCGCCCAGGTGGGCTATACCTCCCTGAGCTGTTTTAACCAGCATTTCCAGCGCATCATCGGCTGCACCCCCACTGTCTGGCGAAAATCCGGGTCGGAAGCCCGGCCTTCCCTGCTGAACTTTACCGGCTGGCGGGAAGCGGAGATCCTGGAAGAGAACGGCTTTCCTGCGCCGAAAACCTGAATGCCGCCTCCTGTGCCTTTCTGCTTCCCCAACTTCTTTATGACGGAGTGACCGCTGATGGAATTTTTACAATCGATCCGGCGTCCCGGCCGGGAATACACCCCCATTCCCTTCTGGTTTCTGAACGGCGATCTTACCCATCGGGAGATCAGAAGGCAGCTGCGGGATTTCCGCGATCACGGGGTGTACGGCGTGGTGCTGCATCCCCGGATGGGGCTGGGCAAAAGCATCCAATACCTTTCCCCCCTGTTTTTCAGGTATATGCGCACGGCGGTGGAAACCGCGGCGGAATTGGGGATGAAAACCGTGCTGTACGACGAGGGCATGTACCCCTCCGGCTCGGCGGGCGGCCTGATCGTGCGTTCGAACCCCGACCTGGCCAGCCGCGGCCTGGCGCTTCAGGACCGTCCCCTGCCGGGAGACCGGGCGCTTTGCCAGACAGCCCGAGGCACCCTGGTGGAGCGGTTCAGCGGCGGCACCATCCGGGGCCTGCATTACGGGGAGGACGACGGCGAAGAAAACGCGCCGCCCAGCGCCGACATTCTGAACCCTGAAGCCGTGGAGCAGTTTATCAGCCTCACCCACGAAGCCTATTACCGTGAGCTGGGGGCGTATTTCGGTTCCGTCATCCTGGGCATTTTCACGGACGAGCCCAGCGTGCTGGGCCGCAACACGAGGGATATGTTCCCCTGGAGCAAGGATTTTGACCGGGTTTTCCGGGCCGGGGGCGGCTCCCTGGAGGGGCTTGCCGCCCTGTTCACGGGAGAGGAAAACCGGGACACGGCCCTGTACCGCCGCCTGATCCAGGAACGGGAGCAGGAAGTGTATTACAGCCCGCTGAGCATGTGGTGCCAAAACCACGGCGTATGGCTGATGGGCCATCCCCACCAAAGCGACGACATAGAGGCGCAGCGGTTTTTCCACGTACCGGGGCAGGACCTGGTGTTCCGCTGGGTTTCGCCGGAAAAGGGCGGCACGGAGGGCATGGACAGCGTCATGGCCAAGTGCGGCGCGGATATGGCGGGCTGGATGGGCCGCAGGCGCAACAGCAACGAATGCTTCGGCGCCTGCAACCGGGACGGCAATCCCTGGCATTTCACCGGCTCCGATATGAAATGGTATATCGATTACCTGGGGGTGCGGGGCGTGAACCTGTTCATCCCCCACGCCTTCTACTACAGCCTGAAAGGCAGGCGCAGCGCCGAGCGGCCCCCGGACGTGGGCCCCGGCAATATCTGGTGGCCCCATTACCGGCAGTGGGCGGATTACATGGCCCGGCTTTCCTGCCTGATGGCGGAGGGCGAAATCCAATGCTCCGTCGCCGTGCCCTGCCGCGACCGCGCTTTGCGGCATGCGGAAGTGAAAGCGCTGTTTGAAAGCCGGCGCGGCTTCCGGTATATTCCCGAAAGCCTGTGGCCGGAATGCCGGGAGGAAAACGGCGCGCTGATCTGCAGGGGCAAGGTGTTCCGGGCGGCGCTGGGCATGGAGGAATGGTTTCCCGGCGTGTCGCGGGACATCGCTTCCCTGCCGCCGGACTGTGCGTGCGCGCCGGAGCAGAAGGATCTGAGGGCTGCCCGCCTGCGCTTTCACGAAAGGGACATGTGGTTCCTGGCCAACGAAGGCAGTGAAACGATCCGGACGAAAATCACCTTCCCTTCCCGCGCCCTCCTGGGCGGCTATGATCTGTGGAATGATCGGCTCCTGCGTCTGAAGGGCGCGGACGGGCAGACTGACCTGACGCTTCTCCCGAATGAAAGCATCCTGATCTTCGCCTGTCTGTCAAAGGCGGAGTGGGAAGCGCTGCCAACGGAAGCGGCTCCGGCGCTGACATTGACCAACGCGGACTTTGCGCTTGTGCAGGATAACCCGGCCCAAAGCTGTAAGGAATACGCCGCCTCCGTTCCCGGCTGCTCCGGGGATTTGCTGGTGCGTTTGAACGCGCAGGAAATGGCGGAGCTGTTCCTGAACGGCCAGTGCCTCGGCGCGGCGTTCTGGCCCCCGCAGGTGATCCGCGTGCCGAAGGAAAAACTGCCGGAAGGGCCTTTCTCTCTGCGGCTCATCGTCACCGGCAGCAAAGCCAACCAATACGGCGTTCAGCCCGTGGCTTACGGCCTGGACGCATGAGCGCCCGCATCGGCTGAGCGATGCGGCGTTCTGATCCCATGAAATAATCCCCCGGTAAAAGCCGGGGGATCCTTTGGGTTTTATCAAACGTTTTTCTTTGGAAAATTGAAATACTTTTTGGCGTTGTTGTAGCTGATATCGGCCACGATGCCCTTGAGGGTTTCCATATCCTCGGGGAAGAAGCCCTGCTCCACCCATTCGCCGAGGATGCGGCACAGGATGCGGCGGAAGTACTCATGGCGGGGATAGGAGAGGAAGGAACGGCTGTCGGTGAGCATCCCCACGAACCCCGCCAGATAGCCCAGGCTGCCCAGGGACTTGATCTGTTCGGTCATGCCGTCGAAGTGGTCGTTGAACCACCAGGCGGAGCCGTGCTGGATCTTGCCCACGGCTTCGTCGGTCTGGAAGCAGCCGATGATGGTGTCGATGGCGGCGTTGTCATTGGTGTTGAGGGAATAGAGGATGGTCTTGGGCAGCTTGCCTTTTTCCTGCAAAGCGCCCAGGAACGCGGCGGTCTCGGTGGAGGGCGCGGTGTTGTCCACGCAGTCGAAGCCGGTATCGGGGCCCAGCGTGCGGAACATGGGGCCGTTGTTGTCGCGGCGGCAGCCGTAATGCAGCTGCATCACCCAGCCCCGGTCATGGTATTCCGCGCCGACAAAGAGCATGAAAGCGTACTTGAAGGCGGCTTCCTCCCGGGCGGTGGGCTTTTGACCCGCCAGCCGCGCGGCAAAGACGCGCTCCACTTCCTCCTCGGAGGCGGGGGCGTACATGACGTAGTTCAGGCCGTGGTCGCTGAGGGAGCAGCCATGGGCGGCGAAATAGTCCAGGCGCTTGGAAATGGCTTTTTTCAGGTCGGCAAAGGTCCTGATCTCCAGGCCGGAGGCGGCGGAGAGCTTGGCGATGTAGTCCGGGAAGGTGTCCTTTTCCAGGTTCATGGCCTTGTCGGGACGCCAGGCGGGCAGCACGGTGACGGGGAAGGTTTTGTCCGCGGCCAGCTTTTCATGCCATTCCAGGCTGTCAATGGGATCGTCGGTGGTGCAGATGGTGTCCACGTTGCTCATCATGATCAGGCCCCGGCTGGTGTAGCCCGCGCTTTGCAGCTTTTCGTTGGCGATCTTCCAGACCTGGGGGGCGGTGTCCTTGTTCAGGATGCCGTCGTAGCCGAAGAAGCGGCGCAGCTCCAGGTGGCTCCAATGGTAGAGGGGGTTGCCGACGGCCTTGCCGATGACCTCGGCGTATTTCAGGAACTTTTCTTCGCCGGGCGCGTCGCCGGTGATGTACTTTTCGGGGACGCCCGCGCTGCGCATCAGCCGCCATTTGTAATGGTCGCCGCCCAGCCAGACCTGGGTAATGTTATCGTAGCGGATATCCTCGTAGATTTCCCGGGGATTCAGGTGGCAGTGATAGTCGATGATGGGGCACTTCTCCGCCGCTTCGTGGAACAGTACCTTCGCGGTTTCTGTATTTAAAAGAAAATCTTTATCCAGAAAGGGTTTCATTCGTTTTCCTCCTAATGATTCAAAGAATTATGGGAGGCGAAAACAGTTACAAGAGAAGATCCTTCGACTCCGTTCCGCTCTCGCTCCACTTCGCTCAGGATGGCAAAATGTATGATGTTTGAAGAATTTGGAACAGAACAAATCCTTTTATGGCTTTCTCGGAAGGGGGATGTGGGGGAACCGCTCTTTAGCCATGCGGCTTTAGACGCATGGTGCGTATAAAGTCACGAGACTTAGAACCACAGCGCGGGCAAGCGAAGCGCAGGCCGTGCGAAGTGCTTACAAAGAGCGGTTTCCCCCCACTTTCGTTATTCGTTCTCAGCGCTGTACGCGGCCGCTTCCGCTGCCTTTCATGAGGCTTTCCACCTCTGAAACGCTCATGCGGTTGTAGTCGCCGGGGATGGTGTGCTTTAAGCAGGAAGCAGCCACGGCAAATTCCAGCGCCTGCTGCTCGTCGCCGTAGGTGTTCAGGCCGTAGATCAGGCCGCCGCCGAAGCTGTCGCCGCCGCCCACCCGGTCCACGATGTCGGTGATGCGGTACTTGCGGGAGACGAAGAAGTCCCTGCCGTTGTAGAGGCAGGCGCTCCAGTCGTTGTGGTTGGCGCTCTTGGATTCGCGCAGGGTGATGGCCACCCGCTGGATGTTGGGGAAGGTATCCATGGCCAGCCTGGCGATGGCCCGATAGTTGTCCAGGTTCAGCTCCCCTTCCTCCACGCTGCCCGCGCTTTCCGCCCTGAGCAGCAGGGCTTTCTGGAAATCCTCTTCATTGGCGATGACCGTGTCCACATACCGGACCAGCTCGCGCATCACCTGGTCGGCGGTCTTGCCGTACTTCCACAGGTTCTTGCGGTAGTTCAGGTCGCAGCTCACATGCAGGCCCAGCTTCTTGGCGGCTTTCACGGCGGCCAGGGAAAGGTCCGCCGCGCCCTGGGAGATGGCGGGGGAAATGCCGGTGATATGGAACCAGGAAGCGCCCTCGAAGGCCTTTTCCCAGTCGATGTCCGCGGCGGAAGCCTCCGCGATGGCGCTGCCCGCCCGGTCATAGATCACCTTGCTGGGGCGCTGCACCGCGCCGGTTTCCAGATAATAAATGCCCATCCTGCCGGGCTTGTACACAATCTTACTCACGTCCACGCCAAAGCCCCTTAGCTCCCGGGCGCAGGCCCTGCCCAGATCGTTATCGGGCAGCACGGTCACAAAAGCGGTGTCCAGGCCGTAGTTGGCCAGAGACACGGAAACATTGGCCTCGCCGCCGCCGAAGGTGGCTTCCAGCACGGGAGACTGCATCAGGCGTTCGTAGCCCGGGCTTTTTAAACGCAGCATGATTTCGCCGAAGGTGACAACTTTCACTGGCATGTTTTCTTACCCCCTGATTTCTTTCACGATGCCCGCGGCTTCCCGGACCAGGTTTTCGATTTCGTCAAATTTGCCTTCCTTCACCAGCGCGCCGCTGACCATCCAGCTGCCGCCGCAGGCCACGATGCGGTCGTATTTCAGGTAGTCCCGCACGTTGTCGGCGTTGATGCCGCCGGTGGGCATGAACTGGAGGTTCACATAAGCAGCCGCCACGGCCTTGATCATCTTCAGCCCGCCGGAAGGCTCCGCGGGGAAGAACTTGAGCACATCCAGGCCCAGGCTCATGGCCGCTTCGATCTCGGTGGGGGTGCATACGCCGGGGGTCATTGGCACGCCCTTTTTCAGCACGTATTCCGTCACCTTGGGGTTGAAGCCGGGAGAGACCACGAACCTGGAGCCCGCGTCGATGGCCCGGTCCGCCTGTTCGGTGGTCAGCACGGTGCCCGCGCCCACGATCATTTCAGGAAACGCTTTCGCGATCTGCCGGATGGATTCCTCGGCGGCGGCGGTGCGGAAGGTGACCTCCGCGCAGGGCAGGCCGCCCTTCATCAGGCGTTCGGCCAGGGGAAGCGCGTCCTTTACGTCGTTGAGCACCACCACGGGGACGATACCGATTTTCTTGAGCTGCTGCATCATTTCGGTCATGGGGAAGCCTCCTTCAAAGATGATTGGTTTTTCTGCCGGTCACTCCCGGGAAAACACGGATAGATGATTTACGTTCCTATTATGGCATATTTTTTCTCTTTTTTCAATCGTATTTGCCTTGCTTTTTGCGCCATTCACGATAAAAAAACGGCTATTCACGAAATGAAAAAAGCGCGGGGGCTGGGCCGCCCTTCGCGCGGGAAATCAAAAGAGGAACTGGAACGCGGTAAAGCCCGCATAGGCGCACAGCAGCAGGATCCCCTGCCAGCGGCTCAGCTTGCCCCGGATCACGGCGGGCACGCACAGCACCAGCATCACGGCGAACATCACGGGCAGGTCCACCACCAGGGAAGCGTTCATCCCCGCAATGGTCTTCTCCATGGGAATGGCGAAAGGAGAGATCGTCATCGCCGTGCCGCTCACCAGCACGATGTTGAACAGGTTCGCGCCGATCACGTTGCCCAGGCTCAAAGCGCTGTGGCCTTTGATGAGGGAAGTGACCGCGGTCACCAGCTCAGGCAGCGACGTGCCCAGGGCCACCATGGTAAGACCGATCACGGAGGAGGGCACGCCCATCGCCTCGGCGATCAGGGTGCCGTTGTCCACCAGCAGCCGCGCGCCTACAGCGATGGCGGCGGCCCCGGCCGCCAGGGCCAGCAGCTCCTGCCAGAGAACGGTCTCCTTGGGCTTTTCTTCCTCCCCGCCCTCGGCCTCCGCGTCCTCGGGATGCTTTTTCATGTGCAGTACAGTGACAGCCATATACAGCGCGAAGCCGCACAGCATCAGGATGCCCTGCCAGCGTTCAAATCTGCCCGTGGTATAGGCGATGCCGGCGTACACCGCCGCTGCGGCAAAGAAGGAAACGACCGGCAGGCGCAGGCTTTTTTTGTTCACCCGGCCGGGCCGGATGGCCACCGTCAGCGCGGCGATCAGGCTGGTGTTGCAGATCACGGAGCCGATGGCGTTGCCGTAGGAAATGCCGCTGTTGTGCTGGAAAGCGGCCTGGGCGGACACCATCACCTCCGGCAGCGTCGTGCCGATGGACACCACCGTGGCGCCGATCAGCAGTTCAGGCAGATGGAACCGGTGCGCCAGCCCCGTGGCGCCGTCCACAAACCAGTCGCCGCCCTTGATCAAAAGCAGGAATCCCAGCAGAAACAGCAATACAGGCACAAGCATGAGCAGAATACTCCTTTCCGATGAAAGAAAAGTAATTTTTCTTTCGCAAGGCAAATGATACCATGCCGCGCCTGCATCGTCAAGGGAAAGCCGTTCAACTGTCGCAATCGGCGCATGAAACGTCAGGGTGTTGATGATTTGTTTGTCTGTAAATAGTAAAACTCTTACTGACAGTAGAATAAATAATATTATAATAGTATGATTAGTCTATTCATTTTTTCACTTCGATCTGATATAATAACACAAGAGAAAATGGGAAGGGGGCTGACGCATGAAAATGACGCTTGCGGAAAACATCCGAAAATTCCGCAGGGAACGGTCGCTGACCCAGGAGCAGCTTTCCGAGGCGCTGGGGGTGACGGCGGGGGCGGTATATAAATGGGAAGCGAAGCTGTCGGTGCCGGAGGTGAACATGATCGTTGAAATGGCGGATTTTTTTGATACCTCCGTGGACGTTCTGTTGGGATACGAAATGAAGGACAACCGCCCGGATGCGACGGTCAAGCGCCTGCAGGAATACCGGCGCCGGAAGGATCGGGCGGGGCTTGCCGAGGCGGAAAAGGCAATCAGAAAATATCCTCATTCCTTTCAGATCGTCAACGAGAGCGCCACGCTGTATCGCTGCTTTGGCATTGAAAGCAGGGACAAGAACCTGTATCGCAGAGCGCTGGAGCTTCTGGAGCAAGCCCGTCTGCTGCTTGCGCAGAACACCGATCCGGAGATCAGCGAGCAGACGCTGTACGGTAATATCGCGGAGGTATATCTGGGCTTGGACGAATGGGAAAAGGCAGTTGAGTTTCTGAAGCAATACAATGCGGATCGGCTGTACAGCCATAAGATCGGCGCTATCCTGGCTCAGCATGATCGCACGGAGGAGGCGGTTCCCTATCTGTCGAAGGCAATGGCAAAGATCGTTTCCGATCTGGCCACCACGATCATCGGGTATTTGAACGTCTATGTAAAGAGCGGGGATTACGCTTCTGCCCAGGCAATCCTGCATTGGGGGATCGAGCTCTTCTCCGGGCTGCGGAAGGCGGACAAGCCGAACCTTTTCGACAAGGTAAACTCCGCATTTCTTGCTGCCCTTGCCGGTTCGCAGTTCCTCGCGGGCCAGGAGGACGAAGCTAAAGCTTCCCTGGAACAAGCCAAAAAGCTTGCCGCGTTCTTTGACGCTTCCCCAAGCTATGACGAAAGCGACATCCGCTTTATCACCCGCATAGAAGGCGCCAGCGCGCATGATGATATCGGTTCAACCGCGAAGGACGCAATCAGCAATACGATCCGTGAATTGGAAAATGAAGCGTTCACAGCGCTTTGGAAATCCATCACCGAACAGGAGGAGAAAAGCAGCCATGAATAAAAAAGACCTTCGGGCGCTGCGCCGGCCATTTATCAGGGAACTGTTCCGGGATAACAAACTGAACCTTTCGATGACCGTGCTCGCGGCCCTTCTCGCCGCCGCGGCGGAACTCGTGATTTCCTGGCTGATCAAGGAGGTTGCCGATCTGATTTCCGGCGCATGTCCGTACAGCTTCGGCACGCTTCTGCTCATCGCGGGCGGCGGCTTCGCGCTGTATGGACTGGCATGGGTCTTCGACCGGGCTTTCCTTTCCGAGTTCCGCGCGAAGGCAATGAAACAGTATCGGGAATACGCCTTCAATCGGCTGATGGAAAAAGGCATCCACGCGTTCTCAGGCGAGAACACATCGCTCTATATCTCCGCGCTCTCCAACGATGTGAACACCATCGAACAGGACTTCATCGGAAAACTGCAAGGCACGATACAGGTCGGCATCGCGTTTATCGGCGCGCTTGGCCTCATGCTGTGGTACAGCCCGCTTTTGACGCTGATCGCCATCGGCTTCTCCCTCCTGCCCATCATCGTTTCCATTGTGCTCGGCGATAAAGCGGCGAAGGCGGAAAAGGCCGTTTCCGACAGGAAAGCAAGCTACACCGGTATGCTGAAGGACGCGCTCTCGGGCTTCTCGGTGATCAAAAGCTTCAAGGCGGAAAAGAACATCTCGCGCCTCCACGACGGCAGCAATGAAGACGTCGCCGACGCGTCGAAAAAGCGAACGAAGGTCAACGTGCTGGTCGGCTATTCCTCCGGCATCGCCGGCGCGGTTTTACAGTTCGGCGTGTTCTTCGTCGCCGCGGCGATGGCGCTTTCCGGCAGGGGCATCACCGCGGGCACCGCCATCGTCTTCGTCCAGCTTCTGAACTACGTGCTCGGCCCCATCCAATCGTTTCCGACGTTCTACGCGGGAACAAAGGCGTCCTTCGGGCTGATCGAAAAGCTGGCCGAAGCGCTGAACAGGAACATTCCCGATGCGGGCGAGCAGATTGCGCCGAAGCTTACGGACGGCATTTCGATCCGCGGCCTCAGCTTTTCCTATGAGGAGGGCAAGCCCGTTCTGAACGGCGTTGATATGGATATCAAAGCCGGGGGCTGCTACGCGCTGGTCGGCGGTTCCGGCAGCGGCAAATCCACGATCCTGAACCTGCTCATGGCGTCCTCCGAAAACTATGACGGCGAGATCCTCTATGACGGAAACGAGCTCAAAAACCTTTCCGCGAGCTCGCTCTATGACCTGGTTTCCATCATTCAGCAGAACGTGTTTGTGTTCAACAGCACCATCCGCGACAACATCACCATGTTCTCCGAATTCCCCGAGGAGGAGATCGACCGGGCCGTGCGTCTGTCCGGCTTGAAAAAACTCATGAACGAGAAGGGGCCGGACTATCTGTGCGGCGAAAACGGCTCCGGTCTCTCCGGCGGCGAGCGGCAGAGGATTTCCATCGCGAGAGCGCTTTTGCGAAAGACCCCCGTGCTGTTCGTGGATGAAGCGACGGCCAGCCTGGATGCTGAAACCTCCTTCGAGGTGCTGGACGCCATTCTGAAGCTGGACGGCTACACCCGCGTGATCGTCACCCACGATCTGGACGAAGGCATCCTGCGGCGCTGCACCAGCCTGTTCGCCCTGAAAAACGGCGGCGTTTCCGAGCAGGGGACATTTGACGAGCTCATGGATCAGAAGGGCTACTTCTATTCGCTCTTCACCGTTTCACAGAAAGAATAATAATTTTTCCAACAGTTATCGTACAATCAGTTTTTCAATATAGCAAAACAGGCGTGACCGGCAGCGGCCACGCCTGTTTCAATTCTATTCCGGCAGGCAAACGAAACGCCCGCCTTTGTTATTGGAATGAATCAGCCCCAGGGATTCTCGGTGGGATAGGGCAGGGACTTGGGCTGGTTGTAGGCGATGTCCTTGACGCCCAGGAACTTGAACACCTCGAAGAGGGCCTTGCCGTGATGGCCGAAGGCCACGGCGCCGTGGTGCGGATAGCGCTTCTGGATGAGCACATGGCGGTAGAAGCGGCCCATTTCCTTGATGGCGAACACGCCGATGCCGCCGAAGGAGGTGGTGGCCACGGGCAGCACTTCGCCCTCGGCGATGTAGGAGCGCAGGTCGCCGTTGCTGTCGCACTGGAGGCGGTAGAAGGTGATTTCGCCGGGAGCGATGTCGCCCTCCAGGGTGCCGCGGGTGAAGTCAGGCTCGCTGCCGGCGGGCTCCAGCAGGCGGTGCTGGATCAGCTGATACTTGATGGCACGGCTGTCGCACATCTTGCAGGAGGGGGTGTTGCCGCAGTGGAAGCCCATGAAGGTGTCGGTGAGGCAGTAGTCGAACTTGCCCTTGATCTGGCTTTCCCACATGGAGGCGGGCACGGAGTTGTTGATATCCAGCAGGGTGATGGCGTCGCCGGACACGCAGGCGCCGATGTATTCGCTCAGCGCGCCGTAAATGTCCACTTCGCAGGCCACCGGGATGCCGCGGGAAGCCAGGCGGCTGTTCACGTAGCAGGGCTCGAAGCCGAACTGCTCGGGGAACGCGGGCCAGCACTTGTCGGCAAACGCGACGTATTTCCGCGCACCCTTGTGGGCTTCGGCCCAATCCAGCAGGGTCAGTTCAAACTGCGCCATGCGCTCCAGCATTTCGGCGTAGTACTTGCCTTCGCCCATTTCCTTGGCCATGTCGTCCATCACGGCGGGGATGCGCTTGTCGCCGGCGTGGGCCTTGTAGGAAACCAGCAGGTCCAATTCGCTGTTTTCTTCGATTTCGACGCCCAGCTCGTACAGGCCCTTGATGGGGGCGTTGCAGGCAAAGAAGTCCTGGGGCCGGGGCCCGAAGGTGATGATCTTGAGGTTCTTGACGCCGATGACGGCGCGGGCCACGGGCACGAAGTCCGCGATCATCCCGGCGATGTCGTCCGCGGTGCCCACGGGATACTCGGGGATGTAGCCCGTCAGGTGGCGCATGCCCAGGTTGTAGGAGCAGTTCAGCATGCCGCAGTAGGCGTCGCCGCGGCCGTTGATCAGGTCGCCGTCGCCCTCGGCGGCAGCCACGAACATGCAGGGGCCGTCAAAGTTTTTGGCGATCAGGGTTTCGGGGGTCTCGGGGCCGAAGTTGCCCAGGAACACCACCAGGGCGTTGCATTCCGCGGCCTTCACGTCGGCGACGGCCTTGAGCATGTCGGCTTCGTTTTCCACGGTCACGGGGCACTCGTACAGTTCGCCCTTGTAAGCCTTCTTGATGGCTTCGCGGCGGGCAATGGACAGGCCGATGGGGAAGCAGTCACGGGATACGGCGACGATACCAAGCTTGACTTCGGGGATGTTGCAGGACATTGTTTCTTCTCCTCCAATTTCCAAATTTGTATATTAGCAACAGAAAGGCACATCGGCGGCGATGTCGATGTTCTCGCCTTTAAGTCCAACGTAAGCGCCCGCGGCGGCTTCGCTGCTTTCGGGATGGGCCAGCAGCCACTTGTTCCGGGCCCAGAGGGATTTGTCCAGGGTGTTGCCGCCGGTGCCGGGGCGGTAATCGGTGTTGGTATTCAGCGGCAGCGCCACCAGCACGCGGAAGCCCTTGGCGGGGTCAGCGTGGCAGGGAGCGTAGTGCAGGGTGGTGGCGTACACTTCCACCATCACGCCCTTGGGCACAAAGAACGCCTTTGCCTTGGCGGTGTCCAGCACGTCGTTTTCAATGTCGTCCATCCTGGCAAGCAGCAGGATAAAGTCCTGGGTGCCCAGGTTGAACTCGCTGTCCCGGTGGTATTCCAGGCAGTTGAGCTTGGTGTTGTGGCCGTTGCAGCAGCCCAGCTGGAAGGGCATGCCGCCGAACAGCGCTTCGCCCACGGCTTCCGCGCCGGGGGCGGCGTGCAGGGTGTCCACCTTGGGGAAGTACACCACGCCGTCAGGGCAGGGGGTGGTTTTTTCCAGCGCTTCCAGAATGCCCTTCGTGCCGTAGCCTTCCACGATGCGGCCGTAAGGGGCGAAGCTTTTGTCAGTAACCGGTACGATTTTCATGGATAAGACCTCCGTTTTTCACAGATTCGCCAGCGTATGGAATTCGTCCTTCAGATCCAGATAAATCTTCTGGTACAGCTCGAAGTAGGGCTCATAGGCCGCGTGGCGTTCCGCGCTGGGCAGGAGGGGTTCGCTCTCCTTGAGCAGCTCCGCGCAGGCGGAAGGCACGTCCCGATAGATGCCCGCGCCGACGCCCGCCAGGATGGCCGCGCCCAGGGCGGGGCCTTCGGTGTTTTGCAGGGTGGAAACAGGCATATTGTACATGTCCGCCATCATCTGCCGCCAGAAGGGGCTCTTCGCGCCGCCGCCGCAGGCCAGCATGGCGTTGGGGGCCACGTGCATGCCGCGCAGCACGTTCAGGTTGTGCCACTGGGAATACATCACGCCCTCCATCACGGCGCGGACGATATCCTTCTTGGTGTGCATGGCGGAGAGGCCGAACAGCACGCCCCGGCTTTCGGGGTCCAGGATGGGGGAACGCTCGCCCATCAGGTAGGGCAGGTAAATCAGCCGGTTGGCGCCGATGGGGCTGCGGGCGGCTTCCTGGTTCATGAGCACATAGGAATCCGTGCCCATTTCCCGGGCGGCTTCGATTTCCGCCTGGAAGAAGGTGTCGCGGCACCATTTCAGGCTCATGCCCGCAGCCAGGCCCACGCCCATCACCACATAGCAGCCCGGCACGGCGGCGCAGAAGGTATGCACCCGGCCCGCGGGGTCGATCTGCACTTTATCGGAATGGGCGAACACCACGCCGCTGGTGCCGATGGTGGTAAAGGCTTTGCCTTCCTTCACAACGCCGGTGCCGATGGCGGCGGCCATATTGTCGCCCGCGCCCGCGGCCACGGGCATGCCTGCCATTAGGCCTGTCAGCTTCGCGGCTTCCTCGGTGATAGAACCCGCCACGTCGCTGCTTTCAACCAGGGGTGGCAGCATCTCCATGGGGATGCCGGTCTTTTCGCAGATTTCCTTGCTCCAGCAGCGGTGCGGCACGTCCAGCAGGTTGGTGCCGGAGGCGTCGCTCATGTCCATATGGTATTCGCCGGTGAGCTTCAGGCGCACATAATCCTTGGGCAGCTGGATGTGCCGGGCTTTGGCCCAGACGTCCGGCTGATGCTGGCGCACCCAGAGCACCTTCCCGGCGGTAAAGCCGGTCAGCGCGGGGTTGGCGGCGATCTGGATCAGCCGTTCCCGGCCCCCCACCAGGCGGGTAAACTCATCGCAGCTCTCGATGGTGCGGTTGTCGCACCAGATAATGGACCGGCCCAGCGCGCTGCCGCTGTCGTCCGTCAGCACCAGGCCGTGCATCTGCCCGGACAGGGACAGACCGGCAATGTCCCCGGGGTTCACTCCGCTCTTGGCAATGACCGCCCTGATGGTATTCACGGCGGCTTTCCACCAGTCCTCCGGCTCCTGCTCCGCCCAGCCGTTGTGGGGCTGGTAAAGCGGATACTCTTCCAGTGCGGAAGCGATCTCTTTGCCGTGTGTGTCAAACAGCACGGTTTTCGTTCCCGACGTACCCAAATCTACGCCAATCAGGTATTGCAAATCCATCCGTCTCCCTTCGTAGAAGTATAGGGAATGATTTGCTTCTATTTTAGACGAAAAGCGGGGAAATTGCAAGGAATTTACACAACATTTTATGCGGACTTTCCCACAAAATTAGCCTTTTATGATTTTTGCTTGACGGAACGGGGGAAGATGGTATAATTTGTGGCGGGCATAAAGTTTCGGCATGGAGCGATCCCATGCGTCAGGTTGGAGAACAATGAAAATCATCGCGCGGATTGAAAACGGCTTTGAAACCAAGTTCGGCGTGCCCCGGCAGAGCGGGCTGGCCGGGGCCGTCCTCTCCCGCATCGTGTTTGAGCCGGCATACCGAAATCCGGACGCGCTGCGGGGCTTGGAGGACTTTTCCCATCTCTGGCTGATCTGGGAGTTTTCCCAGGCAAAGCGGGATGCCTGGTCCCCCACGGTGCGTCCTCCGCGCCTTGGCGGGAACGCCCGGATGGGCGTGTTCGCCACGCGCTCGCCCTTCCGGCCCAATCCCATCGGGCTGAGCTGCGTGAAAATCCATGAAATCAGGCCGCAATCGGAGATTGGGCCCCTGATTTTTGTGTCCGGGGCCGACCTGATGAACGGCACGCCGATTTATGACATCAAGCCGTACCTGCCCTACGCCGACTGCCATCCCGAGGCGGCGGGCGGCTTTACGGACGCGGTGGAACGGATACAGCTGGCCGTGGACTGTTCCCCGGAGCTGCTGGCGAAAATACCAAAGGCCCACCGCGCCGCCGTTCTGGAAATCCTCTCCCAGGACCCTCGCCCTTCCTACCAGCACGACCCGGAGCGGGTCTACGGCATGGCCTACGCCGGGATGGACGTGCGCTTCCGCGTGGAGGGGGAACGCCTGACCGTGACGGAGATCCGGACAGAATAGGCTTATCCTTTGGTATCGGTTCGGTCGTTTTGTTTTAAAGGGCACTTTAAGTCAGTAACGAAACGAGGAGGCGAGGGCCTCTGCGTCCCTCGTGCACCTGCACCAAAGGACTTCGTCCTCTGGACTCCGACAGCGGAAACATCCTGTCAGGCCGAATTGGCTTTGTTTCCGCAGAAACTTGAGAGAAACAGGCAGACTTTCGACGTTATGCTTCTGGCCCGGCG
>JAFZOG010000037.1 GCA_017550745.1 Clostridia bacterium | reverse complement strand
GTCATCCCGAGCGAAGCCGAGCCAGAGGCGAGGCATAGCCGAGGGATCTGTCAGTGAATCGTTAAGCCAGCCTACAGATCTTTCGGCTCCGTTCCGCTCTCGCTCCACTCCGCTCAAGATGACAATGAAGGCTCACTTTTTCCCTAACTTTCCGTGAAGAACCGATTTTATGGATTTCTTCGCTGCGGCGTCAAACCGCTAATGAATGATAATTTGAGAGATGCCAAATTGGCGGGCATTGAGAGTACAGAGTACAGATTTAGTCAGTCTGTGTTTTACGGAATCCGAATTGCTTAACTAAATAATCTGCACTCTGTACTCTGATCTCTCCTTTAAGCCGCTATTTGGGTCCGGGGCTTATTGAGCCGCTGCCAGCGCTTCGCGGGCCTCGAGCCAGGCGTCGTAAGCGTCGTAGTATTCGTCGGTGCTCATGGGCTTATCCAGCTTCTTCTGGCCCTTGTAGCGCTCCTGGGAAATGCCGAAGGGCGCGTACTGGGCGGTGAAGGGATCCAGCTTGGACACGGTGTAGCCGCCGGTGCCGGGGCCGAAGGGGATCATGTAGGCATGCTCGATCAGGTAGGCTTCCGCCTTGGCAAAGGCTTCGTACCGGGCGCTCATATCGTCGGTGATGGCCTTGGCGGCGGTGAGCAGCTCCTTGTATTCGGTCAGGTCCACATCGGTGTATTCATCGGTGAAGCGGTAGCTGTTGCCGCCGATCACGTCGAAGGGATCGGTGTAGGTTTCCGGATCGGCGTAGTCAGCGCCCCAGTTCACCTTCAGGAAGGCGAAGTTGCCCTGGCGGCGGTTGGCCAGGAAGCCGGTGGAAGCGCCCACTTCGATGATGATGTCGATGTAGTCCGTTCCCAGCAGGCCCTCCAGCTGCTGCTCCACAGTCTGGCACTCGTCCGCCCAGCCGGACACGTTGGGGTTGAACATCATCTTCATCTTGATGGGGAAGGTGACGCCCGCGGCGGTCAGCTCTTCCACAGCCTTGGCCTTGTATTCCAGGGCCAGCGCTTCGTCAAAGGTGCCGGCGCCCAGGGCGGAAATCTCCTTCAGCGCGCCCATGGTGGTGTAGTCCACGCCCTGATACACGGTGAAGTTGGGAGGTGTGATGGTGTTGTAGATCAGCTCTTCCGCGTTGTCGGGATCGGTATGGGTCATGGCCTTCACGCGGTCCAGGCCGTGGAAGATAGACTGGCGGAAGTTCTCGTTGGCAACGGCCTTCTTCCAGTTTTCGGGCTCGTAATCCGCTTCAAACTCGGGGTTGTAGTCGAAGGCGTACCAGTAGCTGTACTGGCCGTACTGGCGCACGGGATGCAGGTATTCGGACTTCACGGGGTCGGCCAGCCAGTCGGCGGCCAGGGCGTTGTCCACGCCGAAGCCGTCGATGTTGCCGTCCAGGAAGTACTGGGGCGCCACGTTGGCGGCTTCCTTGTTGTAGATCTGGTCGATCTTGTCGATGTACACCTTGTCGGCGTCCCAGTTGGCCGCGTTCTTGGTCAGCACGGTGCGCTCCTGGGGCTTGAATTCGGACAGCACATAAGCGCCGTTGTAAAGGATGGTGTCGTTGCCGGTGGCCAGGCCGAAGCCGTCGCCGATTTCATTCAGGAACGCTTCGCACACGGGCATGAAGCACACATAGGTGGTGCTGGACAGGAAGTAGGGGGTGGGGGTGATCAGGGTGTATTCCAGGGTGTTCTTGTCAATGGCTTTGATGCCCACGGTGTCCCATTCCATCACGGGAGCGGGTTCCTTGCCCTCTTCGGGGGCGGCGGTGCCCAGGTAGTAATCCTCAGCCCCGGCGATCAGGCCGTAGAGGATATCCGCGGTGGAGGAAGCGTGGCTGGCGTCCAGGATGTATTTGGCGGCGGCTACGAAGTCGTCCGCGGTCACGTCGGCGTAATAGGTGCCGTCAGCCTTTACCCAGGTGGCGCCTTCCCGGATGTGGAAGGTGTAGGTCAGGCCGTCGGCGCTGATGGTCCAGGAATCCGCCAGCGAGGGCTGGATCTGGCCGAAGTTGTCATACTCCACCAGCGTGTCGATCAGGTTGGCGGCCAGGCCGAATTCGTTGGTGCTGGAGGTGATCAGATAATTCAGGGTGGTCACTTCGCCGCTGTACAGCGTGGTGTACGTCACCTCGTCTTCCGCCACGGCGCCCGCCATGCCCAGAAGCAGCGCCATGCACAGCAACAGGGAAATGATTTTCTTCATAAACGGTCTCCCTTCGATAAGTATTCGTAATGGCCCCGGGCGTGCGCCTGGCCATTCAGTAGCAAAACAGTAGCATAGATAAGTGCAAAAAGCAATATATATGTATCCATATGTACAAAGAAAATGCAGTTTCACTTATTTAAATACATACTTTCCTTCCCGGAACGAAAAACCATTGTGCGCTGAAACAAATGTGATATAATATTATCTGTTCGTTCCAATATAAATGGGCGCTTTAAGTCAGTAAAGGGATACGCTGGGCGCTGCGCGCGCCCAGACCTGCGGCAAGGGATTTCATCCCTTGCATCCCAATAGGCGAAAGCACTTCGTTGGGTAGAACCAGCTATTTTCGCCAGTCGATTCGGGGATACGGAAGTTAGCGGCTTCTGGCCCAAGAAAGCCGGGAAAATCTCCAGGGGAAAGCTCGCTTTCCCCTGG
>JAFZOG010000036.1 GCA_017550745.1 Clostridia bacterium | reverse complement strand
TACTATGATTCCTTCCGCAATTGGCATATCTTCATCGACTAAAACGAGCCGGTTGGATGATTTCAAGCCCTGGTCCAGGCCGATATTCTTTTCCGTTCCGTTATAGTGCGGCTCAAAGGCGTACCGGCTCATATAGACCGGCGCGTGATCGTTGAGAGCAAGGAAGGTGTTCAGCCCGCCGCCGTGATCGTAATGCCCGTGGGACAGCACCGCGAAATCTACTTTGGACAGGTCGATCCCCAGGGTTTCAGCGTTCCGCGCGAACAAATCCGTCTGCCCCATATCGAACAGGAATTTATGCTCCGCCGTTTCCACAAACAGGCTGAGGCCGTGTTCCGTGGGAAGGCCGCGAGCGGAGGTATTCTCAATCAAAGCTGTGATTTTCATGTTCAGTTCCCTTGGCAGTGATGCTCCGCGCAATGGTCGTGGCCGCAGTCACCGTCATGATGCTGGCCGTGATGGGTGCATTCCGGGTTCGTTTCGTAGTTCAGTGTCCCCGCGAGCAGTTTCTTCACCGCTTCGTCGGCGCTTCCTTCGCAGCCCGCATAGAGCTTGATGCCGGCCTCCGCTAATGCGTTCACAGCGCCCGCGCCAATCCCGCCGCAAATCAGGCAATCCACCTGCTGCCGGAGAAGGAAGCCTGCCAATGCGCCGTGGCCGAATCCTTCCGCGCTGACGGTTTGGCTGCTTTCCACAGCGTCGTCCTTTACATCGTAAAACTTAAACTGTTCTGTGTGGCCAAAGTGCTGAAAGATGGTTCCGTCCTGCTCATAGGTTACCGCGATTCTCATGATTCCTTTCTCCTTTTCCACTGTTTCGATCACGATCCGGTTTTCCGCCTCCCGGCGGCTTCGGCAATCACATTGCAGCGGGTCACGGTTCATTGCGCGAGACAGCGCCCGCATCTCCGCAAACTGTTCCGCGAGAAAGTCCAGCGCTTCCTGGCTGGGCAGGTAATGCACATGATACCCGTACTTTTGCCGATAGACAAGCCCGGCTTCCCGCAGCACCTTCAAGTGCTGGGAAACCCCAGGCTCGCTGATTTTCATTTTCCAAGCCAGCGCACGGGTGCAGTGCTTCTGGTGTACGATTTCCTGGAATATCTTAAACCGCGTGGGATCGCCCAGCGCTTTGATCATTGCCGCTAAATCCAAAGCTTCATCCCCCTATCCATGAGAAAGCCCCTCCTTCGGATCACGCGCCAAAGGAGGGGCAAAAGCTGTAACGGTTTACTTGGGCGCGATCCGGGTCAGTCCTTCAAAGGAATAGGTGGCGTTGATGGCGATTTCCGGCGTATCGGTCACGATGTCCCGGTATTCCGCCCCAGCGTAATGGGCCATGCCGCCGATGTTGTAGATCTTGCTCATATCCCAGCCCCGGGCGGCAAGCAGCTTCATCATGTTGAAGATGTGTCCCATACGAAGCAGAAGCTTTGACTTTGGCCACAGGATCGTGGAGAAGCATCGGGGAAAGGTAAGTTACCAGGTTCGGATCAGTGTGTAGAAGAAATATCATTGCTGAAGCGCTTTTCTGATTTTTGCTATTAGCTGAGCAGGAAGCAGCCCATCAGCTTCCATCATCTGATTCAGCATGTCATGCGGAAGCTCCCGAATCTGGTCCGGGCCCATTTCGTTCAGCATCCGAATGACCTCGCTGATATAATCGTCAGTTTTTTGGTGTTCCCATATTTGTTCCGCTGCTTCATCCAACGCTTCCAAATCCTGACCGACCGAAAGCTCGATACGCGCCTTTTCGCACAGCGGCTTCAGCAGAACAGCGGTTTCTTCTGTCCTGACCAGAATGCGCTGCGGATAGATGCCGGAAGAAACCAGGCTTGCAACGAAACCATCCATCATCTCGTCAGGATCATACACAGGGCTTTTGGGGACGACAGGGTGCAAAATCACGCCCTCGTTTTCTTCCAAAGCCAGCAGAACCGCAGGAAGATAGGGCGGATTCCCTTCGACAGGGTCAGGCATGCGAAGCACCTCGCACTGCAAAACGCCGGCTTTTTTCAGCTTCATCAGTTTTGCAATGACGATTTCATCGAAGCGTTTGGGAGGCAAAATGGCCGGCTTCGTATACGGGGGCAGCGGAATACGGCGCATGACCAGCTCGCCGTCTTTGAGCGAATAGAGCGGGATCGTCACGGGTTCGCTTCGTTTATCTGATGGCGCTGCGGAAAACAGATCCATCTGCCACAAGACTGAATCGAGGTATTTTTCACCATCCATGTCGGCCACAACAGGACGAAGCCCCAATTCCATTTTGCTGTGGGTTTGCAGGAACTCGCCCATCTTGTCCAGCACGGTCAGCGCTGTTTTGATGCTGCTCCAGTCATTTTTTGAAGTAATATGCCAAGGCACGCAATAGGGATAGAAACGGGCAAACTGCGGATAAGGAGCGCGGAAGGGCATGCCGCTTGCGTAGCAAAAGACTCTCAGTTCCTCTATTTCCTCCGGGGAAAACTGATCCCGTTTTTCAATGGAGCATTGAATGCAATCCTGCGTCAGCAATTCCGCGGGATTCTGTGCTTCTATCCTGCTGCTGCGCGATATGAGCTCCCGATACGTTGAAAACCCTGCGCTGCCTATATAAAGCCCCAATGCCATATGTTCTCCGTTGCGGCCCATGAGGCTGCAATACCCAATCTGCCGGTTGCGCAGCTGAACGGCAAACAATTCGTCTTCATAAATGGTTTTCCAAAGCTTGGCATTGCGAAAGCGATATCCCAAATCCAATAATTCCCGATCCATCTGTTTCTCCTTCCTCATCGTGGGAAATGCGTGTCCATAGGATTTGATGCAAGCTCGAATGAAGCATCGAATTATGGTGACTCCACGGGCTCCACATTGAATTCCATGGATCTTTTGGTATTTCGTAAAGCAACGGAGAACATATGCCCGTCCTTTTCCCAACTGTTCAGGCAGCACATTGCGTTTCCAAACAGCACCCTGTCCTCCAGAACCTCCGGCAATTCCCGAAAATCGGTGACGCCTTCCCCGACGCATTTATAAAGGCTTTCCTTCCGCGTCCAGACGCGGACAGCCTCCCTGGCGCTTTCGCCGACGGCTTTGATCTCCCCTGACGTCATGAAGCAGGGAATGATCGCCTGGTAGTATTCCATCTCCCGGATAGGTTCCACATCGATGCCGATGCCATCAACCCCATTGCACCAGGCCAGTACAATATATTCTCCGCCATGAGAAAGGCTGAACGGCACACCACCGCGCAGGAAGGGCTTACCGTCCACACCCGTATAGAGCAATGCCTCCGAATAGCCCGGCAGACAGCGCTTCATCAGGATACCGGCCGCCAGGCAGCGAAGCCGGTCGTCCGCCTGGATAAACCTCGACGCCCTTTCCCTGCGCTGACGATCGGCTTCGTAATATAGGACTTTCTCTTTGTCACGAAGCGTGGAAAGCTTCATGGTGCGTACTTCGATCAAGATCAACGATCTCCTTCGGCGGCATGGCTTTCAATGGCCTTCATCAACTCCGGCACGATAACGTCCAGAGACGCATCATCCATCATCAAATCATGCTCGTGAGGCGTATGGATGATTCGGAGCTTATCTTTGCTGCAATACCGCTCGTAGTTTCCCGCCTCGAATTCCATCATTTTCTCCCAATACCCGCGGCTTTCTTCCGATATACACGATGGAAGCTGATCCGGTTTGAAATACAGGACATCGCCGTGATAGAAGGAGGGCGTGTGGCTCACCATATCCTCGGTGGTATGCGCGGCGTTAGTCACCATGGCTTCCAGCATTCCGGATTCCCGGAGATCAGCGAACAGCGGGCTGGTTTCAAAATACGTCCGATTGACCTCCGCAGTCATCCCTTTGGCGATTTCCCGCAGTTCTTTACTTGCGATTGCATGGGCGTCCAGCAGCACCAGCAGCCGCACATCCTCTCCAGCCTGCTCCAGCTGGCAGGCCATTTCCTGAGCTACTTGCCCGCCATAACACCAGCCGCCCAGAATATAGGGGCCTTCTGGCTGGTGGCGCTTCAGAATTTCAATGTACTTTGCGGCGATGTTCTGGATGCCGTAGCGAGCCTCCTCTATATGATAGAGGTTGAACGGTTCGATAACTGAAAAGGAAACCCTGTCTCCGATTCTGGCGGCCAATCGGTAGTAGGCCGAGCTGCCGGTATTGGCCGTGTGGACAAACACCACCTTCGGCCCGGCGTTTTCTGAATAGACGCAGATTTCCGGCGGGATTCCCTTTTTGATTCCGGTTTCCGCGTTTCCACGCCTGCTGGTCAGCTCCTGCGACTGGGTCTCGGAAAGACTTGCCTCAAAAAACTTCCGCCAACTGCGGATGGCAGCGTCATTGGGATACCTATCTTCCAGCACGGACATAAGCCGGGCCAGATATTTCCTTCTTTCCGCAATGCCAAAAACGATGCTGTGGGTCATGACACAGAGCATGTACGCGCCGCCGGCCCGCAGATAGACGACCCGCATCATGCTGTCGCGCTGCGGATCCATGGGCGAATGCAGAAATCTGTCCCGAAGCATACGCATTTCCTCGCTTCCGAACTGTTCCCCATCCATGCACTCCAGCGGGATTCTGCGGTCTGTGATGACCTGCTGAACCGTCGTGACGCGGCGGTATACGACGGCGGAGCGCAGCGCTTCGTTCTCACTGGAAACAATATCCAGCGCCTCGCGCAAGTCGCTTTCCGATACCAGCCCGTCCGTCTGCAAAAACACCACATTCCTGCCATTGCTCCGATCCGGGTGGATGATCTGTTCAAACAGCATCTCATCCTGGGCCGGGGTGATGGGGAGAACCTTCTGAATATTTTCGCCACGGGCGGCGAAGTCGTCCCGCACCTCCTCGTATTCCCGCTGGGACCAAAGCTGCTCGTAAGAAACCTCAGCCGCCTCCGCGATCCTTCGCAGGTCGTTTAATTGAAGTACCTGGGCGATAGTGACCTTGATGCCCTGCTGGCGTAGCAGCGCGGTGTATTTCATGGCGGTCAGCGAGGTTCCGCCCAGATCGGTAAACCGATCGTCGGGGCTGATCAGCTTTTCCGTTCCCAGTACGTCCGCCGCTGTATATACAAGCCGCGCGAGAACCTCGCTGTCCAAAGCCCCGATGACCTGCTCCCGCTCCCGCTTCGGCTGCGGAAGCTCCGTGCGCATCACCTTGCCGTTGGTGTTCCTCGGGAGCGCGTCCAGGCGCACCCATATATCCGGAATCATGTATTCCGTCAGGTATTTGGCGATTTCCTCCTTGACAGTCGGTACGTCCAATTCTTTTTCCGCTTCATAATAGCAGCAGAGATAATCCGTTCCGCCCACGGTTTTCAGCACCACGGCATTCTGCTTTACATCACTCCGCCCGAGCCTTGACACGGCGCTGGCCACCTGTGCTTCCACCTCGCCGGTTTCAATGCGGAATCCCCGCAGCTTGACCATGCCGTCGATCCTGCCAAGCAGTTCGATATCTCCCTCTTTCGTACTTTTCGCCCTGTCTCCGGTGCGGTACCAGCAGACGCCGTCCAGCGTCACCCATTTTTCTGCGCTCAACTCCGGTAGCTTATAGTAGCAATGCGCCATGAAGGCGTTGGAAACCAGCAATTCCCCGGCTTCTCCGGGCGGCACAGGGCGAAGCTCCTCGTCCACGATCCGCACCTTTGTATTGGAGAAGGGCTTCCCGGACAGAATGCGCGCCTCGTCTCCGTGAATTTGCTTGGAAAGCACGCCGCTGGTCTCCGTGCTGCCATAGCTGTTGATCAGGATATTCCCGGGGCAATGGGGCCTGAAATTGTGCAGCTTTTCCCCGGCGGCAAAGATCAGGATCCCCCGGATGTCGTAATCCTCCGCCATGATGGCGGCAAGGGCCGCGGGCAGGAAGATGTGGGTGACGCCGGATTGCCGGATAAATTGATGGAGATAGCTCACATCCTTTCTCGCGGCCTCCGGCGCAAGACAAACAGCGCCGCCCCGGCTTAGCGGGCCCAGCAGGAACATCTGCGTGCCGATAAACGGGAAGGCCGACATAATGCCGGCGCGGGTGGCTTCGTTCATCTCTGCGCCTTCGTGGATGTTCATCCAATCCACGAGGTGAATAAGCATGCTGTGGGTGTGCAGCACGCCCTTGGGGCGGCCCGTCGTTCCGGAGGTATAAAGCAGCATGGCGGGTGAATCTTCTTTGAGCGTACCGGGACGGACGAACCGTTCGCCTGTCGGTTCATATTCATCTATGAAAATGATTTTTTCCTTCGGAAACCTCAGAGGCTTTTGGCTCCACAGCGCCCGCATGGTGAGGATGGCCGCAGCCTCGGAATCCTCCAGCATGCAGTTCAGGCGCTCCACGGGATAGGCGTCGTCAAAGGGCAGAAAGGCAGCGCCAGCGCGCCACGCGGAAACCGCCCCCAGCAGGATTTCCTTTGAATAGGACACATAGACCGCCACTGCGTCCCCTGCCCTGACGCCGACACGCTGAAGGCCGCAGGCGAGGAAATCGCTTTTCTTTTCCAGCTCATCGTAGGTCATTTCCCCGCGTTCATCCTGAATGACCGTCTTGGACGGGTGGATTTCCGCATAATCGGCGATGCGTTCGTGTATCAGCTTCATCATTTTTCCCCTTTGAAGAATCCCTTTTGCGCAAGCTTTTCAAGGAACAGGCGGATGTAGGCGGAACCCGTCTCCGGCCAGGAAAAGCCAAGCCGCGCAAGAACGTGTGTGGTATGGCTGTTATCGGCGCTTTCCAGGCCGATTGCCTGAATGCTTGTATCCCTGCTCTCATAAGCGATCAGGCTGGCCACCGCTTCGTTCTTCTTATCGTCGGCCAGCGACTCGCCCAGGGCTTTTTCAAACGCCTCGTTTTCCACGCCGCGGATGGGATAGCCCATTTCGTTCAGCGCCCGGACGACGTCGCCCAGATTGGGCCGATGGCAGTTCAGCGGCATAAAGCACACGCATTCCTCCGGCGTTTCGGCCAGCGCCAACACCGCCCTGGCGGTCGCGTCGATGGGAGAAAACTCCACCATGGTATCCAGCGCGTCATAGGGGATCACGCCCAGCGCCTGATAAGCCCGGAAAGTATTCATGTAGCCGTTGGTTGTGAAATTGATCTGGAATTCGCCGTCCGCCTCCCTGGGCGCAAGGTTGCCCATGCGCAGAACCTTTGCCCGCAGGCCGTTTTTGAGCATCTCCTCATAGATGTGTCGCTCCGCCATGAATTTCGAGTGGATATACTGGTTGCTGTCGATCTCCTGGCCCGCGTAGAGCCTGTGTTCGTCAAAGCGGTAATGCTCCGGCGGCAGATTGCCGACCCGGTTCCCCGCCACGCTGCCCGTGGAGATGTGTACCAGGCGCGCGCCGTTCTGCTCGCACCAGGCGGTGAGATTGCGGACCGATTCTACATTGGCGCGCTCGATTTCATCCCCTCTGGCAAAGTGCTTCACGCTGGCGGCGCAGTTGATGACCGTCATGTTCTCGGATGGCGCTTTGAAGGCGGACAGCGCCGCCGGATCGGTGGCGTCCCCTTCGATCACGGTGATGCGGGAGCCGAACAGATCGGCATACGCATCGCCGAAATAGGTTTTCAGCGTTTCCCTGAGGCGCTGCTCGCCGCTTGCGTTTTTCCCTGGGCGGACGAGGCAGAACAGCCGGTTGTCATGCCCCGTGATCAGCGCATGCAGCACATGGCTGCCAAGGTAGCCCGTGCCGCCCAACAGCAGCACATCGTTCAGCGACAGGCGCTCGCCGCCGCGGAAAGCGTCCAGGGTGTTCCGCGCAAGCAGGGCGTGAATGCCGCTGTAATCATAGCCGTCCCTGCCGATCTCCGGGAGCGCCGCGGAATCCTCCGCGCCTGCTGCCAAAGCCTCGGCGGTCGTCTCCTTAGGTTCACTGCCTCCGCCGATGAAGCGGGCCATGTCCCTCGGCGTGGTATGGCTGAACACGTCGTTGTAGACGATGGCATAGCCCGCCTTGCCCGCGGCAATGACCACCTTCATAGCGAGGATGGAGCTGCCGCCCAGCTCGAAGAAATCATCCTCGGCGCTGACCTTCTCAATGCCGAGAACGCCGCCAAAGATGGCGCAGAAATCCTCCTCCGCCTTGCCCTCCGGGGCCACATAAGCCGCCTTCTGGAGTTCTGGCTTCGGCAGGGCTTTTTTATCGACCTTCTGGTTGACCGTCAGTGGAATTTTTTCGATCTGCATCATGGCGGCGGGCACCATGTACGCCGGCTTCTGCTCACGGATGTATGCACGGAGCCGCTCCAGGTCCACCGGAGAATCGCCGACGATGAACGCTGCCAGGTACTTGCCGCCGCCCTCGTAGTCGTAGGCCTGGACGGTCACATCCCGGATGCCCTCAAAGCCGCGGATCACCGCCTCGACCTCCTTGGTCTCGATGCGGAAACCGCGGATCTTCACCTGGCCGTCCTTCCGGCCTACAAACTCCACGTCGCCGTTTTGACGGTAACGCACGATGTCGCCTGTGTGGTACATACGAAACTCGTTGAACGGGCAGGCTTCGTAGGCTTCTTTGGTTTTGTCGGGACGGTTCAGGTAGCCCCGGCTGACCTGCGGCCCTGACAGGCAGTATTCGCCCGCGGCTCCGGCAGGCAGCCGGTGTCCGGTCTTATCCAGCACATAGCCGTGGATCGTGGCCATGGGCTTTCCGATGGGGATATTCGGCTCCCAGCAGCGGATGGGGAAAAGGCTCACGCCGCAGGTATTCTCCGTGGGGCCGTAGCCGTTGACGATGGTATAGCTGAGCTGGGACGGGTCCACCGCAGGCAGCTTCTCCCCGCCCATCACCAGCATCCGCAGGGTCTTTAGCCGCGGATAGTTCTGTATAAACTGCACCCCCACCTGCGTCGTCAGCAGCAGGGCGGTGACGCCGGCCTCGTCGAAATACGCCGCCAGCATCCCCAGGTTCATGCGTATCGCCTCGGGGATCAGGCAGACGGTGCCGCCGTTGAGCAGGGTGCAGAACACATCCGACATGTTCACGTCAAAGCCGAAGGAGGCATAGGCCGCGATCCTGTCCTTCTGCGTATAGAAATCATTCCGCACGCCGTGGGCGTAGGAAACCACGTTCCTATGCTCGATCTGGCAGCCCTTGGGCGTTCCGGTGGAGCCGGAGGTATAGAGCATGATGAACAGGTCCTCCGGTTTCGGCCCCGCGGGCTTTTCCGGTTTTTCCGGTGCATCCTCCATCTCATACAGCTGACGCACCGTCAGCCGCGCGCCGTCATATTCGTCCGCCAAGTCAAGCAGGTCTTCATCGGCCAGCAGCAGGCAGGCGTTGGCATCCTTCACCATGAAATTCAGCCGTTCCTTCGGATAGCTGGGATCCAGCGGTTCGTAAGCCAGCCCCGCCTTTACCGCGGCCAGCGGCAGGATGAATACGTTCTCATCCCGGTGGATGAGGATCGAAACCACTTCTTCCGCGAGATCGCTTTTTCCCGTCACTTGGCAGGCCCGCCGGTACAGCTTCGCCGCCAGGCGGTCGGTCAGCTCGTCCAGTTCCCGGTAGGTATAAGTTTTGTCTTTATATACTGCCGCCTCTTTATCCGGCTGTACTTTGGCATTGCGTCGGAAGACCGACACCACGGTGTCCGTTTTTTCATAATCCAGATCCCAGGGCTTATTATACCCGTCCAGAATCGCCTGCTGCTTTTCGTCTGTGAGGCTGATCTCGGACAGGTTCTGGGCGCACATCAGCCCGCGAACCGCGTTTTCCAGGCTCTTTGCCAGCCCGAGCATCATTTCCGCGCTGTAAAGGGCGGCGTCGTAATCCACGCGGAGTACCGCGTTTTCTTCCGTGCCGTCAATATAGACCGCAACCGGCAGCTTCGGGATATCCAGATCCAGGCTCTCCATGACGAGCGGGCCGGCCTTGATCCGGTATTCGTTCAGCACGCCGATCTGGTACGTCAGGGACACCCTGGGATGAAAATCGTATTTTGAGGCGACGCGGGCAAAAGGATAGTGCTCATGGGCGATTGTGCCCGCGAAAGCCTTTGCCGCCCGGCGGATGTACTCTTCCGTTTTCTCCCTGTGGTCGAGCTTCATGACCAGGGGCAGCGTGTTGACAAACATGCCCATGGTATTGCTGATCTTCAGGTTGCTTCGGCCGTTGGAAATGGTGGCGATGGCTACAGTGTCCTCGCAGACGTACCGCCCGAAGGCCAGGAAGGCCGCGGAAACGTATAGCGCCGCCGGTGTCACGCCCACTTTCCGGGCAAAAGCCGTAACGGAGGCGATGTCCGTCGGTATGCTCACGCTCTTTTCCCGGTGCGGAGTATCCGCTTCAAACACATCCGGGATCAGCTGCGTGGCTTCCTCCATGGCCGCCATCTGACCCGCAAAGAATTCCTCCGCCTCCGAGGTGATCTTTTCCACGGCAGCATAGTCATAATAGCTGTAGCTTTCCTCCTCCGGCTCCGCGCCGTCCAGCGCTTCACAGAGCTGTTCAAGGAATAGGTCTATGGAAGCGCCGTCGCTGACCAGGTGGTGCATGTCCACGAGCAACGTCACGGTATCCGCCTGGATGATCTCGAACCGGAAAGCCGGACCGTTCGCCAGGTCAAATGGGCGCACGAATTCCTTTTTATGTTTCTCCAGTTCCGCTCCGGAGAGTTCAAGCACCGGGATTTTTAGCGTGAAGTTCGGAATCGGCTTCTGGATGATCTCACCGGCGCTGTCCGGCACAAAGCAGCACAGGATATACGGATGGGCAGCGATCACCTTCCGGACGGCAGATTCCAGTTCCTCCGCGCTGATTCCTTTCGGGAATTTGATCGCGAAGGGCATGTTGTACTGCACTGTGTCTGGGTTCGCCTGGCACTCGGTATAGACGCCCTGCTGGGAGAAGGTGAGCCGGCATGACCGCACCTGTGTATCTTGCGTAGGCTCAACCTGCCCGGATGCGGGTTCTGCCCGGTCCGGGCTTCCGTTCATCAGGTCTGCCAGGATCGTGTTCTCAACGCTCTGGATGCAGCCGCCGTTCAGCAGTTCCTGCACATTGACCTGTACGCCGAAGCGCTTGAAGATTTTCGTAGCCAGGCGGATGCTGGAGATCGAGGTCAACCCAATGTCCCGGAAAGGATCGGTGATGCCGAAGGCGTCCGTGCCCACGATCTCGGACGCCATCCTCTTGATTTCCTGCTCCAGGATATTCAGGGGCGCGGCTTCGCAGGAGGCGTTCCCCTTCACCGGGGCATGGAACTCCGGTTTGGGCAGCGCCTTTTTATCGACCTTCTGGTTCTGGTTCAGGGGGATTTTGTCAAGCTGCATCATAACAGCGGGAGCCATATAGTATGGCTTCCTGGCCTTGATGAATTCATCCAGCGCACGCGCGTCAATGTTCTGATCTTTGTCCTTCGCCACGACGTAGGCGGCGAGGAATTTCCCGGAGCCGTCCGGGTTATCAAAGGCCTGGACGGTCACGTCCGCGATTCCGGGGAAGTCCCGGATGACCGTCTCCACTTCGGTAAGCTCGATGCGGAAACCGCGGATCTTGACCTGGCCGTCCCGTCGTCCGATGAACTGGATGTTCCCGTCCGGCAGACGGCACACCAAATCGCCCGTCCGGTACGCGCGAGGCGCGTTCGCGTCAAATGGATTGTTCACAAACACCTCGGCGGTCTTTTCAGGCCGGTTCAGGTAGCCGACGCCCACCTGCGGCCCGGCGATCCAGAGCTCGCCCAACGCTCCAATGGGCACTTGGCGCCCCTGATCATCCACCACATAGAGCTTGAGGTTGTCCAGGGGTTTGCCAATGGGATAGTTTTCCTCCCGCCCATACACCTCATAGATCGTGCTGAAGATGGTACACTCTGTTGGTCCATAACCGTTAAAGAAGCGGAATGACGGAGGGTTGGCGGCAAAGCTAAACGGCGCCAGCTTTTCTCCGCCGACGGAGAGATACTTCAGACTAGTGCTTTCGATCTCCGAAGCAAACTGCCTGCCCACCTGTGTAGTCATGAACAGGTGCGTCACGCCGTTTTCCTCCAGGTACCGATTGATGGCGTTCAGATCCAGCCGAATCTCCTCAGGAATGATGCAGACCGTTGCGCCGGCAGTCAGCGCGGGATACATATCCATCATGCACGCGTCGAACCCATAGGACGCGTAGGCCCCCACCCGGCTCTTGGACTGAAGCTCATAGAAGCGGTGATACCAGTGAATAAAGCATACGAGGTTTTCGTGGGTGAGCGTTACTCCCTTGGGCGTTCCGGTGCTGCCAGAGGTATAGAGCAGTATAAACGTGTCGGCTGGCACGATGTCCGGTTGATCTGCTTTGGCAGCCTTCAGGCTCGGGATATCCTCCAGCATGAGCGCCGGTCCGTCATAATCGGTGATCAGTGGGCGCAGATCCCGGTTTGTGATGAGCAAGCCCGCACGCGCGTCCTTCACCATGAAGTTCAGCCGCTCCGGTGGATAGCTGGGGTCCAGCGGCTGGTACGCACAGCCCGCTTTGAGGGCGCCAAGGGACGCCAGGACCATGTATTCGCAACGGGGGATCAGCACGGACACAACGCCGCCTCTCCCAAGTCCGGCAGAGGTCACTGCTCCGGCGATGCCGTCCGAAATCGCGTCGGCTTCTCGATAGGTATAGCGTTTTTCCCCAAAGATTATGGCTGTATTGTCGGGATAACAAGTTGCGGCGTCCTTGAACAGCGAGATCACCGACTGGCTCCGGTCATAGGCCACGGCGGTCTCGTTGAAACACTGGATCGTTCTGAGTTCCTCCTCAGAGCAAAGATTGACTTCATCCATGGTTTCGCGATGGAGGAGCTCCGCGACACAGTGGTCGTATGCCTGGATAAAGGTGCGGACGAAGGTTTCCGTATAAGCGTTCCGGTAATACTCGCAGTGGTATTCAGGCTTCCCGTTCCGGGTAAAGACCTGCAGCATAAAGGCTTCCTTGGCCTGTTCGGAAATGACCTCGATCTCCCGGCAGGGCATACCGCAGAAGGTCTCCCTGAGTGCGTTCACGTCTCCCTGGTACGCGAAGCCCAGATTCGGACGGATACCAAGCTCCCTGCTGATTTCCGCGAAGGAATAGGCGGTATAGAACAGGCTGTCTTTCAGCTGGCGGTCCGTTTCTTTCAGGTATTCCATCACGCTGCCCGCCCCGGGACGACAGAGCACGGGGAACGTCCGGACGAACATGCCGACGCTCCCGGCGAAGCGGGAATCGCTGCGCCCGTTGTTTATGGTAACAAACACGCTTTCCTCCGCGCAGCGGTAGCGGGCTGTCACCAGGCCGTAGGCCGCGCTGAAAATGGCATTCTCGCTGACGCCCGTCCGGTCGCGGTAAGCCCGCACGGCTTCCTCGGTCACTTCCGCGCTCTCCAGCCGGACAAAGCCGCTGCCGGCGGCGTCCCGGTCCCGCGCGTCCGGCAGGGGAAGGTAATCCTCGTCCATGCCGCCGAAGCGCTCTGTATAATAGGCTTTCGCCTTTTCATACCGGCTGCTTTCACGCTCCTTTTGCTCGATCAGCGCCGCTTCCCATCCGGAAAAGGCCTCCTTCTCCAGCGTTGAGCCCGCGTAGGCGCGCTCGATATTCTCAAGCAGGATATCGCAGCTTCCGCCGTCAAACACACAGTGATGGACGTCCATCCAGAACCATCGTTTTCCGTCCGCCGTGTCCGCGATGCGGGCGCGGATGAGCCTGTCCTTCAGCAGGTCAAAGGGTTTCAGCAGTTCCCGGCCCATCGTGTCCGGATCGTCGAACCGCGCCGTGCCGATGTCGTCCTCAGTGAAGGCGGCGGCCGGGTCGCGCCTCTGGCGCAGTTGTCCCTCGTCGTTCAGATAAAAGCGGGTCAGCAGGTAGGGATGCGCGTTCACCGCCTCGACGACCGCTTTCCGGAGTCGCGGAATATCCAGGGAATCGTCCAGCTCGATCAGCGTCGGAATGTTGTAGACGGTCGTGTCCGGATGCGTCTGGGAATCGAAGAAGACGCCCTCCTGGGTTTTGGTTACGGGATAATCCTCCAGCACCGGAAGCGCATCTTTCTGCCTTTCAGCGTTCACAAGCCATGCGGCCAGCTTTTCCGGCGTATCATGCTCCTGCAAATCCGCGAAACTCAGGGAAGTATCAAATTCACGGCTGAGCTTCAATGTCAGCCTCATCATCAGCAGGGATGTGATACCCATTTCCTCAAAGGAGGCGTCCACGCCCGCCGCTTCGATGCCTGTCACCTCAGCCACAGCCCGGCAGATGCGGGTTTCCGTTTCGTTGCGGGGCCGGATATACCCGCTGTCCGCAGCCTCCGCGGTGAGAACCGGCACAGGCAGGGCTTTGCGATCCACTTTGCCGTTGGCGGTCAGCGGGATCGCGTCCAGCCGCATCATGACGGACGGGGCCATATAGAAGGGCTTGCAGGCGCGGATGAAATCCCGCAGAGCCTGTGTATCCAAGGCAGCTCCCTTCTCCATGACCACGTAGGCAGCCAGAAAACTGCCGGTTTGGCCCGGTTTTTCCGCGGCGATCACAGCGGCGTCCGCGACGCCGGGGAACTGACGGATCACGGTTTCCACCTCGCCCAGTTCCACTCGAAAACCGCGGATCTTGACCTGGCGGTCGCCCCGGCCCAGGTAATCCAGGGTATAGGCTCCCTCCTGCCTTTCATCCGGCAGCAGGCGCACGATGTCCCCGGTCCGGTAGGCGCGCTCTCCCTTGTATTCAAAGAAAACCTCGTCCGTCTTTTCTTTCAGGTTCATGTAGCCTCGGCCCACGCCGAGTCCGCCAATTACCAGCTCGCCCGTTTCGCCAACAGGAAGCTCGTGCCTGCCCAAATCCATGACCCAGGCATGGACGTTGGCGGCCGGGGCGCCAATGGTAATCTTTTCCTCGCCGGTCATCTCCCGGCAGATACAGGAAATGGTCGCCTCCGTCGGGCCGTAGCCGTTCAGGATGCGCGCGTTCAGCCCCGCTTCACGGATCCGGTGATACAGCGCGGGCGGAAAGGCTTCCGCGCCAAAGTCGATCAGTTTGATTCCCCGCAGGGCATCGCGGAGCTCGTCAAACTGAAGGATGTTGGAAAAGAAGGACGGCGTGCAGCACATTTCATCCACATGTTCCCGCTCGATCAGCTGCGCCAGCGGCCCGGCGTTGAGGATTTCCTCCTCTGTGGCCATCACGCATGTTCCGCCGTGGCAAAGCGGAATGTGCATCTCCATCATGGAAAAGTCGAAGGAGATGGCGGCCACCGACAGCATCACGCTGCCGCTCTCCACGATGGCGCGGGTTTCAAGGTTCTTTTCATTCGCGTCCAGGAAATTGCACAGGTTGCCGTGTTCCAGCATGACGCCTTTGGGGCGGCCGGTGGAGCCGGAGGTATAGATCACATAGGCCAGGGCGGATGGGGATACGTTCAGGCCCGGATTGCTCCCCTTTGGATTCTGGCAGAGCTCTTCCACCGTCAGGGCCTGATAGGGCTTATCCAATGAAAACAGCTTCGGCCGCTTTTTCAGTTCTTCATCCGTGGTGATGCAAAAAGCACAGCCCGCGTCCCGCAGGCAGGTTTCCACCCGGTCATCCGGGTATTCTGCCGACATCGGCAGGAACGCGCCGCCCGCTTTCCATACGCCGTATTCCGCAACAGGCACCGCCGTGGTTCGCGGCAGGAGAATGCCGACGATAAATTCTTCGCCCTCCGGCCGTTTCTTTAGCAGGGAGTGAGCCAAACGGTTGGCTTTTTCGTTCAGTTCCCGGTAGCTGAGCCGTTCCCCGGCGGCAACGAAAGCGGTCGTTTCCGGATTACGCTCTGCCTGGGCTTCCATGAGGGTATGAACTGCCCGAAGATTTACCGGAAATGCCGTTTCATTGAAATCGCCGTCCACGGTTCCTCCGGGGCAGGGTTCAATCGCGCCCAGGGTCTCCTTTGTCATCAGTTGGGTGAGAATTTCCGCATAAGTCCGGGCCAGTGTTTCCACAAATACGCCTGAATACTTTCCGGCGTTGTACTCAATCCGCAGGGACAAGCCTTCGTTCGTCGCCATCAGATCCACCGAAAGCGGCGTATCGTCCAGGGTGCTGTCCAGCACTTCCTGCCGGCAGGGAAAGCCGCAAAGAGACGGAATGTCCCTGAAGCGGCCATGCCAGGCAAACATGGGAGCCTGTTCCATCGGGCAGATTCTGTTCAAATCCGCATAGGAAAACAAGCTGTTTTCCCGGCTTTCCCGGATCATTTCCGTCATGCCTGAAAGGAAATCCGCCGTGGTTGTTTTCCCGTCCCAGGAAGCATATACCGGCAGCGTTTTGACAAACATGCCGAAAGATCCGGCGTAATCTTTATTTCTGCCGTTCCAGATCGTTGAAAACAAAACTTCCTGCCGGTATGTACAAATTCCCATCGTGACGGCAAAGGCCCCGGATGTCAGCGCGGAGGTGCTGTAACCCTTCCCCCGGCAAAACGTTGTAATCTGTGTTTCCTGAATCGGCAGCAGGCGGATGCAGGCTTTGAAATCATCTTTCCCGCTGCAGTCCGGCAGCGGCATGCTTTCGACGTCGATCCCGCTGAAATGCTGTTCATACCACTCCCTAGCCTTACGATAGATCGGGCCCTGCCGTTCATCCGCTTCCGCGGCAGCAGCGTCCAGCACCGTCCGGCGTTCCGCGTCGAGCTCGTTACCGAGATATGCCTCCGAGATCGCCTTAGCCAGACGCTGCATTGCCTTGCCGTCAAAAAGAACATGGTGAGCTGATTGGAAAAGGTATTTTGCCCGTTCCGTCCGCACCACATGAAAACAGAGCAGTCTGCTGTCCAGCAGGTTCATGGAGCGGGCGACCAGATCCGCCTTTTCCCGTTCCCATTGTTCCTCTGTCATGCTCTCCACACGCTGGTTGTAAGGATCGTCCGCTTCGGGAATATACTGCACAGGCTGTCCGTCCTGCTCCCGCAGGCGCGTATTCAGGGACGGATAAAACGCCATTACCTTATCGATCGCTGAAGCAAGACGGTCCAGGTCTGTGGCATCGTCGAGAATGTAAAGCCAATGCTGATTGTAAGCTGTTCCGCCTAAACGCTTACACTCCAGGTAAATGCCCAGCTGGGACTGCAGCAGAGGCGCAGTTTTTATATGATTCATCCGTCAGTCCTCCTTGTTTTTTTCAGGCAGTATAAAGGAAATGGTCGTCTGGTTAAGCGCCAAGACAAGGCTGTAATCGATCCGGCCCGCCATGGACCGGAGCACCATGATCCCGTCGCCACGCGAATCCGTGCCTTCCTGTTCCGGCGGCGCGTATTCCACCGGATTGAACGGGATCCCGTTGTCGCGCATGGCCAGCACCAGTTCGTTCCCGTTTTCCAGCACCCGTACGTCCATATCCACCGGTTTTTTGTTCATTTGCGCCAGGTTCACGGCAGTTTCCTCCAGGACGATGCCCGCCTTTTCGGCGGGGATTCTGTCCACGCCTTTTTCCGTCAGGACGCTGATCACATCCGCTGAGATTCCCACCGCGTCCTCCCGTGTCGCCTTGATGGACGCGTCGTACAGAAGCTCGCTCCCGTTCTTTTCGATCAGGTAGAAGTCCGTCAGCTTACCGCCGGATTTCACGCAGACGCGCTTCGCGTAGAGCCATGTGGCCGCCAGGCCTGCGATTTCCGCGAAGATCAGGCCGAGCCACACGCCCGTCATCCCGAAAGCGCGGGAGAGGAGCCATACGGCGGGGATTACGGCCAGCAGCCCTTCCGTCCAGGCGAGGATTCCCGCCGCCGTCGTCTGCGAAACAGTGGTGTAATAATAGATCAGCAGGAAGGTGAACGCCGTACCGATCAGGCTGACGGAATAAAGCCGCACATCGTTTGCCGACCGGGCGATCAAATCTGCGTCAAGCCCCGCGACGGACAGGATCACCTGCGGAAACACCATGGAAAAAACGAGAGACGCCCCGACGATGACCAGGAGGATGCGGGCCACATAGCGCATCAGCATCCGGATGGAATGGTAGTCCTTTTCACCAAACAGGACGCCCACAAGCGGCAGCACGGACTGGTTGATGCCGCCGGAGAACATGGACATCAGCGTCAGGTACAGCAGGCACGCCGCCAGTACCTCTGTGCCGTCCGAACCGCCGACCTCCCCGGTGACCCGCATCAGGAACCACACCCTGACCGCGGCCAGCGCGTACCCGGAGGCCGTGGCTACGCCGGATTTGGCGATTTTCCCAAATCCCCTGAACAGCGCTTTCACGCCGGAGGACAGCACGCCGATCAACCGGAAAGTCCTTTGCTTTGAGCCGAAATAGCGCCAGAGCATAAAGCCCAGGCCCGCGATATCGCTGAGTACCGTCGCCATGGCGGCGCCCTCAATGCCCAGGTTCAGGAACCGGATCAGGATGAAGTCCAGCGCGATATTTGACAGCTGCTGGATGGAAATGGCGATGGTGGACATTTTTTCCATCCCGTCCGCGCAGACCAGATCCGCCATGAGCATCAGCAGGGCACAGAATGGGAAACGCCACAGCAGGATATGCAGGTATGCGTAGACGCTGTCCCACAGTTCGGGGACGGGCGTCAGCAGGCGGACAACGTTCCGGGCGGTTGGCAGCAGCACGGCGGTAATCACCAGCCCGAAGCCGATCGCCGTATAAAACGCCAGGCTGAAAGCCCGGTTGGCTTCGTCGTGTTTCCCGCTTCCCACGGCAATGGCGATCAGCCCGATCGCGCCGGTGGAAATCAGAACGGTCAGTGCGGCAGCGAGCTGCGATAAAGGCT
This sequence comes from Clostridia bacterium, assembly GCA_017550745.1. GTDB lineage: Bacteria > Bacillota > Clostridia > Christensenellales > Aristaeellaceae > RUG563. The sequence continues at coordinate 8,397 of JAFZOG010000036.1, read as the reverse complement.
GGCTGGCGCTGGCGCTGGCCATGGCCGCCGAATCGATCAGTTGCCCCATGATGATGCCGTCGAAAAACACGCCCATCTGCGTAGCCATGGCGCTCAGCAATGCAGGGATAAAGAATGCCCTGAATCTTTTGTTGACCAAACTGCCGGTTTTTGTGTACTTCATGATCCTATTTGCTTCCATCATTTTCCTTCTGCACCTCTCGTCTGCTTCCGTACCAGTTTCGTATACCAGTTTTTCAACTAAAACTGTTTTATGACAGCCGCCAGAATCCAGCCTTTTGTGTTTAAGCATATTCCTTATATAGTTCACGGTTCTTCTCTGCATAAGAGAGTTTATCTCATGCTGGATCATTGATGTCTGTGCTCATCTTAGCACGCCCCTCGTCGTAGTTCCTTACACATTTTCATTATAATGGATGATAGAAACAATCACAAGAGAAGGGATCATATTTTTCTGCTTTCTATTCCGACAATTTGGCTAATATGCAGATGAAAAGTCTGTCAGAATGAATCCAACAGGTTCTTGGGGAAAGGTGCTACGTATAATAGTTCGCGCAAACCAACTGGGCATATGTCCCACGTAAAGAATAATCCTTTGATTTATTTGTTGTCAAGTCTGTCATAAATAAATTCTCTCTCGTAACGAAGGTGGTAGGAATTAGCAAATACGCTAGAAACTAGCCTCAATCAACATCTCAGCTAATCATGAAAGAACGCCAGAAACGATGATCAGAAGGCGCAGGAGTATTTCGGCGATGTTGCGTATGTTGTAGAGTTCCTCATCCTTAGCGATTATTTGATGACGGAACCGTATTACAGCTTTGTCGGAATATATGACCATGTGATTGTTCATAAGGATGGGACGATGGAGGTATCAAGAAATCCCTTTGATCTGTACCGCGCTCGGACATACCTTACTGATTTCACGGGAATTATTTCGGAGGTAGAGGATCTGAAGGACGCATATAATGGCGTTTTTTCCTTGAGGGGACAGTAAAAAAACACTGTGGAATCCCTGGCCCGACATGAAAAAATACCCATATCAACACGAAAGGATTGTGTGCCACACCAATGAAAGATTCTACCACCGCCCGGAATCCACGGACAGGAGAGACAATTCAGGTGGCGGCTAAGAAAGCACCTGCCTTCAAAGCGGGGGCAACGCTAAAGACCGCTGTGAATAAATGAAGAAAATGCCGCCTATCGCTTCACCTGAACGAAAACTGTGGAGAGGGAAAGCAGATAAGCGGCTTTTCTTTATTTCAGAAAACGCCAAAAAACTGTAAAAAAAGCAGAAATACTTCATAATATCAAGATTGAAGAAGTCCCTTCTTCTCCCATCGACTGATGCGAGATAATACTGAGTAATAAGGATTTGACTTACTTTGACCTATGTTTTATAATACAGTCACCATCAAGGGAAGGGGATCGAAAGAGAACCTGCCCGGATGGAAAAAATGCGACCCTGCAACACTGGCGAAGAACCAAGCGGTACAAGGCCAATTGATTGGAGGTTTGCATTATGAGTACTTATCTTCCCACCGTGTTTGGTGAAAACCTGATGGATGTGTTTGATGACTTTGACCGTAGCTTCTTCCGCGGTTTCAACCGCCCGGAGCATGTCCTCTACGGCAAAAACGCCGCTCACATGATGAAAACTGATGTGAAGGAAACCGAAGAGGGCTACGAGGTAGACGTTGAACTGCCTGGTTTCAAGAAGGAAGAAATCAAACTTGAACTGAACAACGGATACCTGACCATCTCTACTGAAAAGAGCCTGGAGAAGGAAAAGAAAGGCAAGATCATCCGCCAGGAGCGCTATGCTGGCACGATGCAGCGCAGCTTCTATGTGGGTGACAGCGTGACCGATGAGGACATCAAGGCCAAGTACGAAAATGGCGTCCTGAGTTTGACGATCCCGAAGAAGGAAGCGAAAAAGGTACCTGAGAAGAAAACCATCCTGATTGAAGGGTAAGTATACTTAAGCACATTTGCCCGCTGGAGCAACATCCGGCGGGTTTTTTCTTTTCTGCCCCTCTGGAATGTACTCTTGCATCCCAAAATTCGCATTGTCTTTTCATGCTTATTCTGGTATAATAATATCCCAAATAAATCCGAACCTTTTCTAACCGGCTTCCTACCTTCCAGCCTCGTCCCGTTCATAACAATTCTGTTGTTGTATTGGAAATGCCACCTGCCCTCAACGGAAGGAGTGCCTCAAATGAATAGCCCACATCTCGTTGTTGACCTACGCGATAAGCAGGACTACCTCGCTGGCCATATTCCCGGTGCGAAGCATATGTCCCTGGCGGATATTATGCGGGAGGTGAAGGAACGGGATGCTCCTATTGCTCTCTACTGCTACAATGGAATACGAAGCCTACGGGTTGCTTTGATGCTCCAGGATAAGGGGTACAGGAATGTAAAGATTATCGGTGGGATACATAAATATGATGGGGAACTGGTGAGTTGATGCATACTAAAGCGGCTGTGGAAAGTGAAACAATCTCTTCACCGCCGCTTTAATCTGCACTTGGCACTTCCCTATTATGAAACGCCATCGCCACATGGCCGCCATCAAGAAATCCCGCGATGTACATTTCCACCCCTATAGCCGCCCCCTGCGCTGAGAGCGCCGACACAAGCTGATCCAACTCCACCTTGTCCATCCCGTATTTCTTTATCAGGTTCTGGGTGATTATCCGTTCCGCTTCCATGGCGTCTGTATAAGCGGGATACTCCTCCGGGCTTCCCTGCATCCTGTGTTCCACCTCATCCAGCCGATTCCCCGCCACCATCTCAACTATTTCTCGCATTCTCCCGCGCCTCCCCATCCGTTACAAGGATTTCCATCATGAGACGGATGCCGAACTTCACGCCTTCGGCAAATGCGGCTTCCCCCTCATCCATCACCAGTTCCATATAGGCATCTTGCGAAGCATCGATAAGGCTTCGCTTCTCTTCGGGAAGGGCTTGGATTATTTTCTCTTGGGCGGCGTCCAGCCGATCACGGGCATCACTGTTTTTGGTTGTGATTGTGGAGTAGGGGCTGATTTTCCCTCGGTACAAATCTTCCATAAGCATTCAAAAAACCTCCTCCTGCTTTGTTTGCGCTCAAGATGCATACTACCGTCAGGAGGAGTACATAGCAAGGCTTATCAGAGAAAGTTATCAGAAAGTTAAAGATGGATTCTCTCGTATTAAGTCACGTATCACCCGTAAGGCTCTCCTTTTTTGATATGCGACTCCACTAACTGTGTGACCACTTTCTTTTGCCATTCGTGTGCAAGAAATGCCTTCCTTGTAGTATTTCCGGAGGATATCCTGATAGGGCTGCGGGATATGGGTGATGAGGTGATCGGCGAATGCAGAATCATTTCGATCAATCTCTGCTGCAATGGCTTTAATACGTTCTGCCCGTGGGAGAAGTGACGCATCTACCCTTTCAGCGTTTGTCAGGTAAGAGTCAAAAAGATCAGAATAAAATGACTGAGGATAGCTCATGACCGATGCTCCTTTATCAAAGAGAGATATGCCCGTCCCTTCTCCGCGCCGAATGCCTTACGGAGTTCATTGTAGGCGATGCGGAGGTTTGCTGTCCCCGCCACAATAGCCGCGATCTGTGCGGCTGCTTCAATACCACGATCAAGGAGATACTGCTCAAGCGTGGCTTCCGGCTGTACTTCTCGCGGTGCATCCTTCACCTCTTCGGTCTGCTCCGGATCGTCCTGTATGGGCTGCTCTGCCGCTATTTCGGTCATTTCAAGCTGGACAGGAGCATCCCCATTAAACCGCGCCTTTATCAGTTGATAATACTGTCCGCCTTGCTTCCGCCCATAGGCTTTTGAAAGCCCATTATAGGCAGATAAAAGGTTCTTACTGTTGGACAGAATAGCGGTGACCCGGTCCACGTCCTGAACCGGTATTCCCGCTTCGATAAGAGCTGCCCGTGGATCGTCAGGGCGAGTAGCCGCCGCAGGTTCTTTTTTTTCAGCGGCGATGGGTTGTTCATACACGGCGGAGGGCGGTTCTGTTTCAACCATAAGGGCTGGCTGCTCTGAACTGGCGGCGGGTTGGTCATCGGTAGTGGCTGACTGTTCATCACTGATTGTGGCATGCCGCGACGAAATCCAAAAGGAGCCGTTTTCCCCAGGCTCCAACACAAACCACGCCGCAAATTGTGTCTCCAGATAATCAAGAGGTCTCCTGCGGGAGCGCTGTTGATCGAATTTGTAGTCCGGCAAAGTAGCAAGCGCCTTGAACAGCTCACCGGATTTGATGCGTCCGGCGTGATTGGCGAGCTGTTCGGTGATAAAAGAGCGGATGAGTTGGACACGGGCCGAGTGGGAGCGGGCAATCTTCACGGCCGCGGTCTTCTTCGCCGCCTCGCCTTTCATTTCTTCTGCCGGTTTGGGAGGTGGAGCCGCTTCTTCCACAGATGTCGTTTCATCTATGGCTGGAACAGCAGGCTTTTGTTCGCTCGGCAGTATTGGTATCGCTGCCTGTATAGATTGCGGAGCAGGCTTCGACGCTGCCACTTCCCGTTTCCTGACAAGAGGTTGCCCAGGTGTCAGCTCAACAAACTCTGTACACGCCTTTGGCCACATGGGGTTGATTCGGCCCTGTTCGCCCATACCAATCACGTCGATGCCTGCCGCACGGAGATGGAAGGCAAGAGGAGAAAAGTCCGAATCAGAGGATGCAATGATAACCGCATCCACCTTTTTATCTTCCGAGTTTTGCGATGCGTGCAAAACACACATGGCCCCGATGGTCAGAGCGATGTCGGATGAGTTCTTAAACCGATTGGGACGGAGGGTGAAGTTACAATGAATCGTATTCTCCAGAATAGCATCCGCCCATTCGTTTAAGGAGATACCCGAACCATAAATCTCACGAACCGTAAGTAAGCCGAGGGAGCGGGCGTAGCCGAAGATTTGATTTGCAAATGAAGGGTCAACATTTTCTGCATCAATGAAAATAGCGATATTTGCGGGCATATGAAGTTTTTCCTTTCGGGTCGGCCCGAAGGCCGTCTGTTTTGATTACGCAACTCATTATATCAGAGACAGGGAAGATAGTCCAGTATACGAAGGATTTAATACTTTTGTAATAAAGCCGTCAAACCACGGTCACACTTAGGGGATACCGTGTCAATCCCCTGGCTGGAAACATTTTATACATTGTGCCGACCTACGCTGTCGTGTACAATATGTGGCGTTCGGCTGAGCGACCCTATATGATAAGCCGAAAAAGACCATTTCTGGTGGAGGGACTTGACATGTCTGATTTTGTTCGCGGTATGAAGGTCACTACAATTTTCGGAGAAGGGATTGTCGTGAACCTCCCTGTTTTCCGCCGTATCGCTGTGCAGCTTGAAGACGGGACGATTCGATACTTCTGGCCGGAGGATGTGGTCACGGGACGGATCAGGCCGGCGGCATGATTTTACCACACTTCATCAAATAACTGCCCCAATACAACAACCCCAGCTGCATCGGCTTTTCCCTCTTCATAATCCCGACACATCATTAAAAGCGCCGAAACCACAGCATATTTCAGGCTTTCATCGGAGAGAGAATAATCATCTCCGATTTCTGCCAATGTCTCGACACAACGATGGATAGCAAATTGGAATGCCCGCATTTGCTCAGGGGTGTATTTGTTGTCATCCATTTTCTGCATGTATAATTCAGGAGCTTCCGAAGGAAGTGGCGGCATAATCGGCAGCCTTGCAGTATATGCCAAGAAAGAACACACTTCGTCTCCTGAAATAATATCCTGATCATAGGCATCGCAAAGCGCGACAAGAGCGAGTAAAAGTGAAAGTGCTATCTGAAATTCCGTTATTTCCCCTACTTGGCTTGCTGCTTTCGCTTGGATAGCCATCACGCGTTCCAAATCGTCATTTGTCCATTCGTCTTCTAAATCGCTCATTGCGCTGCCTCCGGCCCTGTCTTCCCTTCCGCCCAATGCTTCCGGCATAGGGCAACGTAACTCTCGTTTCCGCCCAACTGTATCTGTGCGCCTTCTTTCGTCACGCGGTCATTCCAAAGCCTTGCATTAGTTTTGCCATTTCCAACTTTTCCTTTCCCTATTCAAAGCGTGAGAAAGATCACGATTCAAAAATCCTAGCATTTTTTCCAAGCAACTGTAGATCCTTCAAATGCTTGCTCAAACCGCGGAGCATTAGCCCTGTTCGCGGCTTCCGAAGAGCTTCAGCACCAGCGGGAACAGTGCAATATAATAGAACGCATGGATGACGGAGAAAGCCAACTTGCCCCAATGAGATCCCAGCCAGGCGGTCATGACAGGTCTGAGATAGGTTTTCAGCAACACCATGGGGATCAGGCCCAGCAGACAAATGATGATGCTCTTCCATCCTCTTTTCATGGGCTGGAATTTGATCCACCTCTTCTCCACAAAACGAGCTATGATAAAGCCGATCACCTTGCCGATATCGCCGTAACCATCGTTCATCATCTTCTGGGGATCAACGACCAGCTTTCCCTCGGCGTTCATATCCATAGGATAGCTTTTGACTGTGATATACAGAATTCCAGCCCAGCAGAGGATGAAACCGCCCAGCAGGAACCAGTCCTCTTTTTCTGGATGCTTTTCCAGGTATTGAAACAGTTTGGCTGTTGCAATCAAGCTGATTACGGACAGCGTGATGGCGACGAACACATCCTGGGGCGTATGGACGCCCAGATAGTTGCGGGAAAAACCTGTCAGCAGAATAAAGGCGACGAAGAGGAACGACAACCAGCGGGTTTTTTTATTTTTCCATTCGATCACCGCCATACCGCCCGCCAGTGGGCCTGCGGTGGTGGTATGGCCGCTGGGGAATGAATAGCCGGTGGCCGTGGCGATGGAATCTCCCGCAGGTAGGATGCGGCTGTCTCTGATCCAAGGACGATAGATACAAGCGGTCAGCTTGATTAACGGCGTCAACAGCATGCAGAAGTAGTACGATACCAGCGTATAGAGACCCTTCCGCTTGTCTACGTTCCAGTAGTAAAAAACTGGAATCAGAATCAGATAGGTGGTAGCAAACATAGAGATAAACTCCATGAAGGGCGTCCAGGCATCCTGAATGCTGTTTCGGAAATCCTGAAGCGTGAGCAGGTATTGAATATCCATATAGAATCCTCCCATTAATCAATCCAATTTTATGCATTGATGAATCGCGCTAGCCACATGTTAGCGTTACTCTGGCACATAGTCCACGTCGATTATGTAGACAAGGTTTCGGACCGATTATTGGTGTATTTAGCCCGCTGTATCTGCGGTCTGCACCTCTTGCTCTGTGCGCTGTTGATTTCGTTTCTCCTGTTGTCGGGCCTTCCACCGCGCCTCATCCGCAGGTGTGCGGAAAGCGGAATGGCCTGTGAGATTCCGATAGAGAATGGATCGGGCTTTTTTCTGCTCCGGGCCGTTCATCCCAAGCCGGGTAAGCCACACGTGCATGGCGTATTTTTCATTGTTAGTTTCGACGGCCTTTGCCTGTATGCGTTTTGATCCCCCGGCAGATCGTCTGGGAGCTCATAGCGATCCGAACCCAGCGGCAGCGACAGTCCCCAGGCGAGATTCGGGACAGTGATCCTGTCCATCCGGCGGTGGTACACGCGCGTCGCGTGCATCCCGGCGGGCTCAAAAATGTTGTCGCGCAGAAAATCCTCAAAGGGTACGCAGGAGACCTTCTCCACGATCTGCGCCAGCAGGCAATAGCCGGTGTTTGAATATTCAAACTGTTCGCCTGGTGCGAAGGATGCCTCTTCGCCGCACTCGCAGAGGAAACGGACGATCACCTCGTTCCCGGGAATCGTTTTTTCCGCCTTGGCGGTTTTATCCACCCAGTCCATGTAATCCGGAAGTCCGCCGGTGTGGTTCAGCAGATGACGGATCGTAACACCCTTGTACGGGATTTCCGGGAAGAACTTTGTGACCTCGTCCTCCAGTGTCAGCAGCCCTCTGCGCCGCAACAGCATAACCGCGGCCGCGGTGAATTGCTTGCTGACCGACGCCAGATCGAACAGGCAGTCCTCGCGCAGCGGCACCTTGTCTTCCGGGTCACTGAACCCTACTGCGCCTTTCGACACGATTTCGCCTTGCTCGGCGTAAAGCCAGGCTCCGTTGAATCCGCCCTTTTCATACGCCTCAAAGGCAAGGTTCTCAATCATCGTTTTTTTATCCATATTGCCTCCATGAATCCAAATTAGTCTTGGCAAGCAAAATCAAAAGTTACAATGTCAATAAGGCAGTCCAAATGTAATCGTTAGGAACGGGTCAGACCGGTCTTTCGCCTTTCTCACCGGCGTGAAGGATACCGCCGCGAACAGATGCCGGTTGAAGAAGGAAATCTGGGTTTTCTTTGCCTCGATACGAGTATCCGGC
>JAFZOG010000035.1 GCA_017550745.1 Clostridia bacterium | reverse complement strand
GGAATTGGGCTTGTCGGGGTCATCCTGGAAGCCATTGTTCAGATGTACGTTGAATTCGCCAACCTGCAGGAAGCTGGTGGAGAAGTCAGCGCGGGCTTTATGCTGCGGGATCGGGCCCATGTTGGCCAGGAATACTTCCACGTTCTTGCCGGTCTTGGCAATGTAAGCTTCGGTATCTCTGCGCAGGGCTTCGAATTTCTCTGTCCAGTGATGCTCCGCGATCGGTTCAACCGTCGTTGCGCAGCAGCCGCAGGCTTCTTTGGCAGCAGCTTTGGCAACCTGGCCGATGGTAGCGCCGGCAGCGAATGCTTCCGCTTCCGCGTCAACCAGTACGTCAGGAGCAGCAGCCTTAACAGCAGCCAGTTTTGCTTCCGCTTCTTTTGCATCAACGTCAGCCGCATATTTTTCAACAGCAGCAACCAGGATCTTCTTAATCTCTTCGGTATTTTCCGGACGGGGATCCAGAGGCTCTTCCGTCATGTTCGGATACATGTTTACACCAACCGCACGGTCTTTACGCAGTTCCAGGTTCTTGAAGCGGGCAGCCAGAACGTCGGCAATGCCTTTCTGGATGCTGCCTTCCATCAGGGCAGCGATCACGCCGCCTGCAGCTTCCACTTCCTGGAATTTAGCCCAGATCTTCTCGGTGATCTGTTTGGTCAGCGCTTCCACGGCCCAGGAGCCGCCGGCCTGATCGATAGGCGCCTGCATGCCGAATTCTTCCTGCAGCATGATGTGGATGTTGCGGGCAATACGGCGGGAGAAGGTGTCGCCTTTGCGGATCAGTTCGTCGAAAGGTTCGTTTTCGTAGGAATTTACGCCGCCAACCACGGTAGAGAAGGACTGGCTGCAGTTACGCAGCATGTTTACATACGGATCGATCACGGTCTTGGTGAAGGAAGCAGGACGGCCGTGTACATAGGAAGCACGGTCCGCTTCTTCCGCGCCGAATTCCTTCATGATGTTAGCCCAGATCTGACGGGCTGCGCGCAGTTTCGCGATTTCCATGAAGAAGTTGGCGCCCTGGTTGAACTCAAAGGCGATCGCCTGGGAGATATCATGGATATCCAGGCCGCGTTTCATCATCTGGCGTACATATTCAACAGCTACTGCGTAGGTGTAGGCAACTTCCTGAACGCTTTCTGCTCCGCCCAGGGAGAATACGGTGCTGCGAACAAAAATTGTGCGCAGGCCGGGAGCGTTTTTCTTCGCCCATTTGATAACGCCGGCCATCTGGTCATACAGCGCATCCAGACTTTCGGCAGTCTTGCCGTTCTTTACCAGTTCGCCGATGGGGTCGGCGCCGATAATGCCGTGCAGTTTTTCAATCTTTTTGCCGGCAGCTTTCAGGGCTGCCACGGTCATGGCCAGCAGGCGGGCGGAGCCTTCACCGGTATATAACATATACGGGATCTTTTCCATATCCAGCCCGTCCAGCAGGGTGTGCATGTCTTCCACGGTCGTCAGGCTTACGCCCTTGTCGCCGGGTTTTTCGGCGTCTTTTACGTCAACGCCTGCCAGGGTCGCGCTGTCAACGCGAACATGGTAAACGGTGCTGCCTTTGGAGATTTCAAATTTCAGCAGCTCGTTGTTTTCCTGCGGCTCAGTGAGGTCGCAGGCCTGGGCGATGCCCCAGGGTTCGTGAACGTAACCATTCACCGTACTGCCGCGCAGGAAGTCGCCCATGCCCGGATAATCATCCTTAGGCAGGATGTCTTTCCATTTACGCAGCGTGTAAATGGGATCGAAGGTAATGCCTTCATAGTTTTTGGTGTACATCATCTTGTCAAAAGGCTTGCCTTTTAACAGTTCGTTACAGGCCGCCACCCATTCTTCCGGCGTGGGGACTGTAAACTCATCAAACGGAACATCCGGGTAAGACGCGTTCTGTTCGGACTTACGCAGAAGTTCTTCCAACTCCTTGTCAGTCATCGGC
>JAFZOG010000034.1 GCA_017550745.1 Clostridia bacterium | reverse complement strand
CGTCAGATACTTGCGAAATCTTCTCGTTTTGTGTACAATGCATCTTGGTACCTCGCAGTTTTAGATTTCGCCGCCTTTTGCCTGGACAGCGTGATCTCTATTCTACTGTGGGGTACTTTCTGTTTCAATCCCGCCCTTTCTACCGGCACTTTGAATTATACAGGAAGCTCCTTACGACATTGGTACATTTATTATAACCCGATAAAAAGCGAATATCAAGTCTTCCTTTAATCATCTCTGGAAAAGCCTTTCAACTCCTCCCCGGCTCTTTTTTGCTTTTTTGGTTCATAAAAACCATTGCCGACAAGGGAGTTTTGCAGTATAATAACTTAAAAAAATGGACATTGAAAGTAGAAAATCGCTATGGACATTACCCGCCCCGGCATGATTAACTATAAATCAAGGGTATCCGGGCAACTGCGAATCAAGCTGAAAGGATGGATACGAGATGAAAAGCAACGGGCGCACTTTCCTGTCAAAAGCTTGGGGCGTGAAACTGTGATCACTGAAACCGAAATGCATTCCAAACAATCCCGTGAAACGATCCTGGCCCTGGTTCTTGCGGCGGGAAGCTCGCGGCGAATGGGCGATTTCAAGCCCTTGCTGCCGTTTCGGGGCAGGACGCTGATTGAAAACAGCGTTGAAAGCGTATTGTCCGGCGGAGCGGAATCGGCCGTCGTGGTGACGGGATACCGCGCCGCTGACGTGGAGCAAACGATTTTTCGTGCTTTTGAAGGAAGGGTTCAGTTTGTCCGGAATGAAGCGTATGCCAAAACGGATATGAAGCGTTCTATTCAGCTCGGAGTCTCAGCCATGCCAAAGTGCGGCGCCTTTTTCCTTTTGCCGGGAGATATGCCTTTGATTTCACAGGACACCTTCAGGCGGCTGCTGCTGGAACGCGCCCGCTATCCTGCTCCGGTGATCTTTCCGACGCTGGAAGGGCGGCGCAGGCATCCGCCGCTGATCGACGCGCGGGTGATCCCGTCCATCCTGGCTTTTGACAGGGAGGGCGGGCTTCGGGAACTGTGGAAACAATATGAAAGCGAGATCATCTCCGTTCCTGTGGATGACGTTGGCGTTTGCATCGATGTTGACACCCCGGACGATTATGAAAAGGTTCTGCGAATGGATGATTCAAACGGGAGGAACGATCTGAATGGACAAGATCAGCCATAGCGTGATGAAGAAGGATCACGCTCCCAAGGTATCGGGACGCAGCGTGTACGTTTCCGATTATCCGCCGGAGGGCGTACTGTGCGGAAAAATGCTGCGTTCAACGGTGGCGCGCGCCAGGATATTGGACGTTGACGCACCCCCGCTTCCCGATGGGTACTTTTATGTGGACGCCAGGGATGTTCCGGAAGAAAACGCCGTCGAAATCGTTCTGTATGATACGCCTGTCTTTTGTCGGGAAACTGTGGAATATATCGGCGAGCCGATCGCCATGCTGTGCGGCCCGGACGAAAAGACGGTGGAACGGCTGCGGGATGAATGCCGGGTGCGGTATGAACAGCTGGAGCCCGTTCTTGACCCGAATCGCGCCCAAGAGACTTTTTTTGAATACAAATTCGGCCATGGCGACGTGGAGAAGGCATTCGCTGAAGCGGACAAAATATTTGATGAAACGTTTGAGACCGGATACCATGAACACGCCTATCTGGAAACCCAGGGCATGATGGCGGAACCGGAGGAAAACGGACGCATGTTCGTGCATGGCTCAGCGCAGAACGCTTATTATATCCATGACGCGGTCAAGCGGGTATTGGGCTGTGGAGACGGCGGCGTACACGCCCTGCAGGATGTGACGGGCGGAGGCTTCGGCGGAAAGGAAGAGTATCCGTCTATCTTAGGCTGCCAGGTGGCGGTTGCGGCGCATAAGTGCGGGAAGCCGGTTCGATGTGTATTGGACCGGCGGGAGGATATGCAGTGCACCTCCAAGCGGCATCCCTCCGTCTGCTGTTACCGCGCCGCGGTCAAGGACGGCAGGGTAACGGCGCTTGATGTGGACGTGCTCTTCAACGCAGGGGCATATTCCACCCTCTCCGGCCTTGTGCTCCAGCGCGCTGTGTTCATGGCGGAGGGCGTATACAGCATTCCCCATATCCGCGTTCACGGGCGCGCCGTGAAAACCAATACCGCGCCCTGCGGCGCGTACCGAGGGTTCGGCGCTCCCCAGGTCTTTTTTGCCGTGGAGACGCTGATGAACCATATCGCCCGTGACCTGGGCGTTGATCCCCTGGTTTTTAAGGCGGCGCATCTCGCCCGGCAGGGCGATCTGACCGCCACCTGCGGCCGGTATCATTTCCCCATCCCCCTACCCGCCATGATCGAAAAAATCGACCGGGCCTGTGGCTATCGGAAAAAGGCCGTTTCTTACGGCCAGCCCCAGTCCGGACGGTATCGGCGCGGCATCGGGCTTTCGCTCTGCTCCCATGGCGGCGGCCTGAACGGCGCGACCGAAAACGAGCTGACTAAATCCGTCGTCCGGCTGCATAAGAACGCGGATGGCACGGTGGAGGTATTGGCGGCAAACGGCGAAATCGGCCAGGGCCTGCGCACCACCTTTCCGAAGATCGTCGCGGAAACGCTGGGGCTTCCGCTGGACAAGGTGTTTTACGATCACCCCGACACCGCCCGGGTGCCCAATTCCGGCCCCACCGCCGGTTCGCGTTCCATCCTGATCGCGGGCGAGCTCCTCCGCAGGGCCGCCGTCAAGCTGCGGGAGCAATGGGCGGACGGACAGGAACAGGAGCTGGAGGAGCATTATCACGATCCCGATTTTTTGATCCCATTTGACATGGAAAAGATGGAGGGCGATGCCTATCCCGCCTATTCCTGGTCAGTCAGTGTGATCGAACTGGAGGTGGATACCTTGACAGGAATTTCCAAAGTGCTGGGCGCTTATGGAATCTTCGACGTAGGCACGCCCATCGACCGCAATATCGTAATGGGGCAGATGGAGGGCGGCTTCCTTCAGGGTATCGGGTTCGCCTCCATGGAAAAAATGGCTTATGACCGGAACGGCTTTATCCGTAACAACAACTTCGCCGATTATTTGATTCCCACCGCGAAAGACGTTCCAAACCTGAAAACCATGCTGCATGTGGAGTCCTATCCCTTCGGCCCCTATGGCGCGAAAGGAGCGGGAGAGCTGCCTCTGGTTGGCGCACCCGCCGCGTATCTGGCCGCCATGGAGCAGGCGCTGGGGGGAAAGCCGCTCCATCACGTGCCGTTTACCGCGGAAGACACCATCCTGGCCCTGGCGAAGGAGGAACGATGAGATGGCGGACATTCGTTTTGTCCTCAACGGAAAAGAAACGGAATACCATGGCAGCGCCACGGAACGGCTGCTGGACGTTTTACGGAATCAATACCGCTGCACCAGCATCAAGTGCGGCTGCAGGGAAGGCGAATGCGGCGCCTGCGCCGTCCTGATCGACGGTATCCTTCATAATTCCTGCTGTGTAGCCGCAGGCGCGGTGGACGGTTCCAGCATCGTCACGCTGGAAGGATACCGGGAAACGGCGCGCTTTGCCGCGCTTGAAAAGGCGTTCGCCGCGGTGTCCGCCGTCCAGTGCGGCTTCTGCACGCCCGGCATGATTTTGGCGGCGGAAGCCCTGCTGTCGAAGAACCCGCACCCCAGCGAAGACGAGATCCGGGAAGGGCTTTCCGGGAATTTTTGCCGCTGCACGGGCTATAACGCCATCGTGAACGCCGTGAGCGGCGCGGCGAAGGAGGGAAATGGGTTATGGTGAATGGTTACACCGCCTCCTCTCTGAAAGAGGCCCTGACGATTCTCGCAGAAACAAATGCGGTTCCTTACGCCGGGGGAACCGATCTCATGCTGGAAAACCGTCCTGGCGTAAAATACCTTTTCCTGAAGAAAATTCCAGAATTGCGAAGCATCACGGCGGACGAGCGATATATCCGCATCGGCGCTGCGGTCACGTTTACCGAAGCGCTTGCCAGCCCGCTGGTGCCGCCGCTGATGAAGGAAGCGGTTTCCCATATCGCCGCTCCCGCCATTCGCAACGCGGGAACCTTCGGCGGGAATATTGGCAATGGCTCCGACAAGGCGGATACTGTGGTGGTGGAATTCGCGGCGGACGCAAAGGCGCGGATCGTCTCAAAGGAAAAGGAGCGCATTGCTGATATTGACAAGGTATTCCTTAGCCGCAAACATCTTGGCCTGTCCGACGGCGAGCTGATCGCGGAGATCCTACTGCTCAGGAAGGGCCTGGAGCGCTATGCGTATACAAAGGTAGGCGGCAGGCAGTCGCAGGCCGTTTCCTTCGTATCCTTCGCGGGCGTGTTCGGCCTGGAAAATGGCAGGATCACCAACGCGGCGGCGGCGTTCGGCGCGGCGGGAGACGCCGTTCAGCGGTATCGGGACATCGAAAAAAGCCTCATCGGGAAAACGCCCGATGAGGCAAAAAAAGTGAAAGCCGATTATCTGCGGGCTTATGAGGAACGCATCCTTGTCAATCAGAGCCGCGTCGGCCCCGAATACCAAAGAATCGTCTGCCTGAACCTGCTGAACGATTTTTTGTCCAGGTTCGGCGTTTGAATGGTCAGGTGATTTCGATGAGCACACTTACTTCTCCGCCGCAGGCCATTTCGTCCGCGTCAGGCGTTTCCGCGTCCAGCTTCACGCGAAGCAGGCGAACGGAGGGATCGCCCGCCTCAAGCTGGCGGCGCGCCGTCTGAATCACTTTGCTTTCCAAAATACCGCCGCCAATGGTGCCCACAATCTGTCCGTCCGGCCAGATCAGCATCCTGGCGCCTGCGTCCCGGGGCGCGCTGTCCCTGCGTTCCACCACGGTGGCCAGCGCCCGGGGCGTTTCCGCCGTCTGCGGATCCGTCAGCGACCGGAGCAGTTCGGGAGGCCAGGAAGCGTTCCGGCGTTCCCTGTTTTTCACCTGAATGATTTCCGCCATGATGGAAACGGCGATTTCCTCCGGTGTTTCCGAGCCGATATCCAGACCGATGGGCGAGTGAACCGATTGGATCACCTGGGGATCACAGCCCGCTTCGCTGATCAGATACTCCTTGACCAGCGCGACCCGCCGCCTGGAACCGATCATGCCGATATAGGCGTGGGGCTTGCGGCTGATGGCGTTCAGGCACTGGGTGTCAAAGCGATGGGCGTGGGTGACGATCACAAAAAAGGTGTCCGAATCCCCCGGAATCTGTTGAAGACCCTCCTCGTATGGCGCGCAAATGACGCGGTGAACGCCTGCGAGCCGGGCCTTTTCAGCAAATTCAGGCCGTTCCTCCACCACGGTCACATGAAGGCCGAGCATCAGGCTGATTTTCACAACCGCCTGGGAAACATGCCCGCCGCCGCAGATGACCATCTTCTTTTCGTTTCCCAGCAGTTCGCAAAGCACCCGATTTCCGTCCAATTCCAGTACGCCGCCGTGGGTCATATCCCTGATTTCTTGAAGGTGTCTTGCAAAGAAACCGCTTCTGCGCAGTTCGCCCATCAGGTTTCCGGATGAGAGAAGACACTTTTCTCCCGCGTTTTTGCCGTCAAACACAGTCAGCAGCATGTTGAAAGCATTTGGATCTGCTGCCGCGATCAGCTGGTAAAATGATCGGATTTGCGCATGTGGGATGTTGACACACACGGGTATTCCTCCTCGAATGTCGTTATCAAAATAATTATACCAGAAAAACGGGGACGCGGCAACATCAAGTGCGCCAGCTGCTCCATCAGAGGACAGCCCCATGGAAACCGCGTCAGCGCCCAAAGTGATAATATGCCATATAGCCAGCCTATCTGCAAGCATTTCATATGATCTTGCGGCAATTTGAGCCCTTTTCTTAAACCAATCGATCATTCGATATTGAGTTTTATTGTATCGCGCATCGAACATCGAAGCGCGTTTCTTCAATCTATAATTATGGTAAAAAATTTATAATTATGTAATATATCTCAACTTTCCCATAACGAAAAGCACGAGAAAGAGAGGAACCGCCTGAAAAAATATCCCCCAAATTTAAACAGTTGACAAGAAAAAGGGCATCAAACTCTGGTAAAATAAGGTTGTCCGTACCAAATCCACCGAGAGGAGATGCCCACAGCCATGTTACACCAGAACGGAGAGAAAAGCAAGCAGGAAAAAGAAGGTCAGCAGCGGTTCATGGGAGCGGTGAAGACGCTGGGGATCGCGGCGCTGCTATGGCAGAACAGCATCCGAAAGGAAAGCAGGAAATACGGTAAAGAAAAGGACGGCAGCAGACGCAGCGCGTATGAATTGATCTCTTCATTTCTTTCCCTTTATGAATTCTTCAATGTTTGTCGTAACTTCTGGCAGATACCAGATTGTTCTGTTTCCTTCAAGCCTGGTTTTCTTTGCGCCTGCCACCTCAAGGTTTTTATATATCTGATTTTTTGTATAGCCATTTTCTTTCCCAATGGCAAATAGAATATTCCCTTCGAGTGGTTTTTTGTACAAAACTTTCCGAATAAATGAGGCCGCATTGTCCTTCTCAACGTAAATATCTTCATTCTCACTATTTCTTTCTTCATCAAAAAAAGAACGGGCGAGTGTGATACGGAATATACTGATAGTAAATTGATATATTTTTGATAATTCGATTCACCATCTCTTGCAATGTGCGCCTCCTGACGGTAGTATGCCACTACTACGAGGGAGGCGCTTTTTCGTGTCCACCCAAGCCCCGCACCGTCAGCGCCCCTCGAAAGAAGGCGCAGCCGGATGCCGGGGAAAAAAGAGGAGGTTTTTGGAATGCTTATGGAAGACCTATACCGAGGGAAAATCAGCCCCTACTCCACCATCACAGTGAAAAACACAAGCGCCCGCGACAGACTGGACAAGGCGCAGGAGGAGCTCCTGGCGGCTCTCCCGGAGGAAAAGAAGCCGTTAATCGACGCCAGCCAAGACGCCTATATGGAATTGGTTATGGACGAGGGGGAAGCGGCTTTCGCCGAGGGT
>JAFZOG010000033.1 GCA_017550745.1 Clostridia bacterium | reverse complement strand
ATTCCAGCGCCGGTTTACACATGCGCACCAGCTTGGACATGTCCAGCGTTTCGCCGATCTTGTGCTTCTGCCGGTGCAGGCAGTGATGCCCCACTTCCGCGTCGGTGTAGGGACGGAACAGCAGCCGGTCCAGATCCACTTCCGCAGCTTTCCAGTTGACCGCGCTTTCCCGCTGCTTCAGCCGGTCAGAGCGTCCCACCATTTCGTCTACGGTATGGAAGCCTAGGCGGGCCATGATCTCCCGCAGGTCCTGGGCCACAAACTTCAGGTAATTGATGACGTATTCCGGTTTGCCGTTAAACCGTTTCCGCAGCTTTTCGTCCTGGGTACAAATACCGAAGGGACAGGTGTTCAGGTTACACACCCGCAGCATATGGCAGCCCAGGGCAATGAGGGGGCCGGTGCCGAAGGCGAACAGTTCCGCCCCGAACATGGCCGCGATGGCCACGTCCCGGCCGGTAAGGATCTTGCCGTCCACTTCCAGCTTCACCCGGTCCCGCAGTTTGTTCAGCAGCAGGGTCTGCTGCACTTCCGACAGGCCCAGTTCCCAGGGAATGCCTGCATGGCGCATGCTGGAACGGGGGGATGCGCCGGTACCGCCGTCAAAGCCGCTGATGGTGATGCCGTCCGCTTTGGCCTTGACCACGCCTGCCGCAATAGTGCCGATCCCGGAGCCGGCGGTCAGCTTCACGCTGATGGCCGCGTCCTTGTTGGCGTTCTTCAAATCAAAGATAAGTTCCGACAAATCTTCAATGGAATAGATGTCGTGATGGGGCGGCGGTGAGATCAGCGCCACGCCCGGTGTGGAGTGACGGGTCTTGCCAATCTCCGGAAAGACCTTGGTTCCCGGCAGGTGTCCGCCTTCCCCGGGCTTGGCGCCCTGGGCACACTTGATCTGCAGCTCCCGGCCGTTCACCAGATAGTTGCTGGTGACGCCGAAACGGGCGGTGGAAACCTGCTTCACGCCGTCACTGGGGTCATCCCCGTTCTCCCGTTTCACAAAGCGGGCCGGGTCTTCCCCGCCTTCGCCGCAGTTACTCATGGAGCCGATGCGATTCATGGCGATGGCGATGCATTCGTGGGCTTCCTTGCTTAAAGCGCCGTAGCTCATGGCGCCGGTGCGGAAATGCAGCAGGATCTTTTCCACCGGTTCCACTTCTTCAATGGGAATGCTGCTCCCGGGCGGGCAGTGGAAGTCCAGCAGGTCACGGAGCCGGTATACCGCGCCTTTGTCTACGATCTTTGCGTATTCTTTATAGGCTTTGTAATCGTCTTCCTTACAGGCTTTCTGCAACAGGCGGATGGCTTCCGGATCCAGAATATGGGGCTGTTCCCCGTCCTTACGGTACTTGTAATAGTCGCCGCTGGGCAGGTCCCCTTCGTCTTTGTAGGCGTTCTGATGCCGCAGCTGGGTTTCCCGGGCAATTTCCGCCAGCCCCAGCCCCTCGATGCGGGAGGGTGTATTCACAAAATACTTCTGGATCAGTTCCTGCTTCAGTCCCACGGCTTCGAAGATCTGGGCCCCATGATAGCTCTTCACGGTAGAAATGCCCATCTTCGCCATAACCGCCAGGATGCCGCTGACAGCAGCCTTCAGGTAATTAGCCTGGGCCTGGGCGGCATCCAGCCCCGCCAGCAGTTTCCCCTCTTCCGCCAGCGCGTGGACCGTGTCCAGCGCCAGGTAGGGATTGATGGCCGTGATGCCATAACCGATGAGAGTACAATAGTGATGCGTTTCCCTGGGTTCGCCGGATTCCAGGATCAGGCCCACATCGGAGCGCACCGTCTTTTTGATCAGGTAGTTATGCACTGCCGCCGTAGCCAGCAGGGCAGGCACCGCCGCCATGCGGGAATTCACGCCCCGGTCCGAAAGCACCAGAATGTTGGCGCCGTTGCGGATGGCCCGCCAGGCGTCGATGCAGATGGACTCGATGGCCGTTTCCATGGCCTCCGCGCCGCCGTTCACCGGATACAGCATGGACAGGGTCACGGCCCGCAGCTTGTCTGTCTGCAGGTTTTTGATGACTGCCATCTCCCGGTTGGTCAGGATGGGCCGCAGCACTTCCAGGGCCGCCGTGCCTTTTTCATCCGGCTCCATAATGTTGGCCACGTTGCCGATCATGACACGGGAGGACGTGACGATGCTTTCCCGCACCCCGTCGATGGGCGGGTTCGTCACCTGGGCGAAATTCTGCTGGAAATAATCATAGAGCATCTGGGGTTTTTCCGAAAGCACCGGCAGAGGCGCGTCGATGCCCATGGCGCCTACCGGGTCCTTGCCCATACGGGCCATGGGGACGATCATCTGGGTCAGGTCTTCCTGGGTGTAACCGAAGACCTTCTGCTGTTCTTTCAAGTCGAAGGGAATCAGCGTATCGTTGATCATGCTGCCCCGTTCTTCCACCAGCTTATCCATCTCGATGATGTGCTCTTTGCACCATTCGCCGTAAGGATGGGATGTGGCCAGCATATGTTTGATCTCATCGTCTCCCACGATGCGCTGCTCCGCCGTGTTGACCAGGAAAAGGCGGCCCGGCTCCAGGCGGCCCTTATAGGCGATCTGTTCCGGGGCAACAGGCACCGCGCCGGCTTCCGAGCTTAATACGACACGGTCGTCTTTCGTCACGTAATAGCGGGCCGGCCGCAGACCGTTCCGGTCCAGCATGCCGCCGATCACCGTGCCGTCGCAGAAGCAGATGGCCGCCGGGCCGTCCCAGGGTTCCATCATGAAGGTCTGGTAACGGTAAAAGTCTTTTTTCTCCTGGGGCATGGAAGGATCCTTCTCCCAGGGCTCGGGGATCATGGTGATCATGGCGTGGGCCATGGAATGCCCGGTCATCATGAGGTACTCCAGGCAGTTGTCGAACATGGCGGAATCGCTGCCGGAATCGTCCACCACCGGGAACACCTTTTCCATATCCGGGAAAAACGGGGACTTGGCCTTGCTCTCCCGGGCGTTCAGCCAGTTGATGTTGCCCCGGATGGTATTGATCTCCCCATTATGTACGATATAGCGGTTGGGATGGGCCCGGGCCCAGCTGGGGAAGGTGTTGGTGCTGAAACGGGAATGGACCAGGGCCATGGACGTAGTAAAATCAAGGTCGGACAGGTCCAGGT
>JAFZOG010000032.1 GCA_017550745.1 Clostridia bacterium | reverse complement strand
TTGGTTGAATATGTTACGATTAGGGGGTGTTCACACTACCCGAAAAGAGCTGATTCTGAGATGATTTTTCGTCAGGCAAGGCGCATTTCCGCAGGAATACTGGCGGTATTTCAAGGAAATGCAACGCAGCATGACGGAAAAACAACCAGAATTCAGCCTTTGAGCGGCAGTGTGAACACTCCCTAGATCCTTCGGCTTCGCCTCACCTCTGGCTCGGCTTCGCTCAGGATGACAATGTAGCTTGACTTCATCAATGCTTTTTCAATGCATAGTGAAATTATTTTTGTCGTTTGCTATAGTTTCCGCTGATACTTATTGATCCCCCAATTTATTCTTGAATTTGATTTAGTGTAACAAACTCACTCTGTCATGACTTCGCCGCGCCTATACGGATGGCGCTGCGTTCGCTTGCGCCCGCCGGAGGCGGGTAGAATCTCCTTCGTAAAACAACAACAGAGGGCGAGGTAGATCCTACTTGCCTTCGGCGAGCGCAAGCGAACGCACCGCTTCGCGGTGCTCAGAGCCTGCCCTGAGCGTAGTCGAAGGGATGAAATCACTTGCCGCGGGGTCTGGGGCCGCGGAGGCCCCAGCGTAACCCCTTTGCTATTCGTATGGAAACATCAGAAGAAATCATCCGTCAGGCCATGGGCCGGCGCTGGGGCCAGGTTCCGGCGCTGGTCTTGGGCGAAACGGACTCCACCAACACCCGGCTGAAGGAATGGGCGCGGGCGGGCAAAATCACCGCGCCCTTCCTGCTGGCTGCCGACAGCCAAAGCGCCGGGCGCGGGCGGCTGGGCAGGCGGTTCGTGTCGCCGCCGGGAACGGGGCTGTACATGAGCCTGCTCATTGACCCGCCCGAGGACGCGGACACGGGGAAGATCACCGTATTGGCGGCGGTGGCTGTCTGTCAGGCAATCGAAGCATGCACCGGCTTGCAGCCCAAAATCAAATGGGTGAACGACCTGTTCCTGGGCGGAAAAAAGGTCTGCGGCATTTTGGCCGAGCGCGTCGGCGGGAGCGTGGTGGTGGGCATGGGCGTGAACCTGAAAACGCCCATCGGCGGATTCCCGCCGGAAGCCGCCATCGCCGGGGCGCTGGACGCGGACGTGGACCGCTTCACCCTGGCCGGAACCATCGCCCGCCATTACCTGGACGGGCTGGAACGGCTGGACACCGGCGAGGCGGTCACATATTACCGCGCCCATATGCCCCTCATCGGCCGGGAAATCCGCTATACCCAAAGCGGCCAGGAAAAAAACGCCCTCGTCACGGGCGTCGCCGACGACGGGGGCTTGATGATTCGGGACGATACAGGGGATCACATCCTCCGCACCGGGGAAGTGAGCCTGGGGAGTCAGTCCTTCACAGGCTTGCTGTAAAGGCACCCGCAGTAATCCTGCCGGTACAGGTCATATTCCTTCGATAATTGCAGCGAGCGCAGGTATCCGTTTTTCTTTTTGAAATCGGCGAACAGGTATTTGACCCCGTATTCCCGCCCCGCCGCTTCCCCGGCGCGGTTCACGTGATCCGCGTTCTTGTGGGGGCTGACGGACAGGGTGGTGGTGAAGTATTCAAAGCCGTGGGCCTTCGCCTGTTTCGCCGTTTCCCGCAGGCGCAGGGCAAAGCAGGAAAGGCACCTTGCGCCCCCCTCCGGGCAGTCCGCCATGTTCTTCGCAAAAGCGTCGAAGGCGCCGTGATCATAATCGCAGGGCAGCAGCTTCACGTCTCCCGGCAAAAGCGACAGCAGCCGCTCCTGCTCGGAAAGCCGGTGGCGGTACTCCCCCTCCGGCTCGATGTTGGGGTTGTAATACAGCACGGTCACGTCAAAAAACGCTGTCAGCCGCTCCAGCACCGCGCTGGAACACGGCCCGCAGCAGGAATGCAAAAGCAGCGCCGCCCGCCGCCCCTCCAGCCGCTTGATTTCATCTTCCATCTCCAATTGGTAATTCCGCTTCATAAGCGCCCTCCCAAGAACATTACTCGACATGACGGGGGCGAGGGATGAAATCCCTTGCCGCAGATCTGGGCGCGCGCAGCGCCCAGCGTAACCTTTTTTACTGGCATTTTATTTCCCGCATTTTCATTATACGATAGGAGGAATTTCCATGCCCCGTCCTGACAACCGGAAACCCAACGAACTGCGTCCCTGTGAAATCATTCCCGATTTTGTGGGCACGGCGGACGGCAGCTGCCTGATCCGCTGCGGCGGCACCCGGGTGATCTGCACCGCGTCGGTGGAGGAGAGCGTGCCGCCGTTTTTGAAAGGAAAGAACGTGGGGTGGCTGACGGCGGAATACGCCATGCTGCCCGCCTCCACGGGCAGGCGCAAAGCCCGGGACGGCGTGAAGAAGGACGGGCGCGGGGTGGAAATCAGCCGCCTGATCGGGCGGGCCCTGCGCCAGGCGGTGGACAGGCGGTTCCTGGGGGAGCGCACCGTCACCATCGACTGCGACGTGCTGGAAGCGGACGGCGGCACCCGGACGGCCTCCATTACCGGCGGCTTCGTGGCGCTGTGCTGCGCGGTGGATAAGCTGATCAAATCCGGCAGGCTGAAGGAAAGCCCCATCGTCCACCAGATCGCGGCGGTGAGCGCGGGCATCGTGGAGGATACGCCCTGCCTGGACCTTTGCTATCTGGAGGACAGCGCCGCCCAGACAGACATGAACTTCGTCATGGACGAAACCGGGGCCTTCATCGAACTGCAGGGCACCGGCGAGGGCCGGGCCTTCAGCCGGGCGGAGCTGAACGAAATTTTAGCTTTGGGCGAAAAGGGCATTCAGGAGCTGCATGCGCTCCAGCGCAAGGCCCTGGGGGAGCGGGCGGAGGTCATCTCGCCCCGGCGCACGCTGGTGATCGCCAGCAACAACGCCCATAAGATCCGGGAAATCTCCGACATGCTGGAGGACCGCTTCCGGGTCATTTCCATGGCCGAGGCGGGCTTCACCGATGACATCGACGAGAACGGCGAAACCTTTGAGGAAAACGCCGTCATCAAGGCCCGGGCAGTGGCGAAAGCCACCGGATGGTGCGCCCTGGGGGACGACAGCGGCCTTTCGGTGGACGCCCTGGACGGGGCCCCCGGCGTGCATTCCGCCCGCTACTGCGGCCACCACGGGGACGACAAGGCCAACAATGACCTGCTGATCGCCAACCTGGCCGACGTGCCCGCGGAGGACAGGACCGCGGAATTCGTCTGCGCCATGGCTTTGTCCCTGCCCAACGGCGAGGTGAAAACCGTGCGCGGCGCCTGCCCCGGCGTGATCACCTTCACCCCCCGGGGCACCGGCGGCTTCGGCTACGACCCCTATTTTGAATACCTCAGCGGCGAAACCTTCGCCGAAATGGCCCAGGAGGAAAAAAACCATATCAGCCACCGCGCCAACGCCATGCGGCTGATGATCCCCTATCTGGAGGAAATATAAGCATGCGTTCCGGACGGACGCGGCGGCGTATGCGAATCGCTGAGGCTGCGTATAAGCAATCGTTTTTTAATACTCTAAAAGCCTATTGTTTATGGCTTTCTCGGAAGGGGGTCTGGGGGAAACCGCTCTTTGGCCTCCAAAGAGCGGTTTCCCCCAGAAAATTTCCCCGGTTAGGGAGGGCATGATGGATTACAGCCGGAAGATCGCCGAGCGGCAATGGAACCTCCCGGACAAAGGGGAGCTGGAAAGCCGCCGGGAAGAAACCTACATCGACGACATCATTCAGAAAGACCATCTCCAGCGGAAACTGTTGGAAAACCTGGACGGGGTTGAAACGGTGTTCGACGGCGGCGCGGGCAGCGGACGCTTTTCCATCCTGCTGGCGAAAAAAGGCTGCCGCGTGACGCACTTCGATATCTCCCAGCCCATGATCGACAAGGCGCGGGAGATTGCGCAGAAAGAGGGCGTGCTGAACCGCGTCACCTTTGTGAAAGGCGCGCTGGAGGATTTGAGCGCTTATGCCGACCGCTCCTTCGACCTGGTGATTTCCTTCGACGCGCCCATCTCCTACACCTGGCCGAATCAGGAGCGGGTCATGGGCGAGCTGGTGCGCCTGGCCCGGAAAAAGGTCATGTTCAGCGTTTCAAGCCGCCTGGGATCGCTGCCCTATTTGTGCAATCCCATCCAGAAAAACCAGTTCATCCTGGACGAACAGGCGGACGACCCCTTTGTGCGCTGGTGCGTGGAAAACCGGGACAGCATGGTTCATGATTTCATCTTCCGCAGGGAGCAGGCCCAGCGGGTGCTTGCGGACGGCCTGCTGGGCGGGCAGCGGGAAATCGACGAATATGAACGGGGCGGCGCGCCGTGGTGCATCACCTACACGTTCCTGCCGGACGAACTGGAAAAAATCCTGCAAGGATTTGGGGTCAAGAGTATTCAGCTCTCCGGCCCCGGCGCTTACGGACGCACCGTGCCCCGGGATATCCTGGTGAAGCTGATGAACGACCCGGAACAAAAGCAAAGCTTCCTGGATTTCTGCTACCAATTCGATTCCAATCCATACGTCTGCGGCATGGGGAAGGACAACCTGCTGGCCGTGGGCGTGCTTTAGGCCCGTCCCCGGCTTCCCCGCCGCGCCTTTTCGGCCCCGGCCCGCCCGGGCATGATCAGTTTGTGGCCCAGCCCTGCAGGGTGTTTTGCAGGTATCCGGCCAGGATCGGCACGATGCAGGTGTTTTTGCCGCCCTTCATCACCACCACGTCGGCGTCCAGGATATAGTTTTTGATCCAGCGGTCGTACATGGGCTTGACGGTAGACAGATACTGCTCCGCGATGTTGTCGATCTGGCGGCCCCTGTCCTTGATGTCGCGGGTGATGCGGCGCAAAAGGCAGATATCCGGCTCCACGTTGATATACAGCTTCAGGAACATCTTATCCCGAAGCCGGGGGTCGTAGAAGGAATGGATGCCCTCCACGATCAGCACCGGGGCGGGATAGATCAGCTCGGTGGTGTCCTTCCGGGCGTGCAGGGAAAAGTCGTAGGCTTTGCGGGTGATGGGCCTGCCCTCCATCAGCTCGCACACGTCGTGGTACAGCAGGTCGTGGTCGAAAATATCCGGCTCGTCGTAGTTCAGGTGCGTCTTTTCCTCAAAGGTCAGATCGGGGTGATCGAAATAATACGCGTCCTGGTTGATGAGCACGCCATTCACGCCCATGTCCCGCATCAGTTCCTCCGCCAGCGTCGTTTTGCCCGACCCGCTGGCCCCGCAGATTCCGATAAACAGCATTTCCTTGTCCCCCTTTCCGTTTTCACCAAAATACCGCATTTTCCGCCCTGCGTCAAGGGGATGCCCGCGGATTTGAGCCAATCAAAAAATCGTGACAGCTTTATTTGTGTCACCGGAAATATAAAGGCTGCTGCAACTGCCCCAACTTTCCGAAAGTTTTCCTGCATGGTTTTTCCATGGGCAAGGCATGATAAAGGCAGGAAAAAGGGGGGATGAAGGAATTGAGCTGGCTTTTTTCGGCGGTACAGCTGACAGCGACGGTGATCATGGGGATTTATTTTTACACGCAGCTCAAGCGGCAGCAGCAGGCGCAGCCCAGAAACGGGCGGGAAAGCGCGAAGGAAATGGAAAACCTGCGCAGGATGCGGGCGGTATCGCTGTCCGAACCGCTGAGCGAGCACGTGCGGCCCCGGCGTTTTGAGGACATCATCGGGCAGGAGGAGGGCATCCGTTCGCTGAAGGCCATCCTGTGCGGCCAGAACCCGCAGCACGTGATCATCTACGGCCCGCCGGGCATCGGGAAAACCTGCGCGGCGCGGCTGGCGCTGGAGGCGGCAAAGCAAAGCCCCGGCACGCCGTTTCGGCAGAACGCCCCGTTCATCGAAATGGACGCCACCTGCGTGCGGTTTGACGAGCGGGCCATCGCCGACCCGCTCATCGGCAGCGTGCACGACCCCATCTACCAGGGCGCCGGGCCCCTGGGGGCCCAGGGCGTGCCCCAGCCCAAGCCCGGCGCGGTGAGCCGGGCTCACGGCGGCGTGCTGTTTCTGGACGAGATCGGGGAATTGCATCCCATCCAGATGAACAAACTGCTGAAGGTCCTGGAAGACCGGAAGGTGCAGTTTGAGTCCGCCTACTATAACCCCGACGACACCGGCACGCCGCGGTATATCCATGAGATATTCAGGGACGGCCTGCCTGCCGACTTCCGGCTGGTGGGGGCCACCACCCGCAGCCCGGAGGAGCTGCCCCCGGCCCTGCGCTCCCGGTGCATGGAGATCTTTTTCCGCGCCCTGAACCCGGAGGAGGTCGCCCGCATCGCCTATGAAGCCGCCCGGCGCGCGGGCTTTGCCATGAGCCGGGATACCGCGGCGCTCACCGGCCGGTACGCCGCCTGCGGCCGCGACGCGGTGAACATGGTGCAGATGGCCTGCGGCGCGGCGCAGCTGGAAAACCGGAAGGAGATCCGGCGGGCCGATATGGAATGGGTGATCGAATCCGGCCACTGCCCGCGGCGGCCTGAAAACACCGCGTGCCTGGACAGCCGCGTGGGGCGGGTGCACGGCCTGGCCGTGAGCGGCAGCCACCAGGGAACGGTGATGGAGATCGAAGCCGTGGCCGGGCCCGGCACCGGCAGGGTCAGGGTCACCGGCATCGTGGAGGAAGAAGAGCTGGGGGCCGGCGGGCATGCCATGCGCCGGAAGTCCACCGCCCACGCTTCCGCGGAAAACGTCGTCACCCTGCTTCGCCGCCTGGGCTGCGCGGACGAGCGCACCGACCTGCACATCAATTTCCCCGGCGGCGCGCCGGTGGACGGGCCCTCGGCGGGCATTGCCATGGCTGTGGCGGCGGTCAGCGCCCTGACCGGGCGGCCCGTGGACGGCAGCGCCGCCGTCACCGGCGAGATCGGCGTGCAGGGCGACGCGCTGCCCGTGGGCGGCGTGCCCGCCAAGGTGGACGCCGCCAGGCAGGCCGGGCTGAAACGGGTGCTGATCCCCCGGGAAAACGCCCTGGAGCGCTTTCATGACGCCGGGATTCACGTCGTCCTGATCGATACCCTCCACGATGCCCTGCGGGAAATGCTGCTGCCCGCAGAAGCGCAGTCCCCCGCAGCGGAAAGCGCGTTGCCGTCCTCCCATCCCCTCGCCGCTAAGCAAGCGGCCGATTATGGCGCGGGGGGTACGCTGGGGGCGAACAGCCCCAGCGTTCCCCTATGATTATCCCGGGTTGCAATTTCAAGCCGTATCGGGTATAATTTACGGTGCCGGAGAATGCGTTTTATTCCGGAAAATAAGCCGTATTTCAGGGAGATATTATGCCAAGAAAGAAAAAAAACACGCTGCGCCTGCCGCTGATCCCCCTCCGGGGGCTGATGGTATTTCCCCACATGGTGCTGCATTTTGACGTGGGCCGCGCCCGGAGCGTGGCGGCCCTGGAGCAGGCCATGATGGAGAACCAGCAGGTATTCCTGGTGGCCCAGCAGGACGGCGACGTGGAAGAGCCCGGGATGGAGGATCTGTGCCGGGTGGGCACGGTGGCGGCCATCAAGCAGGTGCTGAACCTGCCGGGGGACACCATCCGCGTGCTGGTGGAAGGCGAGCAGCGGGCGTTCCTGCGGGCTATCACCCAGGAGGAGCCTTATTGGATCGCCGACGTGGAAATCCCCGCCCAGGAGCTGCCGGACACCCCGGAGACCGAGGCCATGGTGCGGGCCACCCATGATTTATTTGAGGAATATGCCCGGGCGTCCATGCGCGTGTCCGGGGAAACGCTGCGGTCCGTCAGCGAGGTGGACAGGCCCGACCAGCTGGCCGACATCATCGCCGCCAACGTGCTGACCAGGGTGGAGGACCGCCAGGCCATCCTGGAAGAGATCGATGTGGAAAAGCGGCTGGAAAAGCTGTGCGAGATCCTCATCCGGGAAACCGAGCTGGCCGGGATCGAAAAGCAGGTGCAGAGCCGCCTGAAAAAGCAGATCGACAAGAACCAGAAGGATTATTACCTGCGGGAGCAGATCAAGGCCATCCAGGAGGAGCTGGGCGACAAGGACGAAACCTACGTGGAGGACCTGCGCAAAAAGGTGGCCGATACGCCCATGAACGACGAGGCCCGGGAAAAGGCCGACAAGGAGCTGGACAGGCTGTCCTGCATGGCCCCCGGCACGCCGGAGATCGGGGTGGCGCGCACTTACGTGGAATGGATACTGGACCTGCCCTGGGGCAAGACCACCACCGATAACCTGGACCTGAAACGCGCCCGCCGGGTGCTGGACGAAGACCACTACGCCATGGAAAAGGTGAAGGAGCGGGTGATCGAATACCTGGCCGTCCGCCGCATGAAAGAAGCCAACACCGAGGACGGCGCGCTGAAAGGCCCCATCCTGTGCTTTGTGGGCCCCCCCGGCGTGGGCAAGACCAGCATCGTGAAGGGCATCGCCAAGGCCGTGGGCCGCAAATTCGTGCAGATGAGCCTGGGCGGCGTGCGGGACGAGGCCGAGATCCGCGGCCACCGGCGCACCTATGTGGGGGCCATTCCCGGCCGCATCATCGAAGGGATGAAGCGGGCGGGCACCATGAACCCCGTGTTCCTGTTCGACGAGATCGACAAGATGAGCCACGACTTCCGGGGCGACCCCGCCTCCGCCATGCTGGAGGTGCTGGACGGGGAGCAGAATCACGCTTTCCGCGACCATTACATGGAGCTGCCCTTCGACCTGTCCAGGGTCATGTTCATCACCACCGCCAACACCGTGGACACCATCCCCGGCCCCCTGCTGGACAGGATGGAGGTCATCGAGGTGCCCAGCTACACGGAGGAAGAAAAGCTGCATATCGCCAGGAAGCACCTGCTGCCCAAGCTGACAAAGGAGCACGGCCTGCCCCCGAAATCCGTGAAGGTGTCGGATGCCGCCATGAAGCACATCATTGAAGGCTACACCCGGGAAGCGGGCGTGCGGACGCTGAGCCGCACCATTGCCCGGGTGGTGCGCAAGGCGGCGGTGGAAATGCTGGACGAGGAAAAGGACGCGGTCAGCGTGAACCCCCAGACCGTGGAAAAGTATCTGGGCGCGCCGCGCTATCTGCGGGAGGCCCCGGAGAAGGAGCCCCTGGTGGGCATCGTGAACGGCCTGGCCTATACCACCGTGGGCGGCGAAACCCTGGCCGTGGAGTGCGCCACCATGGAGGGCACCGGGCAGATAAAGCTCACCGGCCAGCTGGGCGACGTGATGAAGGAATCCGCCATGGCCGCGCTGTCCTGGGTGCGGGCCCACGCCAATGAATTTTCATTGCAGCCCGAGTTCCACAAGAACCTGGACATTCACATCCACGTGCCCGAAGGCGCCGTGCCGAAGGACGGCCCTTCCGCCGGCGTCACCATGGCCACGGCCCTGGTCTCCGCGCTGACGGGCAGAAAGGTGCGCCAGGACGTGGCCATGACCGGGGAAATCACCCTGCGGGGCCGGGTGCTGCCCATCGGCGGGGTGAAGGAAAAGCTCCTGGCCGCCTACCGCGCCGGGATCAGGACCATCCTGCTGCCCAGGGAAAACCAGAAAGACCTGGAGGACGTGCCCGAGCACGTGCGCAGGGAGTTTGAAATCGTCCTCACCGAGAATATCGGGGATGTGCTTAAGGTGGCGCTGACGGCGTGAAGGGCACTTTAAGTGAGTAAGGGGATACGCTGGGCGCTCCGCGCGCCCAGACCTGCGCCAGAGGGTTTCACCCTCTGGACTCCGACAGGCGAAATCACTCTGTTGGGTAGAGAAGAGTACATTCGCCAGTCGATCTGGGGT
>JAFZOG010000006.1 GCA_017550745.1 Clostridia bacterium | reverse complement strand
GTGCTGAGCTGTGCTGTGCTGTGCTGTGCTGTGCGAGAGTACGCTTAAATTGCATAACTGTCAAGCCCTTTTCTGTATTTTCTTCGCTCTTTCCGCGCGAACGAAATTCCGAACGAGCCCCCTCCCTCCCGACCTTTGCACAGAAAGGGGCATCATTATTCTACCATATCCTGCCCTTCAAATTTGTTTAAATATTCTTCCCGTTCCATTACAATATTCTTCCCGTTTCTTTACAATATTAAAACGATTTGCATCCATTTTCGTAATAATTCGGCATCCCCCGGTAAAAAACAGAAGGGTTGCGATTAAAATGGTTATCGGAACTCGAATTTTATCGGAACTTTTTTCTGGAGTCCTTGTAAAGCAAGGGAAAAGATGAAAAAAGTTCCGATAAAAAATCGACCCGGAGTGGTATCTGCGAAATACCCCTTATGAGGAATAAACCAAAAGTTCCGATAAAAAATCGTTCAACGGAGGCCGGTCAGTTGGGCAGGTCGAAAAATCTATCTGAAATCTGTTTTTTTTGAACGTGAATTATGATTAGCAACAAATACTATATGTTATAGTAAATGAAATACACGGAACACCCATCCCGTTTCCGTGCGGTGAAAGCCAAAGTAACGGTGGCCGTTGGCAAAATCGGAAAGGCTTCCGTTCCCGGCCAAATGCCAGCGTCGGTCGTTGTAGCGGTCCAGGTGCATCCTGATCTCCCCGGCGTAAGGGTTCAGGGTGGGGTCCTTTTCCATCAAGAGCCACAAGGCGCTATCCACGTGGATCATAGGTGTCCACCTTGTTTTCTCGCTTGTTCATTCAGCCAAACCGATATGACAAATGGCGGGATATGCCTGCAGCGCACTACAATTCCGTCCTTCGCGTGATCCGTTTCTTTCCCGGCTGTATGGCCCGCTGGGGGCAGACCAGGATGCACAAATGGCAGCCCACGCAGTTTTTGCCGTTCAGCGCCGGGCGGCGGTTTTCATCCAGGCGGATGGCCTGATGCCCGCCGTCCGCGCAGGAGATGGCGCAGCGCCCGCAGCCGATGCAGCGTTCCCGGATGAATTGCGGGAAAACAACGGTGTCCCTCTCCAGCACATCGGTGGTGGCGCTCAGGGAATCCAGCCCTAAGCCTATGGCCTCCTTCACGCTGGAAAAGCCTTTTTCAGCCAGATACAGGTTCAGGCCCGCTTTCAGGTCGTCGATGATCCGGTAGCCGTACTGCATCACGGCGGTAGTCACCTGAATGGAGCCGCCGCCCAGCAGGATAAATTCCAGGGCGTCCATCCAGGTTTCCACGCCGCCCATGGCGCTCAGGTGCATCCCCTTCAAATTTGGATTCTGGCCCAGCTCCGCTATGAACCGCAGGGCGATGGGCTTGACCGCGTTGCCGCTGTACCCGCCCACGGCGCTCTGCCCATGTACTGCGGGGGAAGAAACATAGGTGTGGGGATTGATGCCCACGATGGATTTGATGGTGTTGATGGCTGCGAGGCCGTCCGCGCCGCCCCGCTTGGCCGCTTCCGCCGCGGGGCTCATATTCGCCACGTTGGGGGTCAGCTTGGCCAGCACGGGAATATGGCAGGCTTGCTTCGCCGCGCGGGTGAAGCGCTCCACCAGCTCCGGCACCTGCCCGATGTCGCTGCCCAGGCCGCCCTCGGCCATGTTGGGGCAGGAGAAATTGAGCTCGATGGCGTCCGCGCCGTTTTCCTCGCACATCCGGGCCAGCTCGCTCCATTCCGTTTCGTTCTGGCCCATGATGGAGGCCAGGATGAATTTGGTGGGATAGTTGGCTTTCAGCCTGCGGAAGATTTCCATGTTTTCCGCCATGCTGTGGTCGGAAAGCTGTTCGATGTTCTTGAAGCCCACGATGCTGCCGTCGCTGCCGGATATGGCGGAGAAACGGGGTGAGGCCTCGTGAATGTCCAGGGTGCAGATGGTCTTGAAGCACACCCCTGCCCAGCCCGCCTCAAAGGCCCGGGCGCACATATCGTAGGTGCTGGCGACCACGGAGGAGGACAGCAGGAAAGGATTCTCCAGCGGGATGCCGCACAGGTCGCATTTCAGCCGATCCTCATTTTCCGGAATCGGCGTTTCACATTCCGGCTTTACCTGGTAATACAGGCGGTTGACCACATCCCGGATGGGCACCTCTCCCGCCCGGACGCAGGCCCGTTCGCAGGGCGCGGGGCAGGTGATGCAGGGATTCTGCTCCGGCAGTCTTTGGGCGGCGCATTGCTCGTTCTGAAACCAGACGCTCCGCAAAAGATCGGCAGGCTTCACCTTTTCGCAGACCGCGCCGCAAGGGGCGTTCTGGCATAAGGCACAGCGGATCATGTCCGATCTGAGAATACATGGTTCAATGGGAATCATGATTTTTCCTCCTCTGTTACCTTCATGATGAATGATGGGCTGTTATTTTTTCGTGACCCCGTCCCCATAAATGGTCGTCCAATCGTCCCGCATGGAAATGGGAATCCAGCCGAAGCTTTCGCAGAGGGAGAACATTTTATCTGCCTTGGACTGGCTGCCGTTCTCCCGCACGGTATCGTCGCAGCAGAGCATGAAGGCCATGCTGGCGTAACGGTTGTTGCTGGTGACGTATTCCGCCATGCTGGCGTCCCCGGTGCTGTTGCCGAAGGATAAAACGGGCTGCTGGCCGATTTCCTGGATGATGACGGCCACCTTGTTCATTTTCAGGTTTTTTACGACAAATTCGCCGCCCAGGATCAGCGCGTCATCCTTGACAAACACATAGTTGAGGCCGTCCGCGTCGCCCTGATTGCTGGCTACCACCGTTTCATCGGAGCCGATGATGTTCCTCGGCGGCAGGCCCAGGGGGGAATCATAGGCGATGCCGCGCACGATAAACCGGTCCGTGCCGCTGACGACGTACACGGTGAAATCGTTGGCTTTCAGGTATTCCACCACCTGCAGCATGGGCAGATACCAGCTGCCGCCCCGGTTCATGCCGTCGTAGCTGGGCATGGGCAGCTTTTTGAATGCCTGGATGTAGGCGTTGAATTCTTCCAGCGTCATGCCCGCAAAGGCGGAGGCGATGCATTTGCCGTGATCCACCTCCAGGCCGGAGAAGGACAGGCCGTAATTGTTCTGCCCCACGATCTTGAGGGCCGTTTCCCGTTCAAAATCGCTGGCTTTGTTCTTGTAATCCGGGTCCTCCAACACCCGGTATACAAGCAACGTATAGTCAAAGTAATTCGGGTCGGTTTCGCAGAACAGGGTGCCGTCCAGATCGAACACGGCGACGCGGTCGATGGGCGGGATATAATCCTCGCTACTTTCATCGGTGATGGCTGCCATGTAGGTGACCAGCATTTCCCTGGCGACGCAATCCTGTGTCCACAGGGACAGGGGATCGGAAGCCGTCGTTTCCAAAGCGGCGAATGCGGGCAGTATGCCCATCGCCAGCAGCAGCGCAAGCAGCAAAGAAACAGTTTTCTTCATAATACATCCTCCTAAATTTTTCGAGACACTTTATTGCATCGTGCATGATTCATTTTCCCCGTACCGGAAGCGGTTTTATTGGTACCCTGGGAAACTGTGATAATGCTCATTCCTGTCTCCTGAAGGGTTGATTCCGTTCGTCGTGGCCTCTCTCGCGCCGCATGCGGTCCGCCGCATTTCGGACGTCATCGGCAGTAATGGCGACGATTTTCGGATTTTTGTCCCGCACCTCTTCTATGGCTGTTTCATAGCTCTTGATGAAAAATTCAATGCTTTCCCGCATCATCACCATGGCATAGCTGATCTCGTTTTCGGATACGTTCAGGCGCCGCTCGGCCATGGCGTCTGAGTCGGCATGGCTGATCTTGTTTCGCACCTCGCCCAGGTGGAAATAGGCGTACAGGACATTCTGCACCGTTTCCATGCTGCCGCAGGCGGTATGTCCGCTGATCTTGGCCGGATCCTGGTTTTCAATGGACTTCGCCCGCAGGGCGGCATACACGGCATTCCTGTCCTCGCCCCTGGAACCGTTGAGCCGGACGCCTGCCCGATCATAGTTCTTGATAAAATAATGATCGATATCATCCATCCGATAGTATTCATAAGGCTTCAGCAGCAGCCGCTGCTGCGCCAGCAGATTTACGACCTCATCCTTGCGCTTTTCGTCGTCGCAGTAGTAGAAGACGCCGGTGTTCACCAGATTGGCCGGCGCGTGGGATTCGATCAGCGTCAGCACCTGCTGATACAGCTGATGCTTATACGCCCATTTGATCAGTTCGATAAAGGAGATGCTGTCGCTCTCCAGCAGCGCGCCGTAGTCCGCCTGGATACACCCGCCGATCACACCGAACAGAAGGCCGTAATCGCCGTCCTCCGTCCACGAACGCTCGTCCCTGCACAGGCTGCGCAGCATTTGGATGCCTTCCTGCACCTCTATGATATTGCACATGGAGATGCCCACGTCCACGTGCCGCGCGGCATAGATCAGGCGGCTGATCCGCTCGTCGTGCTGTCCGCTGTTTTCCCAGAAATTCACAAGCATATCTGTCTTGCTGTAATTCAGGAAAGCGTGGGCGGCGGCGACCAGATCGGTGGTGCGGGCAGCGACGGTGTTGTCCTCAATCACTCCTGCCAGGCTGCCGGAGGACTCCAAAACCCTGTAAATTTTTTTCAGGTGGACGTTGCTTCCCGGCGTGGAAATCAGAATGTCCAGCATATTCAGGACAATGTGCGCGTCCACCGCGGAGTCGTTGGCCAGAGAAACAAAGAGGTTGATTTCATCTTTGCCGTCCAGAACATCCTGATTGACGTCCAAAGCGCTGTTGAACCAGTACTCCCGTTTCTCCAGCATGTCCGCCGGGAAATAACGGGCGCAAATGTTTTCGTTTGCCGGCAGGATCTCAAGCTTGGCAGAGGGCTTTAGCTGCTCGTACAGATAATTATTCACCCACTTTATGGCCAGCCGGGAATCTTTGCGGGCCTCCGGGAAAGCGGCGAAAAGCGCGTCCCTGAACCGCTCATAAAGCTGGCGGCTGCACGCAAATTCGTCAAAGAGGCGGTTGATCCGCTTTATTTCCCGCTCAGAATACTGCTCCTGGAAAGTGCGGATAAAGTCGATGAGTTTTTGGCGCTCTTCTTCGGGCAGCAGGGCGTCATAAGCCTGCTGCTCATGGCTCGTTTCGTTGATATACTCCGCGATTCGGAACCGGTACAGATCGAAGGCGGAGAGAGAACCCGGCTTCGCGGAAGAAAGCGCGCCCGCGTCCTTCAGACGGAAGGGTTTCCCGGTGTCTCCGCTGTCAGCGGGCATTTCGTCACCGATGACGAGAATTTCGTCAATGGGAAAGCTGGCCAGGATATACTTGGTGCTCGCTTCCATGCTCTGCATGGCTTCACAGTAGGCGAAGCCAAATTCTTTCTGCACGCCGTAATACCGCAGGGGCCTGTCGTTCTCCAGGGCGTCCATGGATGTCAAAAGAATGTTCTTGGTCATGTCTGTTCCTCCTTTATCATTTTCAGCCTTATTGTACCGCAAAGTCCAGTAGACCCTTTACCTCCGTTATCCTGTCTTCTATTATATCGCATTGGAGCTTCCCATCCGAAACGATGAGCGCCCGGGGAAACGCCTTCCAATCAAGGGCGTCCACGCCCCTGATTTCGTTCGTATACAGCTGCAGGGGCTCCCCGTTTATCATTTTCAGCAAAAGGCGCTGAAGCGTTTCGGACAGATCCGCGTTCATCACGCTGCCGTACATCTGCAGCGCGTCACCGTTTCCCAGCAATGCCGCCGCCGCGTCCACCGTGCCCGAACCCAGATTCTCGATCAGCGGTTTTTCGGCCCAGTACAGCAGATGCACTTGATTTCCGCCTTCTTTCAGCCTTGCCGCGCCGCGATAGATGCAAAGCGCCAGCCATTGCTCAACCAGCTTCGATTTCGCTTCAAGCTCGTTGGAAGACGCCGTCTGCGCCTCCATATACGCCTGTACCGCGCCGGCAGTGGCATCGTTCATGTAATTTCGCATCTCGGTCACAGCCGCGAATATTCCCTCCATGTATTTCTGATTGCCCACCAGGGAGCGGAATACCTGCATTTCATTGCTTGGAATGCCAATGACAAAATCAATGCCGGAAGCGGCCCCCATTTTGCAGGCCTGATACACGTCGGCGGGGATCAATGCTCCGTCACAGGTGGGCGCGCACATATTCTGCCAAAGCCTTTGCGCCGCGTCCTTCAGGGTTTCCGTTTTCAGCGCAAGAAGCTCGTCCATCGTCGCTGTGCCCGTTTCCTTGAGCAGATCCTTTGCCAGGGCCCTGGCGGCATCCGGCGTGTCGTAGGCGGCTGCCGGGCTGCCGTTGAATACGAAAGCCTTCCGGAACAGGCCCCTGGCCCGCCCGCTGGCCCCCAGCAGCAGGATGGAGCTGGCGCCGGACTCAAAGCCGAGCACCGTGATTCGGTCGGGATCGCCTCCGAAGGCGGCGATGTTTTCCTTGATCCATTTCAGCGCCGCGATCTGATCCAGCAGACCCAGGTTTAAGGTGTCCGGGCGGGCATCCCCGCCGGGAATCTCCGAAAAATCAATAAAACCGAAAATGCCCAGGCGGTAATTAAAACTGACGAATACAACGTCCGGATGCTCGGATACAAAATGATAGCCGTACAGCAGGGGATCGACGGAGCCTCCGCAGGTGAAATCTCCCGGATGAAACAGCACGAGAACCGGCTTTTTGGACTCCGTCCGATCGAGCCCGACGCCGATATTCAGGGTCAGGCAGTCCTCGCTCTGCCGATGTTTCTGAATGATGGAGCCCTTGTGCTCCACCTGTATGGCCGAAGCGCCGAAATACTTCGCCTCGAATACGGCGCTGGACTCGGGAAGCGGCTCAGGAGCCTTCCAACGGCGGCCGCCCACCGGCGGCTTGGCGTAGGGAATCCCCAGATAGTTCATGGTATTCTCATAATTCGCCCCCACATAGACGCCGGTTCTCGTCCTGACCGCGCAATGATCGTCGTATTTGCCGAAGATCTGCTGATTTTGTTTATTCGCTGCCTCGATGTCTTTCTCCTTCAAATCGAATACAAAGCCTTCGCTTCCGTCTCCATAACGCTTGCGGATTTTCCGAATTTGATACCAGCGGATAAGCAGATTCACGAAAAAGCCGAGAATGGGCATGCCAACCACGCCCACAATCTGGTCTTTCAAATAATTGAGCATGGACGTGCCCATCCACACAACGGAATACGCATGGGCAGCCAGGAAAATGAGAAAAACCAGAACATAGGTGATCACCCGGTTCATCGTTTTTTTCTGGACGGCTTTGCTGAAGGCGATCCTGGTGATGACCGCGTTCAGCCCCATGCCCAGAAGAAAGCTCGCTCCCTCGCACAAAAGCTCCGGCCAGCCCAATAGCTTTGAGATAGCGGCCCCGAAGCCGTAGCCCAGCGCTGAAATGAAAGAAACCATGATATCGTCGATTGTAAACAGCTTTTTCATGTTATTCCCTCCCCGTATCGCTGTCAACCTGTGTCCTTCCGGTATGGTTTTTACCTCTTCCTGAATGGTTTTAACGCCCCGCTTCGCTTCATCCTCCTTTCGCTGCCGGTCTTTTTTGTTTACGCATATGTAATTATGCATTCGTTATTGTAGAAAGGGCACTTTAAGTCAGTAAAGGGATACGCTGGGCGCTGCGCGCGCCCAGACCTGCGGCAAGGGATTTCATCCCTTGCATCCCAATAGGCGAAAGCACTTCGTTGGGTAGAACCAGCTATTTTCGCCAGTCGATTCGGG
>JAFZOG010000031.1 GCA_017550745.1 Clostridia bacterium | reverse complement strand
GGGATTCGAACCCATGTTTCCGCCTTGAGAGGGCGGCGTCCTAGGCCTCTAGACAATGGAGGCAAATGGCTGGGGAACAAGGATTTGAACCTTGACAATACGAGTCAGAGTCGTAGGTGCTGCCGTTACACCATTCCCCATTGCCATGCGGTCAAGCGATGAACTCTCAACCGCAGAAGGTATTATAGCAAACAAACGGGAGCTTGTCAACTATTTTTTTTCGCTTTGTTTTCAGCCTTGCGTTTGTGTAACATTCTTTAAGGGCGTATCCCCTCGATTGGGCAGGATCACGCCGATCCGGGTGCCGATTTCCTCGCGGGAATACACGTCGAAGTAACCCTTGTGGCGTTCCACGATCCATTTGGCGATGCTCAGGCCCAGGCCGGTGCCGCCGGTGGCGCGGGTGCGGGCGGGATCGGAGCGGAAAAAGCGGTCGAAGATATGCTCCAGATCCTCCTGCTTGATGCCGATGCCGTTGTCCTGCACTTCAAAGCAGGGGGAACCGTCCTTGTAACGGGTGCGGAGGGAGATGAGCGTGCCGGGACCTGTGTATTTCACCGCGTTGTCAGTGAGGATGCGGGCGGTCTGCTTGAGCATGGCGGCGTCGCCATAGACCGTGACGGGCTCCGGCGCGTCCAGGCGCCAGGAGCGGTCGGGATGGATCATCCGGGATTCCTCAAATACCTCGGAGATCATCTGGGACAAATCAAATTCCTCAAACACCAACTGATTGCGTCCGTTGTCTCCCCGGGCCAGGAACAGCAATTGCTCCACCAGCTTTTTCATGTGGCCGGACTCGGTCTGGATGGCGGTGATGCCTTCCTCCAGCACCTTTTCATCCGACTTGCCCCAGCGCTGGAGCATGTCGGCGTAGCCCTGGATGACGGCGATGGGGGTGCGCAGCTCATGGGAGGCGTCGGATACGAAGCGGGTCTGCTCCCGGTAGGATTCCTGGGTGCGGTTCAGCAGGTCGTTGATGGCCTGCTCCAGCCCCTGCAGCTCCTTTTCGCCGGTGATGACATGGGCGTCGGGGGAGAGGGGGATCACCGTGCCGATGGCATCCTCCAAATGGTGCAGCTTTTCCGGGTCAAACCGGGTCTGGCTCAGCTCCTGGGCGGTCAGGGCGATGCGCTCCAGCGGCTCCATCAGGCGCTTGGCCTTGTCCTTTCCCACCCGGAATTGCAGCAGCGCCAGCACCACCTCCGCCCCTGTCAGGCAGGGCCAGAAGATTTCCGCCCGCACGGTGATCCAGCTTGCCGCGATCATCGTGCCCAGAACCGCGTCAAGCAGGCCCATCAGCAGCAGCGTGCGCCGCGTCCAATAAGCGTTGATGCGCTTGGCGATGGAGGAAACTCTTTTTTCGTCTTTCATGCGTCGTCCCTCAGCACGTAGCCGACCCCGCGCACGGTCTGCAGCAATTTGGGCTCAAAGCCCTCGTCGATCTTGCCGCGCAGATAGCGCACGTATACGTCCACCACGTTGGTTTCACCCAGATAATCGTAGCCCCACACCTTTTCCAAAAGCTGGTCCCGGGAGAGGACGATGGTTTTGTTTTCCATAAAAAACTGGAGCAGCGAAAATTCCCGGCCCGTCAGCTCGATTTCTTTTCCACCGCGGGTGACCCGGTGGCGGGAAACATCCACGCTCAGATCGGCGCAGGAAAGCAGATCCTCCTCTTTTTTCTGGGCGGTCTGCTTGCGCAGGGCAGCGCGGATGCGGGCAAGAAGCTCCTCGATGGAAAAGGGCTTGGTGACGTAATCGTCCGCGCCCATGTCCAGGCCCGTCACCTTGTCCATCACCGCGTCCCGGGCGGTGAGCATGATAACCGGCAGGTTGTTTTCGCTTTTCCGCAGGCGGCGCAGTACCTCCAGGCCGTTGAGCCCCGGCAGCATGATGTCCAGCAGCAGCAGGTCGTACCCGCCCTTTTCCGCCATGTCCAGGCCGGTACGCCCGTCAAATGCTTTCTCCACCTGATAGCCCTCGTGGGTCAGTTCCAGCTCTACGAACCGGGCCAGCTTTTCTTCGTCCTCCACCAGCAGGATGCGGGTCATGGGTTTGCCCCCTTGTTGTTTTGTTATAGGGATTAGGGAATAGGGATTAGGGAATAAGGGCATTTGTTCCGGTGACGCATTTCTCTGCGAGGTGACGGCATTCGGAACGCTCCTAATCCCTAATCCCTTTAATCACTCCACCTTGTTTTCGCCGTTCTTCTCCACGTGGATTTCCACCACGGAGGCGGCCTTGTTCTGCGCCTTGTCCATCACATCGTTGACGCTGCTGTTGATGTTCGGGCCGCGGAAGGAATACCTGGCGCCCAGGAACAGGCCCACGAACAGCACGATC
Source organism: Clostridia bacterium (assembly GCA_017550745.1). Taxonomy (GTDB): domain Bacteria; phylum Bacillota; class Clostridia; order Christensenellales; family Aristaeellaceae; genus RUG563. Next base: position 120,736 of record JAFZOG010000031.1, on the reverse strand, counting down.
AGGGAGAAGGGCCAGAACACGATCATCAGGATGGCCATCACGGTGATGGGCATGGCGATCAGCTCTTCTTCATGGCGGCGGATAATGAACTGGTTGGTGTTGCCCAGGTTGAACAGCTTCTTGATCCAGGCCCACAGCTTGCCCAGCCCGTCGGAGAAGCTGGCCTTCGCTTCGCCGGCTGCGCCGGCGCTCCTGGTTTCGGCCTTTTCCTGGGTGGTGTATTCGGCCTTCATTTCACCGTTGACCTTGCCTTCGTTTTCCAGCAGCACCAGCGCGTCCAGGATGTCCCAGTCGCTGGCTTCCAGGGCGGCCTTCGCTTCTTCGTAGGATACGTTCGCCTTCGTGCGCAGCTTTTCTACCATTTCAAAATGATCCATCTTTATTTCCTCCTTGGCGTTGCCGCCGCTTTCTTTTTTTTCTGTTCCCCTTGGAACGGTTATAGAATAAACCGGAAAAATGATAAGAACAGGGGGAAAATCATTAGAAAATCATGAGAATACGGGAACAGTTTCCTCTGTTTTATATCATTTTTTCTCATATGTGATGCGCATACTGGCCTGGGGCTCGGTTTGCCCGTTGGGCGTGAAGGCCAATTGCCCGTCCCTGAAGGCGATGACGCCGGTGGAGCCTTTGACCTCGCCTTTTTCCAGCAGCAGCCTGACCAGCTTTTCATTCAGCATCGGCCCGCCGCCGCGCCTGAGGCCGTCCTTCCAAAGGGTAAAATGGCAGCCCTCCCGCCAGCCGGAGCAGCCGAAGGCTTTCGTGTTTTCCTGAACATCCCTGCCGCAGAGGGGGCACTTAACGCCCGCGACGGCCTGGACGGCGGCGCTTTTCCGTTTGGCAGCGCCTTTCTTCCCCCGCCGCATTTCCTCGGGGAAGGAGGCTTCGTTTTTCGTGTCCCGGGCGTAGTCCACCAGGAAGGTGGAAAGGCGCCGGATCCCCTCCATGAACCGCCGGGTGTCCCGCTGGTTCCTGGCGATTTCGTCCAGGGCCAGCTCCCATTTGCCGGTGGTTTCCGGGGAAGCGATTTCCTCCGGCGCGATGGCGATGAGGCTCACGCCCTTTTCCGTGGCGCTGATGGCGCGGCCTCGGCGGGAAGCGTAGCCCACCTGAATGAGCCGCTCGATGATGGCGGCGCGGGTGGCGGGGGTGCCCAGGCCGCTGCCCTTCATCTGCTCCCGCAGCTTTTCGTCCTCCAGCTCCCTGCCTGCGTTTTCCATGGCGGCCAGGAGGGAGGCGTCGGTGTGCGGGGCCGGGGGTTTGGTGGTCTCCTTCTTTACGGCCGCCTTGCCCACGGTGCGCCCGTCCCCCTCCTGCAAGGCGGGCAGGGCGGGCTGTTCCTCCCTGTCGGAGGGGTATACGTCCTTCCAGCCGTTTACCCGCACCGTGCGGCCCGCGGTTTTGAACAGGTGTCCCTGGCTTTCCGTGATCACCTGAATGGCGTCGTACTCATGGGCGGGATAAAACACCGCGATCAGCCGCCGGGCGATCATGTCGAACAGCTTCTGCGCGTCAGCGGGCAGCTTGTCCACAGGCGCGGTCTGGGGCGTGGGGATGATGGCGTGGTGGTCGGAAATCTTTTCGTTGTTGAATATCCGCGGAGATATGGGCAGCTTGCCGCCGTCCTTCCAGGGGATGTTCTCCGCATAGCCGCGGTACTGCTGCGGCAGCTTATGAAGGGTTTGGACGGTTCTGCCGATCATGTCCATAGGGAGGTAACGGCTGTCCGTGCGCGGATAGGTGATGGCTTTCCATTTTTCATATAATTCCTGGGCGGTTTTCAGCGTCTTGTCAGCGGTGAAGCCCAGCTTGCGGTTGGCCTCCCGCTGGAGGGAGGTCAGGTCGTACAATTGCGGGGGCAGTTCCTTTTTCGCCTCGGCGGTGACGCTCTGCACCCGCGCGGGCTTTCCTTTAACCGCTTTGGCGATTTCATCCGCCTGCTCCTTCGTGGGGATGCGGCTGGCCTTCTTTTCGTCCTGGGCTTTGGGATCAAACCATTGGCCGGAATAATCGCCGAAATCGGCGGTGACGGTGAAATAATCCTCCGGCTTGAACCCGGCGATTTCATGGTAGCGCTTGACCAAGATAGCCAGCGTAGGCGTCTGAACCCGGCCGATGGACAAAAGCGCGTCAAACCGCAGGGTAAAAGCCCGGCTGGCGTTCATGCCCACCAGCCAGTCCGCCTCTGAGCGGCAGGTGGCGCTGCGGTACAGGCCGTCGTATTCCCGGGCGGGTTTCAGAGCGGCGAAGCCCTCCCTGATGGCTTCGTCGGTCATGGAGGAAATCCACAGCCTGTCCACCGGCTTTTTGCATTTGGCCTGGCTGTAAATCAGGCGGAAGATCAGCTCTCCCTCCCGCCCGGCGTCGGTGGCGCAGATGAGCTTTTCGGTGTCCTTGCCGTTGATGAGCTTTTTAATCACGCTGAACTGGGATTTGGTTTTGGAGATGACCTTGGTGGGTATCGATTCCGGCAGGATGGGCAGGTCCTCCATCCGCCATTTTTTGTATTTTTCGTCGATCTCATCCGGCTCGCAGAGCGTGACCAGATGGCCCACCGCCCAGGTGACCAGATAGTCTTCTCCCTTTAAAAACCCTTCGCCTTTTTCCCGGCAGCCCAGCACCCGGGCGATATCCCGCCCCACGCTGGGCTTTTCCGCTACCACCACGATCATCGCGTTCCCCCGCTTTCCACCGCCTATTTTACCACATCCGCCTGAAAAAGGAAAGGCAAACCTCCCCCGGTGAAAAATATCGGGAAATGAAGGGAAAAAGTATCATTGCGTCGAATAAAATAAATAAAGCTGCATATGGAATTTTAAGGAAATGGGGAGCCGGAATGAATGTACTCCTGGAGCTGTATATTACCTTCGCCCAGATCGGCTGCGTGACCTTCGGGGGCGGCTACGCCATGCTGCCGATCCTGGAGCGGGAGCTGGTGGACAAGCGCCGCTGGACGAACATGGACGACCTGCGTGATTATTTTTCCATCGGCCAATGCACGCCGGGAGTCATCGCGCTGAACGTGAGCACGTTTATCGGGGAAAAGAAAGCGGGGGTGAAAGGCGCGCTGGCCGCCATGCTGGGCTTTCTGACAGGGCCGCTGGTGATCATCACGCTGATTGCCGCGTTTTTGCAGAACTTTGCCGAATACCCCATTGTGCAGCACGCTTTCGCGGGCATCCGCGTGTGCGTGTGTGTGCTGATTCTGCAGGCGGTGCTTCGGCTGTGGAAAAAATCGGTGGTGGACGGCATCGCGCTGGCGATTTATCTGGCGGTGTTTGCCCTCAACGCTTTTTCCTCCCTGCTGCCGGTGAAGATTCCCGCCGCTGTGCTGGTGATATTGGCGGGCTGCCTGGGCATAGTCATTTCCCTGCGCAGGAAGGACGCTGCGAAAAATCCGGAGGGGGGCGGGCAAGCATGATTTTCCTGCGCCTGTTTGCCGAGTTTTTTAAGACCGGCCTGTTTTCCGTAGGCGGCGGCCTGGCCACCCTGCCTTTCCTGTATGAGATGAGCAATACCACCAAATGGTTTACCACCGCGGACATTGCCGATATGATCGCCGTGTCCGAATCCACGCCCGGGCCCATCGGCATCAATATGTCCACGTACGCGGGCTTTACCACCGCCGGGGTGCTGGGCGGCGTCACCGCGTCCCTGGGCCTGGCCGCGCCGTCGGTCATCATCATTCTGATCATCGCCAAGTTCCTGGAAAAATTCCGGAACAACCGCTATGTGGAAGGCGCGTTTTACGGGCTGCGCCCAGCCTCCATCGCCATGATCACCGCCGCGGGGCTGAACGTGGCGAAGGTGGCGCTGGTGAATATGGACGCGCTGGCCGCGAAAGATTACGGCGGATTCTTTCTGTGGAAGGCACTGATCCTGGGAGCGGCCATTTTCATTGCCCAAAGGAAGCTGAAATGGAGCCCGGTGGTCTTTATCGCCATCGCGGCAGCGGCGGGGATCGTTTTCCAGTTCTGACGCGGCGGCTTCACAAAATGGCAAAAGGATGGTCGCGTGGCTTTCCCGGAAGGGAAAGCGGCTGACTGCTTTCAGCGGTGAGAAAACTTGTTTTCGATCACGGAGGGGGCCAAAGAGGATATGCTGACGTATCTGGTTTACGGGATGGTTTATCTTGGCAGCGCGCTGATGGTGTACAACATCATCAGTTATTCCCGCTTTGCGCGCCGGATCGTGAGGATGGAGAAATGGGACCAGCACGCGAAGCTGGAGATTTATATTCCGATTATTTTGCTGGTGATGTTCCTGTTCGGTTATCTGGCTGTGGGCCTGTTCGGCAAGCCGGACGTGATCATCTCCGGCATCCTGTTCGGCGGCAGTATCTTTGTTTTCATTGTGTTTCTGCTCCTGCGGCACATCACCACCCGCATCCAGCAGAGCGAACGGCTGGAAGCCGAGCTGATGGCGGCGGAGGCGAGCAGCAATGCCAAGAGCGCTTTTCTGTCCACCATGAGCCACGAAATGCGTTCGCCCATGAACGCCATCATCGGCCTGGACAACCTGGCCCTGCATGAGCCGGGCATTACGCCCCAGATGCGCGGCTATCTGGAAAAAATCGACGCCAGCGCCAGGCATCTGCTGGACCTGATCAACGATGTGCTGGACATGAACCGCATCGAAACCGGCCATCTGACCCTGAAAAACGAGCGGTTCTCCCTCCGGGACACGCTGATGCTGGTGAACAGCATCATCGAGAGCCAATGCCGGGAAAAGGGGCTGGACTACATCAGCAACGCCGCCATGAACATCGGGGATACCTATCTTGGCGACGCCATGAAGCTGAGGCAGGTGCTCATCAACATCCTGGGCAATGCCGTAAAATTCACCGATGCAGGCGGGTTCGTCGCTTTTTCCGTCGGAAAAAATGAGCAGGGCGCGCTGGTATTCACCATGAAGGACAACGGCGTGGGCATGAGCGCCGAGTTTCTGCCCCAAATTTTCAACGTGTTTTCCCAGGAGGACGCATCCAGCACCAATGCCTACGGCGGCACCGGCCTGGGGATGCCGCTCACCAAGCGGCTGGTGGAAATCATGGGCGGTGAAATCACGGTGGAGAGCGAAAAAGGCAAAGGCAGCATGTTCACTGTCACGCTGCCTTTGGAAGCCGTAGAGGACGAGCCGGCCCAACCTGCCTCCCAGCAGCAGCCGGGCGACGGGCCGAAACAGGAGGAAGCGCTTCCTTCCATGGAAGGCCGCCGGGCGCTGGTGGTGGAGGATATGGAAATCAACGCTGAAATCGTGATGGATCTGCTGGACATGGAGGGCATGTCCGCCGAGCACGCGGAAAACGGCCAGATCGCGGTAGACATGTTCTCAGCCCATGAGGCGGGCTATTACGATGTGATCCTGATGGATTTGCGGATGCCCGTGATGAACGGCCTCACCGCCGCCCGCTCCATCCGCGCGCTGGATCGGCCCGACGCGAAAACCGTGCCCATCATCGCCCTGACCGCCAACGCCTTTGAAGAGGACGTGCAGCAATCCCTGGAAGCGGGCATGAACCACCACCTGCCCAAGCCCGCCGACCCGGATATGCTGTACGCCACCATCAGAAAGTATCTGCTGAAAAAGTGACGGTTGGCGATACGCAGATTGAAGGATGACCATAAAATACATACCGTTCCGAACAAAAGGCCGCGGAGCCGAGGAATCTGAAAATACCGCTGCATGGGCAGCCAGATCCCTCGGCTCCGCTCTTATTATGTTCAGACAGTACGGAAAAGGCATGTTTGCCATTCCGTCCAAAGCAAAGCGTTATCCCGCGATGCTCTTTTTCTGCTGTTTCTCCTGCTGCCTGAGAATGTATTTGGGGACGGAGTATTCGTTTCCTTCCTCGAAAAGCACGGCTTCAGGCGGGGTCTCCAGCTCCTCCAAATGCCCGATATAATACATCACCCGATCCACCAGCTTGGCCCATTCCGCGCCGGCGCAGATGCGCTCGTCGGCGGTGAAGCCCACAGGCAGCCAGCGCTTCCTGACCGCCTTGCCGTCGGGGCCGATGACGGTTTCCCGCTGAATGGATCCCATGGAAACGAACAGGGAGGTGGTGCCGAAATTGTAGATATGGTGGTTTACGGCAGGCATGCCGATGGACGCCATCTGGGTGAAAAACATGGAGGTGTGGAAGGGGGAGGCGTCCAGGATGTACTTGGGCAGGATGCCGTAGCGGTCGGTCAGCCTGGCGAAAGCGACCACGATGTTGGCCAGGATGGGATTCAGCAGCAGCTTGGCCACCTTCATGGTGGAGTTGTCCGCTTCCTCCTTGCGGTTCTGCGCAATGGCGGCGTTGATGCGCTCGGCCACGTCATAGATGGTGTCGTGGGGGTCGAAATAGCATTTCACCGTGTTTTCCTCGATCTTGTTGGGATCGCCGGTGTCCTTGAGCAGGGCGAAGGACACGGTCAGCTGGGTGCGGGCGTACAGCCGCTTGTTCACCACGAAGCGGTTGATTTCCGGCAGCTGGGAGACCGTGCGCACATACGCGGCGATAATGATTTCCATAAAGGTGAGCTTATGCCCCTTGTTTCCCTGCTCCACAATATACCGGGCCATTTTTTCATAGTCCAGCTTATAATTGGACATCACCTGCGCGTCGCAGCGCATGGGCATCAGATAAGGGGTGAGGGCGATGATGGGGTCGATATTTTTCAGCACCCGTCCGTCCGCTCTGCGTCCAAACATGCGTGATCCCTCCGGTTCAATCAAATCTCGGATTCATTATAAATCCTTTTGTTTTTCCCGTCAATGACGTTTTCGTCCGATACCGCGTTACCATTTACCTATTTGGAAGAGACCAAGCAGCATTTCCGGCGGGGGGTGTCGGGGGGAGCTCCCCCGACTGTAATCCGCAGGCGGCGGCGTGTACGTCGCCGAGGAGCAACCGTAGGTTGCTTCCCATTCAGCGTTAGCTGAATGGGAACGATACCGCAACAACCGATTATATCCAGGCTGTTTTTGTTCTTTACATCCTTTCCTTTTTTTGCTATCATGGACAGGATAAAAGCTGCGGCAGTCTGCCGGGAGGAAGGAAAAGAAACGTATGAATATCGGGATCCGGCTTCACGACACGGCGCCGGGAAGGCTGACGGAACGGCTGGGCTTTGCCAGGGCGCAGGGCTTTTCATGCGCGCACCTGGCGATGAGCAAAGCCGTTGACAGCTTTTCCATGCAGGACGCGCCGAAGCTGCTGACGGAGGAACTGGCGGCGCAGGTGCGGGCGGCTTTTTCAGAAAACCGGATGGAATGCGCGGTGCTGGGCTGTTACCTGAACCTGGCGAATCCGGACGAGGAAACCCTGGAAAAGACCCAGGAAATTTATAAGGCCCATCTGCGCTTTGCCACATGGATCGGGGCCCGGGTGGTGGGCTCCGAAACCTACGCCCTTAAGGAAACAAAATTCTCTGACGGTCCCGCGCCCAAGTCCGAGGAAGCGTTCCAGCTGTTTATCAAGGGCTTCCTGCCGGTGGCGCGGTATGCGGAAGAAGTGGGGGCGGTCATGGCCATCGAGCCGGTATGCACCCACATCATTTCCAATCCCCAGCGGGCGGAGCGGATGCTGGATACCGTAAAATCCGACAGCGTAAAGATCATCTTGGACGCCGTGAACCTGGTGAGCAACAGCACGGCGGACCGGGCGGAAAGCATCATCCGGGAGGCGGTCAGGCGGCTGGGCAGCCAGGTGCGCGTGCTGCATATGAAGGACTTTGCCGTGAACCCGGATAAGCCCGGCGAGGAGCAGGTGGACTTCCGCCCCTGCGGAATGGGCACCATGTATTACGGCGATCTGCTGCCCTTCGCCAAAGAAAACGATCTGCCCATGACGCTGGAGGACACCAAACCGGATAACGCCCAGGCGGCGAGAGAATATTTGGAACGGTTGGCAATGAGAATATAAAAAGGGGTAAGAAAAATGAAGCGTGAAGAAGCACGGAAAAAGGCGCAGGCGCTGGTGGAAAAAATGACCCTGGAGGAAGCGGCGTCCCAAATGAGCTATCAGGCCCCCGCCATCGAGCGGCTGGGCGTGCCGGCCTATAACTGGTGGAATGAAGCGCTGCACGGAGTGGCCAGGGCGGGCATGGCCACCATGTATCCCCAGGCCATCGGCATGGCCGCCACCTTTGATCCCAAGCTGGTGGAGGAACTGGGCGACGTAAGCGCCACGGAGGGCCGCGCCAAGTACAACGCCGCCTCCCGCCACGGCGACCGGGATATTTACAAGGGCCTCACCTTCTGGAGCCCCAACATCAATATTTTCCGCGATCCCCGCTGGGGCCGCGGCCAGGAGACCTTCGGCGAGGATCCGACGCTCACCGGCGAGATCGGCGCGGCGTACGTGCGCGGCTTGCAGGGCAAGGGCGAGGTGATGAAGGCTTCCGCCTGCGCCAAGCACTTTGCCGTCCATTCCGGCCCGGAGGATCTGCGCCATGAGTTTAACGCCGTCGCCAGCAGAAAGGATATGGAGGAAACCTACCTGCCCGCTTTCAAGAAACTGGTGAAGGAAGCGAAGGTCGAATCCGTGATGGGCGCGTACAACCGTACCAACGGCGAGCCCTGCTGCGCCAACAGCGACCTGATGAAGCATTTGAAGGACTGGGGCTTTGAAGGCCATTTCGTGTCCGACTGCTGGGCCATCAAGGATTTCCACGACGGGCACCATGTCACCGACAATCCCGTGGATTCCGCCGCGATGGCGGTGAACGCGGGCTGTGACCTGAACTGCGGCTGCACCTATGAAAAGCTGGTCGCGGCGGTGATCGCGGGCAAGGTAAAGGAAGAAACCGTCCGGGAGAGCGCCGTGCGCCTGTTCACCACCCGCTACATGCTGGGCATCATGGGCGAGGGCAGCGAATATGACGACATCCCCTATACGGTGGTGGAGTGCGAAGCGCATCAGCAGAAGGCTGACGCTGCCGCACGGGAAGGCTGCGTGCTGCTGAAAAACAACGGCGTGCTGCCGCTGGACGAAAACAAAATCAAGACCCTGGGCGTCATCGGCCCCAACGCCGACGCGGTTTCTTCCCTGGTCGGCAACTATCACGGCGCTTCCTCCCAGTACATCACCATCCAGCGGGGCCTGCAGGAGGCGCTCAAGGGCAAGGCCCGGGTGCTTTGCTCCGAGGGCTGCCATTTGTTCCGCGACAAGATGAGCGGCCTGGCCCAGGAGCCGGATGACCGCCTCAGCGAAGCGCTGGCCGTGGCGGAGAACAGCGACGCCGTGGTGCTGGTGGTGGGGCTGGACGAGACGCTGGAAGGGGAGCAGGGCGATACCGGCAATCCCTTCGGCTCCGCCGACAAGATCGACCTGCTGCTGCCCGCGTCCCAGCGCCGCCTGATGAATGCGGTGCTGAAGGTGGGCAAGCCCACCGTTATCGTGCTCACCGCCGGCAGCGCCATTGACCTGCAGGAAGCGGGAGAGCAGGCCGACGCCGTGCTGGCGGCCTGGTATCCCGGCGCCCAGGGCGGCAGGGCCGTGGCAGATTTGCTGCTGGGGCACGCTTCCCCCTCCGGCAAGCTGCCCGTTACCTTCTACTATAATGAGCAGCTGGCCCAAATGCCGGACTTTACGGACTACGCCCTGAAAGGCCGCACCTACCGCTATTTCCCCGGCACGCCCCTGTATCCCTTCGGATACGGCCTCACCTACGGCGATGTGTACGTGAAAGGCGCGTCGGTGCGGGCTGAGAATAGCCGGTGCCTGGTGGAAGTGATCGTGTGCAACGCGGGAAAAGCCAGCACCGACGACGTGGTGCAGATCTACTGCCAGAACGAGGGCAGCGAAAACGCGCCGCTGAACCCCAGGCTGTGCGCGTTCCGGCGGGTCAGCGTGCCCGCGGGCTCCTGCCAGGGCTTCACCATTTCCGTGGATCCGGAAGCCTTCAAGGTGGTCAATGAGAACGGTGAGTTCATCCGCGAAGGAAAGGTGGTCCTGTACGTCGGTATGGGCCAGCCCGACGCCCGCACCGAACAGCTGACCGGCCATCCCGCCGTGAAGCTGGAACTGAACGATTGATCTTTATATCCCGGAGCGCCGGTTTTGTATCGGCGCTCTTTTTTTGGTATGAAAAGTCCATGCCCTGAACCGGAAAATGCCTTGACGTACAGGTTCCCGGGGGATATGATGATAGCAGGCAGACGAAAGCCGTGGAGGGATGCGGGGATGAAAGCGAAAACCATCCTGCGGGAAAGGCAGGCAGGAGACCGGTTCGACGGCGATTCAGCGAAAGGCTGCATTGCCCTGTACCGCGCCACGGGGGAGAAGGAATACCGGGATGAAGCGCTGTCATACGCTGACAGCGGCGTTTTATCCGAGGCCACCGTCCATCTGCGTGATCCGGTTCAGGCGGCGTTTTCCTTTGGCAAGGCATTCCTGTTCGCTTATGAGGAAACGAAAAATGAGCGCTTCCTGGCCGTTGCGAAAACCCTGCGGGAAGCCCTGCGGACATCCGGGCTGTCCACCCCCCGGGAGCTGTACATGACCCAGCCGTTTATCGCCGAATATGATACCCGCTTCGGGGACAGGCAAAGCTATAAAACCATCGCCCGGACGTTTGGGGGGACAGTTCATCCCGGCGGGGAGGGCCGCCCGTTTTATCAGCGGGTTTGCGCCTTGCCGGAGGAACGGGAGCTGTATCCGCTGAAGCAGGCGGGCTATATGCTGATGGCGGCGGTGGACACCGTGGAGCAGATGGACATTCAGCTATATGAGCATTACCGCGTCCTGGCCGATCTGTTTCTGGAAACCGTGCGCGGCCTGATGCCCTACCGGCTGGCGGGAACCGGTCTGTTTTCCAGGGAAATCACCGACCAGGACGAGCCGGATATAGAAGGCAGCCTGATGGCGGTGTACGCGCTGTTCAAAGGCGTAAGGCTGGGGCTGCTGGACGAGGAAAAGTACCTGCCGATTGCGGACGAGATGCGGTATTGCTTGGAATCCGTCTGCAATACCCTTGTGTGTTTTGCTGAGTTTCCGGCCGGTGCCGGCCTGCGGCTCATGGCCGAGGCGGAGATAAGGGAGGCGGGGATCAGATGAAATGCCTGTTTGTGTCCGCCCGGAGCTGTACCATTCTGCTGGATGAGAACGGCGATTATTTCTCCGGCGCGCGCCGTTCGTTCATGCTGAACGGGGAATGCGTAAACGACGAAAGATCCTGCGTTACGCTGGAAGAAGAGCGCTCCGTTTTTTCCCTGTTCGGCCTCTGGCCGGACACGGAATATAAGCTGGAATCGTTTATCAGCCTCGCCAAAGAAACGGAGATCACCTTCCGCACGGAGAAAGAAGCCTGCTCCCTGAATGTGCGCCGCTTCGGGGCGAAGGGGGACGGCGTGCATGACGACACCGCCGCCCTGCAGGCCGCCATCCTGTCCTGCCCCGCGGGCGGGCGGGTGCTGATTCCAAATGGCGAATACCGCACCGGCCCGCTGTTCCTCAAAAGCCATATCACCGTCGAATTGAAGCGGGAGGCGGCGCTTTTCCTGAAAACCGACCGGGAGCAGCTTCCCGTTCTGCCCGGCATGACCCGCACCACGGACGAGGAAGGGGAGGTGCTGCTGGGCTCCTGGGAGGGGAACCCGCTGGATTCCTTCGCTTCCCTCATCACCGGCATCGGTGTGGAGGACGTGAAGATCATCGGCCCCGGCGTACTGGACGGCAACGGGCCGAAGGGGGACTGGTGGGTGAACCCCAAAATCAAACGAATTGCCTACCGCCCCCGGATGTTCTATCTGCGGGACTGCAAGGACATCACCGTCCAGGGCATCACCGTGCGCAACAGCCCCGCCTGGAACCTGCATCCCACCTTTTCGGAAAACCTTTCCTTCCTGAACATGCGCATCGAAGCCCCTGCCAACAGCCCAAACACCGACGGCTTCGATCCGGAAAGCTGCAGACACGTGCGCATGTACGGCACGGCGTTTTCCGTGGGGGACGACTGCATTGCCATCAAAGCCGGAAAGATCTACATGGGCATGAAGTACCACGTGCCCTGCGAGGACATTGAAATCGCCTGGTGCTGCATGCTGGACGGCCACGGCGGCGTGACGGTGGGCAGCGAAATGGCGGGGGGCGTTAAAAACGTCCGGGTGCACCACTGTTACATGCGCGGCAACGACCGGGGCCTGAGGATCAAGACCCGCCGCGGCCGGGGCAAATACGCCGTCATTGACGATATCGTGTTTGACCGGGTGCGCATGGAAGGCGTGCGCTGCCCCCTGGTGGTGAACGCCATGTATTTCTGCGACCCGGATGGGCGCTCGGATTACGTCCAAAGCCGGGAAAAGCAGCCTGTGGATGACACAACGCCCGCTATCGGCAGCATCCGCTTTGAACGGGTGGAGGCAGAAAACTGCGAAGCCTGCGCGGGGTACATCCTGGGCCTGCCGGAGCGCCCCGTTCAGGAAATCACGATGAAGGACTGCCGCTTCACCTTCAACCCCGACGGCAGGCCCATGGCTCCCGCAATGGCCGCCAACGTGGAGCAATGTTTCAACCGGGGCGTCATCGTTTCTTACGCAGACAAGCTCATCCTGGATAACGTGGCCATGGAAGGCATTTGCGGGGAGCGGATCACGGCCACGGAAACGCAAACCGTTTTGGACCGATAAAATCATTTTATAAAGGGAGGAAAGATCATGGACATTCGCTATTCCTGCAATCAGCGCGATTTCAAGCGCTACACCACCGAGGAGACCCGCAGGGAATTCCTCATCGAAACCCTGTTCACCCCCGACACGGTACAGGCCGTGTACAGCCACGTGGACCGCATGGTCACCCTGGGCGTGATGCCCGTCGCCGAAAAGGTGAGCATCGACAAGGGAATCGACATCTGGAAAAACTTCGGCACGGAATACTTCCTGGAACGCCGCGAGTGCGGCATGTTCAACGTGGGCGGCGCGGGAAAAGTGACCGTGGACGGCACGGTGTACGCCTTGGGCTACAAGGACTGCCTCTACATCACCAAAGGCGCCAAGGAAGTGTACTTCGAGAGCGGCGATAAAAATGCCCCCGCCAAGTTCTATATCGTGTCTGCGCCCGCGCATTGCAGCTATGAAAACAGGCTGATCAAGATCGCCGACGCCGCGAAAAAGCCCCTGGGCGCCCTGGAAACCAGCAACAAGCGCGTCATCAACCAGTTCATCCATCCCTCTGTGCTCAAGACCTGCCAGCTCTCCATGGGCATGACCGTGCTGGAGCCCGGCTCCGTGTGGAACACGATGCCCGCCCACACCCACGAGCGCCGCATGGAAGTGTATTTCTACTTTGAGGTGCCTGAAAACAATGTGGTCTTCCACATGATGGGCGAGGGCCAGGAGACCCGCCACATCGTGATGCAGAACGAGCAGGCGGTCATTTCTCCTTCCTGGAGCATCCATGCCGGCGCGGGCACCAGCAACTACACCTTCATCTGGGCCATGGGCGGCGAAAACCAGGCCTTTGATGATATGGACAACATTCCTACCACCGAGCTACGGTAACACACATTGACTGCGAGGAAGAAAAATGAAAGAATACAAGCTGGTTTACCTCAACAAAGGGCTTAAGCTCAGCCGGGAAAAGGACATCGCGCAGGCTGAGGAAATCATCAATCAGTATGTTTCCGAGGGATGGACGCTTCAGCAAGTCGCTACGCCGGACGACGGCGCGGGCGCAATGGTCGGCGTATTCTATAAAGAATCCAAACTGTAACACCGGGAGAATCGAAGGAGGAAGAATGCAATGGACATGAACACTTTCAGCCTGAAAGGCAAAATCGCCTGGATCACCGGCGCTTCCTACGGCATCGGCTTTGCCATCGCGGAAGCGTACGCTGCCGCGGGCGCGGAGATCGTTTTCAACGATATCAACCAGGACCTGGTGAATAAGGGCCTGGCTGCCTATGCGGAAAAGGGCATCAAGGCCCACGGCTATGTCTGCGACGTGACCGATGAAGAAGCGGTGCAGGAGCTGGTGAAAAAGATCGAAGCCGAAGTGGGCGTCATCGACATTCTGGTGAACAACGCCGGCATCATCCGCCGCATTCCCATGATCGAAATGAGCGCCGCGGACTTCCGCAAGGTCATTGATGTGGACCTGAACGCGCCTTTCATCTGCGCCAAGGCTGTCATTCCTTCCATGATCCGGAAGGGCCACGGCAAGATCATCAACATCTGCTCCATGATGAGCGAGCTGGGCCGCGAGACCGTGTCCGCCTATGCCGCCGCCAAGGGCGGCCTCAAGATGCTCACCCGGAACATCTGCTCTGAGTACGGCGAGCACAACATCCAGTGCAACGGCATCGGCCCCGGCTACATCGCCACCCCCCAGACCGCGCCCCTGCGCGAGCGCCAGCCGGACGGCAGCCGCCATCCCTTCGACCAGTTCATCATCGCCAAGACCCCCGCCGCCCGCTGGGGCAACCCGGAAGACCTGCAGGGCCCCGCCGTGTTCCTGGCCTCCGACGCTTCCAACTTCGTCAACGGCCACATCCTGTATGTGGACGGCGGCATCCTGGCCTACATCGGCAAGCAGCCGTAAAAAACCGGGGGAACCTGTTCTTTGGCCGCCAAAGAGCAGGTTCCCCCAGATCCCTTACCAAGAAGTACAGAAGGCTGTTTTTTTACTTTCTGTAGTACGCGTTCTGAATGTCCATCACCTGATCCTCAGACCCCGACAGGATCACGCGGAGCATGTTCCGGTCATAGGTTGAGTAAAACCGGATATCCTGTCCCATGCGATTGATCTCCCCGGCGAAGAATTCGTTGATCGACTTTGCTTCCTCGCTTGAAACAGGAAAATCCAGGATGGTGCAGATACGGTTTGTTTTTTTGTAGGTGTCTGAAAGAAAGTCGTAGACGACGGCGTTCTGCTTGGAGGAAAGCTCCTGCTTTATCGCAGGCTGCCTGAGGAAAGCGTCGATGTCTTCCTCCGTAAAGCGCCAATTCCCGTCGATTTTTTCGCCGTTCAGGTTGCCCTGCTTCAGGTGATTCCGCAGCGTCCGCGTGGTATAGCCCGTGATCAGCGCCAATTGATTCAAAGAATAATCCATTTTCTGAACCTTCTTTCACGTATCATTCGGTAAGGCCTTTACCTGGTTGCATTATACGCGGAGGGAAGACGGATATCAATTTGAAATTGGGCTTTGTTTTCCCAGCGGCTGTCCGGCCGGGCTTACGCCACCAGGACCAATTCCAGCAGAAACACCACCGCGCAGGAGCACAGGGAGACAAAGATCAGGCCCTTGCCCTTATAGGACAGGAACAGGGCGGTGACGAACCCGGCCAGGCCCGACCAGGGGGTGGAGGTTTCCCGCAGGATGGCGGGAAATGTCATCACGGAGAGGGTCACATAGGGCACGTAATAAAGAAACGATTTGATGAACGCGCTTTGAATCTTCCTGGTGATCAGGGTCAGCGGCAGCATCCGGATGAGGTACGTCACCCCGGCCATGACCAGGATATAGATGTATACGTTCCCGCTCATGCCGCTTCCTCCTCCTTCACCGGGCGGATCAGCGCCGCCGTGACGCTCAGCGCCACCGTGAGGATAATCACCCGCATGCCCGCTGAAATCTCCTTTAGGTACGGCGCGTAGCAGAAGACCGCGCTCACTGCCATGGAAATCACGATGACCCAGGCCAGCGTCCGGTTTTTCTTGGCGGGCGGCAGGATGATGGCGATGAACATGCAGTACAGCGCTACGCTCAGCGCCACCAGCACCCGGCCGGGCAGGATGTTGCCAGCAATGGCCCCCAAAAGCGTGCCCAATGTCCAGCCGGGAATGGCCACCGCCATCTGGCCATAGGTATAAAAGGGGGAGAGGGGGCCTTCCGCCGCGGCGGACAGGGCAAATATTTCATCCGTCACGCCGAAGGCCATGATGAACCGATGGAAAAACGGGGCCTTGGGGTCTACCTTCTGGCTCAGGCTGGCGCTCATCAGGCAGTAGCGCAGGTTGATGATCAATTGGCTCAGGGCTATTTCCAGATAGCTTCCCGCCGCCGCGATCACCGACAGGGACGCGAACTGGCCCGCCGAGGTCAGGTTCAGCCCGGACATCAGCACCGCCTGGCCCACGGTCAGATGCTCCAATAACGCCTTGATGCCGAAAGAAAAGGATACGGCCAGATAGCCCAGCATGATGGGCACGCCGTCCCGGCAGCCCTTGAAAAACTGCTGTGTGTTGGTTTTGCGCATGTGCTTCGCTTCTTTCCTCCTTTGGAAAACCGTCGGGCTTCATTATATGCTTTTCGGGAAAGCCTGTCAATTCATGGAGCGGACAACACATTGTATTGAAATTGCACGGAACATGTATCATGCTTATTTCGGGACAAAATGATCCTTCTTTCCGCGAAAGCAGCGCTTATTGACTTTCCCGGTTTCGCGCCTTATAATGGAAGAAACAAGGAGGTTGGTTCGTTATGCAGCCTTTCATGGATGAAAATTTTCTGCTGAGCTCGGACACGGCGCGTTTCCTTTTTCATGAAGCGGCGAAGAATATGCCGATCATCGATTATCATTGCCATCTGTCGCCCAGGGAAATCGCGCAGAACATCAAATTTACCGATCTGTCCCACCTGATGCTGGGCGGCGACCATTAC
This sequence comes from Clostridia bacterium, assembly GCA_017550745.1. GTDB lineage: Bacteria > Bacillota > Clostridia > Christensenellales > Aristaeellaceae > RUG563. The sequence goes on along the minus strand of JAFZOG010000031.1, from coordinate 104,147 downwards.
AAATGGCGCGCCATGCTGAGCTGGGGCGTGGATGAGCGCCTGATCCGCGGGGACGGCGATCCCCGGGATAAGTTCATCGCCTTCGGCGACACTGTCGCCCACGCCATCGGCAATCCGCTGTACCACTGGACGCACCTGGAGCTGCAGCGGGTATTCGGCATTGATACGCCGCTGAACCGGGATACCGCCGGGGAGATTTATGACCGGGCAAGCGAAATGCTTCAGGGCGACGATTTCCGCGCCCAGGCGCTGATCGACAAATTCAACGTGGACTACCTGTGCACTACCGACGACCCGGTGGACGACCTGTCCTTCCACCAGACCATCGCCGCCCAGAACGGCATGCAGGCCAAGGTGTATCCCGCCTTCCGCCCGGACAAAGCGCTGAATATCGACCGGCTGGGCTTTGTGGAATACATCAGGCAGCTTTCCCGGGTGGCGGGCATGGAGATCCATTCCACCGCCGACGTGCTGACGGCGCTGGAACGCCGGGTGGAATACTTCCATGCCTGCGGGGCGCGCATTTCCGACCACGCGCTGGATACCGTGCCCTTTGGCGAGCCCTCCTTCAAGCAGGCGGACAAGGCTTTCCATGAGGCGATGGAGGGGCAGGCCATCAAGCAGAAGCATATCGAAAGCTACCGCACGGTGGTGCTGGCGGGCCTGGGCGCCATGTACGCCCAGCGGGGCTGGGTGCAGCAATACCACATCGGGGCCATGCGGAACAACAATACCGCCATGTTCAAGCGTTACGGGCCGGATGTGGGCTTCGATTCCATCATCGACGCGCCTGTTGCCCAGCACCTGAGCCGCCTGATGGATCTGCAGGACGCCCAGGGCCAGCTGCCCAAAACGATCCTTTATACCCTGGACCCCGCCGCCAATCACGCCATCGGCACCATGCTGGGCAACTTCCAGCAGTCCGGCGTGAAGGGGAAGATCCAGATGGGCTCCGCCTGGTGGTTCCTGGACCAGCGGGACGGCATGGAGGAGCAGCTGCACACCCTGGCGAATCTTGGCGTGCTGGGCACCTTCGTGGGGATGCTCACCGACAGCCGTTCCTTCATCAGTTACCCCCGCCATGAGTATTTCCGCCGCATCCTGTGCAATGTGATCGGAAACTGGGTGGAAAACGGGGAGTATCCCAACGATATTGAGTTCCTCAAAGAAATGGTCAAGGACATTTGCTACCATAACGCAAAGAACTATTTCGGTATCTGAATCTATTCGCTGATGATGAAATGAATAAGGAGAGGGTTACAATGGAAAGGTTGAATAAGGCTCTGGTTCCCCAGGTGAAGCGGCCTGAGAACATCCGCGTGATGCAGTTCGGCGAGGGGGGGTTCCTCCGCGCTTTCGTAGACGAGATGATCGACAACCTGAACACCCAGTGCGGCGGCGATTACGGCGTGGCCATCGTGCAGCCCCTGGAGCGCGGCATGTGCAAAATGCTGGAGGAGCAGGACTGCCTGTACACCGTGATGCTCCGCGGCCGCGAGGAAAGCGGCGACGTGAAGAAGGTCAAGGTAGTGGGCACGGTGCTGAAAACCGTGGAGCCCTACGCCGATTTCCAGAGCTATCTTGACCTGGCAAAAATCGACACCCTGCGCTTCATCGTCAGCAACACTACCGAGGCGGGCATCGTGTATACCGGCACCGATCAGTACACCGACAGGCCCCAGCCCTCCTATCCCGGCAAGCTGACCCGGTTCCTGCATGAACGCTTCCTGCTGGGCAAGCCCGGCTTCATCATCATGCCCTGCGAGTTGATCGACGATAACGGGTATCATCTGAAAGACGCCGTGCTGAAAACCGCCGCCCAGTGGAACCTGGGCGAACAATTCATCGCCTGGCTGGAAAAGGACAACATCTTCTGCTCCACCCTGGTTGACCGCATCGTCACCGGCTTCCCCCGCAAGGAAGTGCCCGCCGTGTTCGAAGAGCTGGGCTATGAGGATCAGCAATTGGACACCGCCGAGCCCTTCGGCCTGTGGGTCATCGAGGGTCCGGAGCAGGTGAAAAAGGAAATCCCGCTGGACAAGGTGAATCCCGTCATCTTCACCGACAACGTCAAGCCCTATAAGCTGCGCAAAGTGCGGATGCTGAACGGGGCCCACACCACCATGGTGCTGGCCGCGTTCCTGGCCGGGCTGGACACCGTGGGCGAGTGCATGGCGGACAAGGATGTGCGCGCGTTCCTGGAGCATGCCCTCAACGATGAAATCATGCCCAACGTGCCGCTGCCTGAAAACGTGGTGAAGGAATTTGCCGACGCGGTGTGCCTGCGCTTTGAGAATCCCTTCAACCGCCATGAATTGCTGTCCATCGCCCTGAACAGTGTCAGCAAGTGGACGGCCCGCGTGCTGCCGACGCTCAAGGACTACCGGAAAAAGACCGGCGAAATTCCCGCCTGCCTGGCCTTTGGCCTGTCCGCCCTGATCTGCTTCTATACTGGCATCCGGCAAAACGAAGCGGGCGATTATGAAGGGCTCCGCGGCGGTGTTCCTTATCCCGTCAAGGACGACGCCCATGTGCTCGCTTTCTTCTCCGCCCAGAAAGCCCCCGATGCCCACGCCGTACTTTCCAATGCCGCGCTCTGGGGCGAAGACCTGACCGCCATTCCCGGTCTGGAGGAGAAGGTGGATGCGCAGCTGAAGGATATCCAGGCCGCGGGCATTCGCGCCGCCATGCGCAGGACGTTTGAATAATTGTTTTTCCCGGACGCCCTTCCCGGAAAACGGTCGGGGAATGACGGTACTGATTTGAGATAATAAAATATTGGAGAAAGACATGAGCGATTATATCAAACTCCACGCGCTGGACAACGTGGGCGTGCTCGTCACGCCCCGGGAGGGGATTCCCGCCGGGCATAAGGTTGCTTTGCAAGACATCGCCAAGGGCGAAAAAGTCATCAAGTACGGCTGCCCCATCGGCACCGCGCAGATGGACATCAAGGCGGGGGAATGGATTCATTCCCACAACCTGAAAACCGCCCTCAGCGGCGAAAAAAACTATACCTACGATCCCCAGCCCATCCACCGAGCCGCGCCTTTTACCGGCTCCTTCATGGGCTATGAACGGGCGGACGGCAAGGTGGGCGTCCGGAATGAGATATGGATCTTGCCCTTGGTGGGCTGCGTGAACCATACGGCCCAGCGCATCGCGGAGGCGGGCGCTAAGCTGGGCCCCGCGCCGGTATACACCTTCACCCATCCCTACGGATGCAGCCAATTGGGGGAGGACCACGCCCGCACCCGGGACCTGCTCATCGCCCTGGCCCGCCATCCCAACGCCGGAGGCGTGCTGGTGCTGAGCCTGGGCTGTGAAAACAACACGCTGGACGCTTTCAGGGAACATCTGGGCCCGGTGGACGAAAAGCGGGTCAAATTCCTGGTGTGCCAGGAATATGAGGATGAGGAAGCGGAAGCCCTGAAACGGATCGCGGAATTGCAGGAAGAACTGAAAAAGGACGCGCGCACCCGTCAGCCCCTTTCCAAGCTGGTGGTGGGCCTTAAGTGCGGCGGCTCCGACGGCTTCTCCGGCATCACCGCCAATCCCCTCCTGGGCGCGGTCAGCGACGGCATCTGCGCGGCGGGGGGCACGGCGCTGCTCACCGAAGTGCCGGAGATGTTCGGCGCGGAAGAGCTGCTCATGGCCCGGTGCAAAGATGCGGCTGTGTTTCAAAAGACCTGTGACCTGGTGAACGGGTTCAAAAAGTACTACCAGGACAACCACATGCCGGTCTATGAAAATCCCTCCCCCGGCAATAAGGCGGGGGGCATCACCACGCTGGAGGAAAAATCCCTGGGCTGCACCCAGAAAGGCGGCCTGGGCGAAGTGCAGGATGTGCTGCAATACACCCAGCCCGTCACCCGCAAGGGCCTGAACCTGGTCTGGGGTCCCGGCAACGACATTTGCGCCGTCACCTCCCTGACCGCTTCCGGCGCGCAGCTCATCCTGTTCACCACCGGCCGCGGCACGCCCTTGGGCGGTCCGGCCCCTACCCTGAAGGTGGCGACCAACGCGAACCTGGCAAACAAAAAGCAGGGCTGGATCGACTATAACGCCGGGCAATTGCTCCAGGGCGTCACCATGGAGGAAGCCGCGGACCAGCTGTTCCAGCTGGTGCTCGCCACCGCCAGCGGCCAGGAAACCAAAGCCGAACAGCACGGCTACCGGGAAATCGCCATCTTCAAGAGCGGCGTGACGCTGTAACCATTATTGGATAACCAAAATAAACGCCGCCGCCTGCAAGCATGCAGGCGGCGATGTTGTTTTCTGGCTACAGCATGGCAAAAATCCCTCCGGCGCCCCCGGAATGCAGGAACAGCACGTTGTCCGTTTTTTGGAACGCGCCCTCCTCCGCCATTTTCAAAAGGCCGGCGAAGGCTTTGCCGGTATAGACCGGATCAAGGAACAAGCCTTCTTCTTTGGCCAGGAGGGAAATGGCGGCGTTGCCTTCTTGGGAAGGAATGGCATAGCCCGGCCCGCACATATCCACCAGATGGTAGTCCTCCCCGCTGATCCCGATATCGGCTTCCAGCAGGCTGGCTGCCTCCCGCATCAAAGCGGGCGTGATCTGATCGAAGGGATCGGTATCCACCATCATCCCGTGTACCTTGGTTCCCGGTAAAAACAGCCTGGCCCCCAGGGCGAGGCCCGCCATCGTGCCTCCGCTTCCTTCCGCGCAGACCAGGTGATCAAAATGAACCCCCTGCCCGCTGATTTCCCGGGCGCAGTCCACATACCCCAGAGAACCCAGCGCGTTGGAGCCGCCGCAGGGAATCTTGTAATACGGAACGCCCAGGCTGCTGCCGATTCTGTCCATCTCAGCATAAATATCCGTGTAATCGTCCGTATCCATCAGGATGACTTCCGTCCCCATCAGGGATTCCAGCAGCTGATTGCCCTTCCGTTCCGTGACGCCCCGCTTTTTGAGGATCAGGATCGGTCTCATGCCCAGCTTTCCGGCTGCCGCCGCTGTCAGCATGGCATGATTGGATTGGGCGCCGCCTGTGGTAAAAACCACCTGCGCCCCTTTCCGCCTGGCGTCCGCCAGAAGGAATTCCAGCTTTCTGACTTTGTTTCCCCCAAGGCCGATGCCGGTCAGATCGTCCCGCTTGATATATACGTTGGTATTCAGCTTGCTGCTGATGTTTTTCAGCTTTTGGATCGGCGTGGGGAATATGCCCAGCGGAACCCGGGGAAAACTGCTCAATGCTCTCATGCTGCTTCCATCCTTTCAGATTGATGCCCCGCGCTGTATTATCGCGCCTGCAATACGCGGGCCAAAAACGATTCCACATAGCCCTTGTATTCTTCCGGTGACGAAAGAGAGGACATGGCGTGGGCTGCGCCCGGGATCAGGCGCAGCTCGCTGTATCCCTTTGTCGCCTTTTGCATGTTTTCGCTGTGGACAGGCGGGATGAAATCGTCTGCCGCGCCGTGAATGAACAGGATCGGAACGGTATTTTCTTTCAGGCTGTCGATGGGCCGCATATCGGCATAGCTGTAGCCGAACCTGATCTTAGCGCACAGGGACGCGATGCGGAGGAACGCCTCCGGCACGTGCATGCTTTTCAGCCCGCTGGCCAGCACGCTGTCGATGCTGCTGAACCCGCAGTCCGCCACCACAAAGCTGATCTCTGGCCTGTACTTCAGCACGGCAATGGAAGACGCGGCGCCCAGCGATTCGCCGTGGAGGCCCAGCACCCTCGCGTCGGGATAGCGGCTGCGGCTGTCCTCGATCAGGGCGTACAGATCGCGGCTTTCCCGGGCGGAATAAGTGCAGAAGGAAGGCTCGTTTTTCCCGTGGCCCCGCAGGTCATAGGCAATGACATGGTATCCCAGGTCCAGGTACATCCTGGCGTACTTCATCGCGCCGAAGCGGTTGTCCGTGTAGCCGTGGGAAATGATGATATACTTGCCCGAAGGTGCTGGATTGGCAAGATACTGGACGTGGAGGATATACCCGTCAAAGCTGGAAACCGTGTAGTCTTCCTTTTGCAGGCTGTCGTACCAGGAAAGGTCGTAATGGTCCTCCTGCCATTTCCGGGCTTCCTCCAGGGTCTGGGGCTTGATGCCCATGGAATAGGAAGCCATGATAAAGCCGAAGGCGAAAACCGCAATGAGCGCAAGCGCCAGGATCACCGGGACGATGATCATGAACAGCCGTCCTTTCTTCATATCACTTCATATTGCAGCATTTCGTATTTCAGATGCGTCCCCTCGTCCGTTTCTTCCGGCAGGAGGGCGCGCGCCACGTTGACCAGGTCCTGCTCCTGCTTGTCCGTGCGGCGCAGCCAGGCGTAGTCGCCGTCTAAGCGGACGACCACATAATACCGCGTTTCCATCCGATGACGCTCCTTTGCTTTCTCATTGACATGATTATAACAAATAACACGGCAAATCACAACATGAAAAAAACAAATAGCATCCCCATCCGCCGCCTCATCCCGTATCTGTTTTCAAAAGAATAAAAACGAATCATTCTTTTCCGATCAGCAGGATCTCGCCCGCCGCGCCATCCTGAAGGTCCACCCGCATTTCAGAAACGGCCAGGGGTTCAAAGGGGAGGATCACGGCCTGGCCGGGCTTCCCGTCCGCATCCAGGTGAAAGGAGGCCGTGAACGTACCGTTGAAGGTGACGGAACCGGAAAGCGCCTGGCCGGGGGCGGGGTACAGGATCAATAAATCAGCGGCTGCCGGTTCATCCCAGCGCCAGGACACGCGGCTCCCCTGCCACACATACGCGCTTGAAGCGGCGCTGACGCAGAAATCTCCGTCGGTGAGCAGGCCCTGACCGTCGCCTTCGCAGACAGCAAGGGGCAGCACGCTTTGGCATCCGATCTCTTGCAAAGGCCGAAGCTGGGGGGCCAGGGTGGGGCCGTTGATGTAAGCCGTGCCGTCTGTGTGGAACCCGGCCCGGTCGATGCACAGCTGCCGGTTGCCGGAAGGGGCTTGGGGATAGGTGTGGGTATGGTAGGCGGTGAACAGCTCATCCCCCGCGGTGAAGAAGGCGTTGTGGCCGGGGCCGGACACCGTTACGCCCGTTTCGTCCTCCGTATACATCAGCAGCGGATTGATTGCCTGCTTGGTATAAGGCCCCAGCGGCGCGTCGGCCGCGGCAGCGCTGACGGAGTATTCCTTCATCCAATAGCCGTTGACGCTGTAAAACAGATAGTATTTGCCGCCGTGCTTCACCACAATGGGGCCTTCGTTCCAGCGGGTATCGCCGGACTTTGTTTCCCATTCGCCCTCGGGCCTTAGCAGCAGCACCGGGTCCCCCTGCACGGACAGCAGATCTTCCGAAAGGCGCACGCCGTAGATATGGCTTTCCTGCCAGCTGTCCACAGTGTTCTCCGAGCAGTCCCGCACATAGATCAGATAGGGATTCCCCGCATCGTCCCAGGTCAGGGTGGCGTCGATGGTGGCGTAGCCGAAATCCATCAGGGGCCTGCCCAGGGGATCTTCATAAGGCCCTTCCGGCGCGTCCGCAAAGGCAATGCCGGTGCGCAGGCTGCCGTTTTCCCGCAGGCGGGCGGTGTACAGCATCACATATTTTTCGCCCACCCGGTAGACCTCCGGTGCCCAGTAATCCCCCGACGCCCAACTGACCTTCTTCAGCGCTTTGGATTTCTCAAAGGCAGACAAATCCCCGCTGCGCCACACGTTAAAGCCAATGGAGCCGCCGGTGGCGAACATATAATAGCCGCTCTCTTCCTTTAAGACAAAGGGATCGCCGATATCCTTGACGGAACGGGGATTGGATGAAAAACGGTCCTTCACCGCGCTGTAATCCAAAATGGGCAGCTCTTCCCCCTGGGCGCACAGAGGAAGCAGCATCAAAGCCAACAGCAAAATCAACATATTCCGCATGGTGATTCCTCCTGAAAAGGGGCCTGCCAGCGCAGCGCCCCTTGATTTGTATATTATCCTTTCACGCCCGCCTGGACGGAAATGCCTTGCAGGAAATACTTCTGGGCCACCAGATACAGGATGAACGGCGGCAGCATGGACACTAAGCACGAAGCGATCATGTGCGCCCATTTCTGTTCGTACTGGCCGCTGAGCAGCCGCAGGCCGGCGGTGAGCGTTTGGTTCTTCACGTCGGTCATGACGATAGAGGGCCAGAGGAAATCGTTCCACGCGCCGTTGAAGGAGAACAGCGCCACCACGATCATCACCGGCAGGATGGAAGGCAGGATCACGTGGATATACACCTGGAAGGAAGACGCGCCGTCGATGATGGCCGCTTCGTCCAGCGCCTTGGGGATGCCGCGCATGAAGTTGCGGATCAGGAAGATATTGAACACCCCCGCCAGGCCGGGCCAGATCAGGGCGTTCAGGGTATTGACCCATCCCAAAGCGTTGGCGATGCGGAACATGGGCAGCAGGTTCACCACGTTGGGAAACATGCTCATGTACAGCAGCGCCCAGAAAATCTTCTCCCCGCCCTTGAAGTCCAGCCGCTCATACGCGAAGGCGGACAGGGAGGTGATGATCACCGAACCCACCATCACGGTGATGGACACGATGAATGAGTTCTTGAACATGGCCAGAATGTTGGAGGTGGTGTTCGTGCCGCTGCCGCCCACGAACATTTCGATATAGTTCACCACCGTCCACTGCCGGGGAAACAGGCGGGAGACATAGTCCCAGGGGCCCGATACGGTGGCAAAGGAGGTGATGAAGTCGGAATCGGTTTTGAACGAGTTGAGGATCAGCCACAGAATCGGCACGATCCACACCACGCCCAGCACGAGCATAAACACCAGCGCGGCGCGTTTGCCGGTTTTTCCGGATACCATTTGACTTCCTCCTTTCTCAATCGGGCACGTTGGAGCGCATGACCCTGAACTGTATGAAGGACACGATCATGATGCACAGGCCCAGCACCAGCGCCATGGCGGCGGACATGCCGGCCACCTGCTTTTTGATGGCGTTCTCCTGAATGTACATCAGCAGCACGGCGTTGGCTTCCTTGTTGGCAAAGCCGGTCAAAATGAGGGGCTGGCCGTAGATGTTGAACTGGGCCACCACAGCGGTTATAAAGGTGTACATCAGCGGATACCGCATGCCGGGCAGGGTGATATGGATGAATTTCTGCCACGCGCCCGCGCCGTCCACGGAGGCGGCCTCATAATGATCCTGGGGGATGGAGGCCAGGGCGCTCTGGTAAATGACCATGGTGGAGCCGGTGCACCACCAGATGGTGACGATCACGATCACGGCCCAGGAATAGGGCGGCGTGAACCAATTGGCCGTGGAGCCGAAGAAGCGGTTCATCACGCCGTAGTCCGGGCTGAACATATAGCGCCAGCTCAGGGTCACGGTGGTGATGGACAGCAGGCTGGGGAAATAATAGATGGCCTGGAAGAATTTGCTTCCCTTCGCTTTCGTGTGGAGCGCCAGCGCCAGGCTGAGGGGCACCGCGATGCAGAAGGGCACCGAATAGAGCACGAACTTCACCGTGTTCCACAGGCCGTTGCGAAGCTGCTTATAGTAGGTGTTCTGGCTGTCAAACAGCATGGTTTTGAAGTTGTCCAGCCCGATGAACACCGGCTCGTTGAACAGATCCCACTTCGTAAAGGCGGCGTACACGCCGTAGACCGCAGGGGTGATGAAGAAGATGATGAAGAAAAACAGATGGGGGCCGATGTAGGCATAGGGCAGCAGGTCGTGGCCCACGCGCCGCCGCTCCTGCTCTTTGCTCCATTTGGGCATGCACAGGAACGCGCAAAGCCCGCACGCGGCCAGGGCCATGTACGCGCCGGGAGAAAAGAAAGCGTCAATGCCCGCTACATCCCGCTTCTTGAACTTGACCCCCGCATCCTTCAGCGCCTCGCTCAGCGGCGTATACAGGGCGGAATTCATGCGTTCCCGGGAAAAGAAGATCAGGAACAGCCCGAAGGACAGGAAGGCGATCAGCGAAAACATCATGGCTACGTTCCGCTGGCGGCTGATCATGGCGATCAGAGCGCACAGCATGCACACCAGCGCCACGGGAATCAGCAGGATGCTGGCGCTGGACAGGGAGAAGAAAAGCTGAGGCAGCGGCATATAGGCGCTGACCGTTGTTTCCTTCAGGGTGGTGCTGGCGTTTACGCCCGACAGGGCAAAAAGAACAAAGAAGGCCAGCGCCAGCAGGATCGCGCCCAGCGCGTTCGGCGTCATCGCCTGTTTCCTGGCGGCTGATACCGTCTGACTCATCCGGGAAACACCTCTTTCTGATGGTAGGGGGTAAGGGGAGGGAGCAGGGAATAGGGATCAGGCAATAGGCAGTAGAAGCCCCGCTTTGTCATCCTGAGCGAAGCGAAGGATCTCCCTTGTTAAAACCGATGGGGCGAAGGGAAGGCCCTTCGCCCCGAAAACAGTCAATGAAATTACTGGGCGGCGATGGCGTCGGCGATTTCCTGGTCGATCTGGGCCAGGGCGTCGTCAATGGAGATGGTGCCGTCCACGAAGTCCCAGCCTACGCGGGAGAACGCGGTGTCAAACAGGCCCCAGTACAGGTACTTGTAGATGGCCAGCTCGTCGGAACGGGCGGGATCAGCCAGGAAAGCCTGGGGATATTCGGTGAATTCCGCAACGTCGTTGATGGACAGGTGGGCGGGGCACTGGCCGGCGTCCTTGGCCCAGGTCAGGCTGTTTTCGCCCATGAAGTTGATGAACTTGGCCACGGCCAGGTCTTCTTCTTCGGTGCGGTTTTCATCGGCGAACTGCACAAAGTTATGGGAAGAGGTCCAGCTCATGCAGGATTCGGGGGTGTAGCAGATGGCGGGCAGCATGCCGAATTCGATGCCGGCGTCCACAACGGCGGCCTTCATCCAAATGCCTTCGGACCAGACCAGCATGTTGCCGGAATAGAATTCAGAGGAATAGTCCGTGTTCTTGACGGAGGTGTAGCCGCCCTCCCACAGGTCCTTCATGGTTTCGAAGACTTTCTTCATGTTCTCGTTGTTGATGCAGGGGTTGATGCCGTCTTCGCTCAGGGTCAGGTTGGGATCCAGCTGGCCGTAGTAGCACAGCAGCTGCGCGCGCATCCAGCCCAGGTCGGTCACATAGCCGGTGAAGCCGGCGGCCTTGGCTTTGTCGCCCAGTTCCTTCACTTCGTCGAAGGTCAGGTAGCCGTCTTCCACGTAGCTGTTCAGGTCATACTGGGTGAACAGGTCCTTGTTGTAGTAGGTCACGTAGGAGTGAACGTCCAGCGGGATGCCGTAGTGCTCGCCGTCGATGTCGGTGCGGGCCCAAGCGGCGGCGTTGTAGTTTTCTTCCTTCACGCCGGCCTGCGCGATCAGGTCCAGGTCATAGGAATAGAGCATTTCCTGGTTCACAAAGTTGGGGATGCGCTCGATATGCACGATGCACACCTGGGGAATGCCGGTGCCGGTCTGCACGGTGAGGGGGATTTTCTGGTACAGGTCGTCGGCGGTCATGGGGGTGTGGTTGACGAACACTTCATCCTGGGACGCGTTGAAAGCGTCCACCATCGCCTGCATGGTCGCGCCGTCCGCGCCGGTGAACACGGACCAGTAGTTGATCTGGATGGGCTCCGCGTGGGCCACAGCGGCCAGGGACAGCACCATCATCATTGCCAGGACCAGAGCCAGGAACTTTTTCATGGGAATACCTCCTTTTATTTTTCACCGCCTGCTTGGCGGCAAAATACGGTTTTAGGAAATTTGATTGGTATTGGCGTCGGGATTGCGGTTCAGGGCGGCGAAGCGCTGCGGGTCGATCTTGGGCTTGCGGTCCGGGGTGAGCAGACCGTTGACCTCCTGCATCACGTCGGTCAACTGGGTGTAGCAGTAGCCCTGGCAGTAGGGGATAGCGCGGATGGCGTCGGTGACGCTTTGGAACCGGGCGAAGAACGCTTCCGCGTCCGTCACCTTGTCGTGGTAGCCCCAGCTTTCCATGCCGCCCGCGTCGCCCTGCAGGCCGATGGTGGAAAAGGCGATGCCGCCGTATTCCGTCACCAGGAAGGCTTCCTTCCCTGTGGGCTGGACACCCTGGGCGTAGCAGGGCCGCCAGTCGCAGGCGTGCTTTTCCACTTCCTCCCGGGAAGCGAAGTGCCCGGAAATCACCGCGCCTTCCGCCGCGTAATCGTGCAGGGCGCAGATGTCGGTTTCCACCTGCTCCCAGCCGTCGTTGACGGACACCATGCGGGTGCCGTCCAGGGCCTTGGCGGTGTGGTACAGAAGCCGCGCCAGGGCCTGCTGGCGTTTGTCGGTGTAAATCTGCCTTACACCCCAGCTTTCGTTGAGGGGCACCCAGGTGATGACGGAGGGATGGTTGAAGTCCCGGTCGATGAAGCCGCTGAGGGTTTCATACAGGTTGCGGACGGAATCGGCGCAGAACTCGTAGGGGCTGGGGAGCTCGCCCCACACCAGCAGGCCCATTTTGTCCGCCCAGTAGTAGTAGCGGGGATCCTCCAGCTTCTGATGCTTCCGGGCGCCGTTATAGCCGAAAGCCAGGGTCAAGCGGATGTCCTCCTGAATGGCCTCGTCGCTGGGGGGCGTGATGAGGGAATCGGGCCAGTAGCCCTGATCCAGGATCAGCCGCTGGTACAGGGGGCAGTTGTTCAGGTACACCTTGCCGTCCCGGACTTCGACTTTCCGCAAGCCGAAATAGGTGCGCACATGGTCGATCACTTCGTGATTCCGGCGCAGCGTAATGTCCACGTCGTACAGCGCGGGGCGCTCGGGGGACCACACGTGCATGGGCTCCAGGGAACCCTGAACGATCAGGTCGACGGGCAGGGTGATCCGTTTGGACTGTTCCACCGTCCGAAGCGTCCGGACAGGTTTTCCCTCAAAGCTCAGCGCCGTTTCCAGCTCCAGCGGCTCCCTGGGCATGGCGTCCAGCTCCATTTCCACGGTACACATATGCCTGTCAAAGTCCGGGATAATATGGGCCCGGGTCAGCGCGGTTTCGCCCACCGCTTCCAGGTACACCGTCTGCCAGATGCCGCTGACCGGCGTGTACCAGCAGCCCATAAGGCCGCGCTCCCAGTATTGCTTTCCCCGGGGCTGGGCGCAGTCCGGGCGGTCTTCCACCCGCAGGCACAGGTCGTTTTCGCCGTCTTTCAGCAAGGCGGTGATGTCGAAGCAGAAGGGGGTGTAGCCGCCCCGGTGAGTTCCGGCCAGTTGGCCGTTCACGTACACCCGGGCCTCAAAGTCCACCGCGCCGAACCGCAGCAGCACGCGCCTGCCCGCCATGGCTTCCGGCACTTCAAAGGAGCGCCGGTACCACAGGATGGGATGGATTTCGTCCGTGGGCCCGATGCCGCTCAGCTTCGTCTGGTACGCGAAGGGCACAGTAATCCGCCGGTCAAAGGCATGTCCCGGCGCGTACCAACGGGAAGAAAGCCCCCGGTCTTCGTCGTCAAAGGCAAACTGCCATTCCCCGTTCAGGTTTGCAAAGGTGTCCCGTTGAAAATCGGGACGGGGATGTTCCGGACGAAATATGGAATGAATATTCATGTACGCATCCACCTCCGTTCATTCGTTCGCTCACGATTATTCCAAATTTAATGTAGCGATAAGGCTATTTGTTGCAGAAAATGTTCAAATAAACGCCTTTTTACGCTCATTAGCAACAATTTTTCTGTCGATAAGAGAATAGCATGAATCATTCAGGCTGTCAATAGATTTTTGGTATTCCATAAAACTCGTATAAACAAACACAATAGTTTCATGATTTATGGAATAAATTCCGAGAAAAAAGCCCCTGCGTCTGTTCCGTGCCGGGAAGAACAGATGCAGGGGTTCATTGCGATGCAGGCAGGTCAGCCGTGGAAATGATATCCCACGCGCAGCCGCAGCGCCTGGGGATAATCGCCGAATTTTTCACCGAACAGATTCAGGCCGCCCACGTTTTCCGCATCCGCGGGCACGCCGATGCGCACGCTGATATAGTGGTATGGGTCCAGCGCTAAGTCCTGGATGCGCACGTCGCTGATTTTCTGATTGTCCAGATAGCTGCCGGTGCCGTCCACCCGCCAGATTTTCAGGAAGCCGAATTGGGTGCTGGACTCGGTCCACCATTCCGGCGTCAGGATGCCCCGGCGGCCGCCGCAGTCGCAGGGAGAAGTCCATATGCCCAGGCGCTGATGGTTTACCTCCACGGCGATGTCGCTTTTCCAGGGGTCGCGGTACATGGGGGCTTCGGAGCAGGCTTCAAAGGAGATTTCCAGCCAGTCCACGCTGGTATACAGGGGATCGACGGCGGAAAACCGGTATTCCAGAAAGCCCTGCTGCATCCAGATCAGCTGGGCCGCAAAGCGCTCCGGCAGATAAAAGGAGGCGGGCACGTCCATCATGCCGATCAGGGTGTTGGTCCCCGCCAGGCCGCAGGTGGGCTTGATCCCCTCGGCCATGCTGTAGCCGCCGATGGGCATATTGTAGGCGATGCTTTGCTCCGGCGATTCATCCGGCATCTCCAAATTGATATTGACCCGGTCCAGCCGCCGGGAGCACAGCTTCATGGTGCCGCGCATGCCGGGCTGGTTTTCCGTGGTGATGATGCCCGCCTTTTTCAGCACCTGCACCGCCAGCGCGGCGGTGGACATGGGCAGATCCAGCGCTTCCGCGATTTCCCCGATGCTCATGCTTTTGCGGCCCAGCAGGCGCATCACGTCCAGCCGGACCGGTGACGACAGCGCGTGGCAGATGGTGGAAAGGGTTTCCGGATCATCCAGCCCAAGCTGCGCGATTTTTCCTTGTATGTCACTCACAATTGATCCCTCTATTCTGCAATCTGCCGCGTTTACGCCGCCATTGAAGCGCACGGACGCCGGGATTATTGCAGCGGTTTCGTTCCGGCATCGGCAACCACGTAGAGCTTGATGCTGAAGTTGTCCGTTACCACAAGGTCAGGAGCTGGCTCGATTCCCTCCTGGGCAATTTGGGCAAGGAGCGCGTCGGAAAGCTTCCCTTCATATTCAGCCCAGTCTGTCCACTTCCCGTTTTCATAGATATAGCTTTCGCCCTTGTTCACGACACTGACGCCGTACTTCCTGCCCTGGGTCGCCAGCGCGTACTTTTGGGAGTAAGCCTGATTCGCGGCAAACTCATATTGTTCCTTTCCGTTTTTATCCGTCACGGTTTCCGTGACGATGACAGCGATACGCTCGCCGGGCTTGATGGTTACAGTGCCGTTCAGCGCCTCGCGGTGGAAGCCGGCGTATTCATAATAAGCCAGCCGTTTCCCGATGAGCGTTCCGTCTTCCGGGTTCTGCGCGTTGTCGTTGAGGCGGTACAGGGTGTATTTCACCCTGGCGCGGGGGCTGGCAGTCTTGGTGGAAATGCCGAAGACGGCGTATTCCCTGTCGCTGTCGTTGGTAAAAACGTTCGCCGTTCGGATGACGTTCTCCTCCTGAACCATCATGGATAGGGCATCATCATCCAGCGTGGACGGCATATAATCGTATGCCCAGACGCTCATATCGCCGCCCGCCTTGTACAGGTCGTAGCCGAACACCATGGATTCGGCGCAGATAATTGACTTGTCATAATAGGACAGATAGAAATACCCGGTAGCCTTTCCTTCTTCGTTCCGGATGCCCCACGGTCTTTCGCCGATCTTGGTTCCGTCCGGGAGGATCTCGCAATCGGTTTCGGAACCCCATGAGTTTTTCACGATCCAGGCGCCGTCGGCCGGCGGCTGATGTCCCTCCCGGAAGTTCTCCCTGGAGTAAGTGTCATCCCACCCGACGATACAAACCCCGTGGGAAGCCGCTTCGTCATTGAACGTATAGTGGGCCCAGGTATCGGTATTCATGTAACCGTCTTCCTTGACTGGATCCCCCGGCATTGACTGGTCCGACTTGAACGCGATGGATACGCCGCGCCCTTTCAGCAGCTCTGATTTAACCGCCCGCATCCCTGCCTCATTGACGGCGACCCACTTTCCGTCCTCCTTGACGGTCAGGGACGGAAGGATATTGCCGTCTATCAGTGTGAATCCCGAGTAAAGATCGCGGTTCGGATGCCCGTTCTCGTCGGTTGCGGGGATCGTCCAGTCGTCATTCCGGGAATAGGTATTCGTGGAGCTTGCCGCGTTCGCCAACTGAGGCGCTATCACCAGCCCGTAGCACATATTTTCCATATCCCCGTAAGTCACATTGTCGACGGTGATGCTTTCATCCAGGAGCTTTTGCGCGTGAAGGCTGTCCATCAGCTTCGTGAACAGATCGGGATTCGTTTCCTTCTCCTCTAAGACCTGTTTCAGCGACAGTCCCATGCCGGTCAATCCAAGCATGCCTTCAATCGTTTCCACCGCCTGCGCTGTTGCCGCTTCGGGATACTTCTGGATGTACTGAAGCTCTGTAAGCCCTTCCGCGCCGCGGTACGGAAAGCATTTTTCTTCCACGGGCCCCACCCCGGAAGAAAACAGCGTTGTGATATAAATGATCGTTGCGCCGCCGCTGTAGACTGCTGACGGATCGTCTTCCTTCCCGTTGAGGTATATGCCCTCTCCCGCCTGGCTGCTGTTGGTCAGAGCCGTGATGGGGCGCATGGCAAACCAGACCAGGTGCTTCTCAGACAGGTCGAAGCATTCACCCTGGAGCGCTTTGTATTCCTCGCAGGTCATGTCCAGCGAGGACATAATGCTGATTTCCGCCGCCGCGATGCCGCCGAAGGCCCAGCAGGTGCCCCAGGGGCTCTGTATTTTCACCGGGGTCACCACGCCGCGGTCTCTCAGGTCGAACCGAACGGGGAATTCATCATCTTGGGTGCCTGCCTCAGCAAGCGCCGGCAGTACGCCGGCCAGCAGGCACAGGGCCAGGATGACGGATAGCATTTTCTTCATGGGTTCTTTCTCCTTTCTTTTTCGCGCTGCCTGAAGCGCTGCCGAATTTTTTACGCAGGTGTACGGCTGACGCCGCGGCATAAAGGATGGACATGCATCGTCCGTTCTTTCAGGCTTCATCCCGGTTGTTTAAACGTTCCAATTCCCTCTCCGCCAGCGCGGCAAAGAACCGTGCCGCGGGCAGAAGCGCCGCGGGATCGGCGGTAAACGATGGATGGTGGTTATCGAAACCGCCGCCTGTACCGATGCGGAATAAAGCGCCGGGCGCCAGCTTCAGATACCTGCTGAAATCCTCGGCAATCATTGAGGGGGGATTGATTTCTGCGTTCAGGCCCAATTCCCGGGCTACGGCCGCCGCCCTATCGCAGATTCCGGTATCGTTGCATACCGGATCGGGCCCCTGCTCATACGCAAATGCCGCCTCGCAGCCGTAGGCTTTGGCGGTAATGGCTGCCAGCTGTTCCAGACTATGGCGGATGCCGGCGCGCACCTCCTCCGTCATGGCGCGGACAGTGCCTTCAAGACGGGCGGTTTCCGGAATCACGTTCCAGGTATTGCCTGCCTCTGCCCTGGTAATGGATACGACGGCGCTGTCAAAGGGATTGACCCGCCGGCTGACAACGGTTTGAAAAGAGGAAATGACCGCGCCCATTGCCGGGATGGGATCAATGCCCAGCTCCGGGTGCGCCGCATGACAGCCTTTCCCTTTGATACAGACGGAGAAGCGGTCCGCGGAGGCTGTGACAGGGCCCGGCCGGACGCCCAGCGTACCGGCGGGAAACCGGGGATCGGTGTGCCCGGCGAAGAACAGCCTGACATCGTCCAGCAAACCTGTGGCTGCCATTTTAGCCGCGCCGGCATTGATTTCCTCGGCGGGCTGGAAGATCACTTTCACCGTACCGGGCAGCGACGTTTCCCGCTCCTTCAGCAGCAGCGCGGCGCCCAGCATACAGGCCGCGTGGAAGTCATGGCCGCAGGCATGCATGACCCCCGGTGTTTCCGAGGCGTAGGGCAGGCAGGTCTGCTCCTGAATCGGCAGAGCGTCTATGTCCGCCCGGAGGGCGATGGCCGGGGCTGCGCCGGTTCCGATGACGGCGATCAATCCCGTTTCCAGCCCTGTGTTTAGCAGCCGCACGCCGTTATCCAGAAGGATTCTTCTCAAATACTCCGTCGTTTGATACTCTTTCATGGCCAGCTCCGGGTGGCGGTGCAGCCATTGAAAGGCATCGAACAGCTTTTTTTCCATCCCGCTCATCCTCACAGTCGATGGTTTTCACACTTTTTCGAAGGGCCGAAGGCCGGACGGGGATATGCCCGCGGCGCCCTCACGGATCATCGCAGGAAACCAGTTTTTGCAGCGTCTGAATATACAGGTCGTGGAAGGCTTCGATCTGTTCCCTGTCGAACATGCCTTCCGCGTATTCCATTTCGGAATCAAAGCCGCCGTCGCCGTATTCGTTTTCCAGCAGTTCCAGTTCAAGGCGCGCCCCGGCGGCGGTAAAGGCGTCTGCCAGCGGGATAAGGGTCGGGCGCAGGGCTTTGAGCGGGCTGCCGTTGATGCCCAATTGCAGATTGACTTCCATGCAGTCGTCGAGATACGCCTGATAATGCTCCGTCATAAAGTCGTAAGTGCAGTGGGCGATTCCTTCCGCTACCTGCTCCTTTACGTCGCGCAGCAGCTCCCGGACGCCCGTGAACTCCTCCATCCGGGCGGCGGCGGGCAGGTTCTTGATGAGCATACCAACGGCGGATTCCGTTTCCGGGGCCAGGCGGTTGTTGAAGATCCAGTTCACCATCACATGCTGTTTTCCCGTTGTTCTGCTGAGCGATATCAGCGCCGCGGCAATTGCCATCACGGAATGGGAAACGCCCCAGAATTTTTCCGCCTCGCTCACCTGCTCCGCGCCGAAGCTGAGACGAATCTCCCGGCTGGCCTGATTGATGGCTTCTTTGGATTGCGCCACCGGGGGCATATTGCACCATACTTCTTCCCCGTAGCGTTCACGGAACCAGGCGTGATCCTGTTGCCGGCTGCCGGCGGCTCCATGGCCTGGAGCGCCAGGTAATTCACCTTATTCCGCTCGTTTCGGGGCAGGGCGTCCAGGTGAACGAAATAATCCGGCACCATGTATTCCGGGAGCGTTTTTTTCACCAGCGCTTTCAACGCGGCAGGATCGGCGTTTTCATCGCCGGTATAATAGCAGCACAGCTTGTCGCCGCCGCTGACCTTTACGGGGATACAGGCGGCTTCCGCCACTTCCGCGGCCTGGATCAGGGCGTTTTCAATTTCGCCCAGTTCCACCCGGTAGCCCCGGAGCTTGACCATCCGGTCTTTCCGGCCGTGGAACAGCAGATTGCCGTTTTCGTCCCACGCCATGTAGTCGCCGGAGCGGCACATCCGCTCACCCGGCTCAAAGGGGCAGGGGATGAACCGATCTTCCGTTTCTTTTGCCAGCCCGTTGTATCCCAAGGCCAGCCAGGGGCTGACCACGCAAAGCTCACCGATTTCGCCGGGCTGATCGATGACTTTTCCGTCTTCGTCCAGCAGATACACCCTGGCCCCGCCGGCAGGCTTGCCCAGCAGCCGCGGGTCGTCCTGCCCCACCCAATGGTACAGCACGCCCGCGGTCTCGCTGGAGCCGTAGGATTCGATCAGGTTGCCGTCGTCAGGATAGCTGACCTTGGATTTTTCCCCGGATAACATCACATATTTCAGCGGCAGGCGGCCGTACAGCTCCCGCATGACCGCGAACAGCTGGGGCGGCAGGAACATGCCGGTGATATGCCGCTTCCGCATCACTTCAAACAGCAGATCCGTGTTTTTGCGTTCTTTTTCGCTAAAAATATACACGCTGCCCCCCACCATCAGCGGCGGACACAGATCCTGCAGGGACGCGATGAAGGGAAAGCCCGCCATACAGCCGATCACGTCGTTTTCCGTGAAGGGATGGTAGCCCTTCAAAAGCGCATAGCCGCAGGAAAAAATCCGCTGCCGGTGGATCACGCCCTTGGGCTTGCCGGTGGAGCCGGAAGTGAAAATCAGCAGGCCCTCAATGTCCGGGTTGGACAGGTTCAGGCTGATGTCCGCGTCCTTTTCGTCCTCCAGTTCATCCGTCAGGAGCCTGGGGGTATCGCCGGTTTTTTCCGAAAGCGCCTTTGTTGTGATAAAGAGCAGGCAGTCCGCGTCCTGCTGAATGGTTTGTATCCTTTCCTTCGGATAATCTGAATCCAAAGGGATCACGGCGCATCCGGCGCGGATCACGGCAAGAAAAGCCACCAGGTATTCCCGGGTTCGCGGCAGGAGCACGGCAATTCTCGGGCCGCTTTTTCCTTCGGAGGAAGCCGCTTTGACATCCGTGCCCAGGCTTTTGCAGGTATCGAGCAGCTTCCCCGCCAGCAGCGCGCTGCGCCAATTCAGCTGGCCGTAAGTATAAGCGCCGCGCACATCCATCACGGCCGTTTGATCGGGGTACTCTTTTGCCCGCTCCAAAAAGAAGTCGACAATGGTCTTTTTCAGCACTTCATTCAGCATGTTTCAAGCACCTCACCATGCTATATGTTTTCACGCTGCTGTTTTTCTTCGCAGCTTCAGCAGGCCGGTGATCATCAGTACGGGAAAAACGATCGCCGCCAGCAAGCCCAGCTTCAGGTTATCCCCCATCAGGCCGGATACTTTGCCCACCAGGGAAGGCCCCAAGGAGCCGCCGGCATCTCCGGCCAAGGCCAGCAGGGCAAACATCGCCGTGCCGCCCTTGGGACATGCCTTGGCGGAAATGCTGATGGCGCCAGGCCACATGATGCCCACGGAGAACCCGCACAGGGCGCAGCCAACCAGACCCAGGATGGGCGATACTGCCAGGGACGCCAGCAGATAACAGGCCACGCACAGCGCGCTGCTGTACAGCATGAAACGCGTCAGGTCCGTCTTGGCGTTCATGCGGCTGTACATCACGCGGGCCGCGCCCATGAGCACTGCGAACAGACAGGGGCCCGCAAGATCGCCGACAGTCTTCGATACGCCCAGGGCGGATTCCGTGAAAGCGGATGCCCACTGCGCCATGGAGAGCTCCGCAGACCCGGCGCATACCATCAGCAGGCACAGCACCCAGAACAGAGGAAGGCGCAGCAACTGGCTGATGCCCATGCCCTCACCTTCCTCCACCGTATGCCCGATGGGGCAGACAGAGAAAAAACAGATGGCGGCGATGGGCACCAGCGCCCACAGACAGGCCAGGATCCTCCAGTTTCCAATGCCAAACAGGGTAAAAAACAGGGTGGAACCCAGAATGACGGCCACAACGCCCCAGCAGTAGAAGGAATGCATCAGGCTCATGGCGGCGGCCTTATTCTCGCTGGGACAAGCCTCAACAATGGGGCTCACCAGCACTTCGATCAGGCCGCTGCCTATTGCATAAACCACCACGCAGATCAGGATACCGGCAAAGGGGTTTTTGAACAGGCCGGGCACGAAGGCCAGGCCCACGATTCCGACGGCGGAGAACACTTCCGACGCCAGTATACAGGGCCGGTATCCGATTTTGTCCACGAATTTGGCGGAAGCCAGATCTACCAGCAGCTGCGTAAAGTAAAACAGCGTGGGGATCAGGGCGACCTGCTCCAGGCTGAGGCCGAACTCCCCACGAAAAGTCAGAAACAGCAGCGGGGCGTAATTGGCTGAGATTGCCTGGGTGATGATTCCGAGATAGCAGGCCGTGATGGTACTGCGGTAATTACGCTGCATAAAGAAGCTTCTCCTTTACAGTCGGGATCAATTTCATAACCGCCCTGAATACTGCCGTGGCAATGCTGCTTGGATACAGGCCGGTGTTTCAGTCATCCGCAAAATGCTCCCGGGCATGGAATGTTTTGCAGATCATATTGTATTTCCCGAAAACGGTCAGCTTGTCACCGATTTCAAACACTGTATCCGCCTGTGCGGGGATCGGTTTCGCTCCCCGGTGTTCCACCAGCATGACCAGAATGCCGGTCTCCGCCCGCAGCCGGGTCTGGGCAAGGGTCAAGCCCTGGTATTCCTCCGGAATATGGCGGAGCGTTACCTGGGCAATGGATTCGGCGCCGATATAGTCCAGCAGCAGCACGGCGTTGAAGGTTTCCTGCCGATCCAAAACGCGGTCCACCAGACGCCGTAGGCACCTCTCGGCCCAGACGTGGATCTTTGGCATGCGTATTAAAATGAAAATCAGGGCGATTGTGCCCATGGGGATCAGAAGGCCGCTATAGCGCCGCTCAAAAGTGATGAGCTTCATGGTTATAAACACATTGATGAACGCGGAAACAATGGTGATATTAAACACGTAACCGAACAGCATGGTAACGCGCGCAAGACGGCGGCGGCGGCGGGAACCCAGGATCATCTCGCTCTCCCTGGTGGTAAAGCCCGTGCCGGTCAGCAGCGAGAGCACCTGAAAACGGGCCCGCTCAGCCGGCAGCCCCGTCAAACGAAAGAAAAAAGTGAACAGCTCCGAGATGACCCAATATAAAAGGATGATAAAGGAAAAGAGAAACAGGGCAATATAGATGTTCATGCATTCAGCGCTCCTTGCGTATGATGATTCCGCCAGCGGGGCGTTTCCAACGCCCGGCGGCAGCTGTTCCTTTTTCCTTGTTTCAGGCTGACGCCCGTATGCCCGAAATCATCGCCTTTGGGGATGGCGGCATACAGGCTTGCAATCCGGCGGAAAGGCGTCAGGGACGGATCAGATGGCAGGCGCACCAGTGGTCCCCGTCCACCGGACGAAGGGACGGGCGCTCCTGGCTGCAAATGGGCTTGGCGTAGGGGCAGCGGGTGTGGAAGCAGCAGCCGGAGGGCGGGTTGGCCGGGCTGGGGATGTCGCCCGCCAGCTCGATTTTGCCGCGCTTCTTTTCGCCGGGCATTTTGGGAATGGCGGAAATCAGGGCTTGGGTATAGGGGTTCAGGGGGTTCGCATACAGGCTGCGCTTGTCCGCGATTTCCATCATGTGGCCCAGGTACATCACGCCAACGCGGTCGGAGATGTGCTTCACCACCGACAGGTCGTGGGAAATGAAGATGTAGCTCAGGTTCATGCTCTTTTGCAGTTCCTTGAGCAGGTTGATGATCTTGGCCTGGATGGACACGTCCAGGGCGGACACCGGCTCGTCGCAGATGATCAGCTTCGGCGGCAGCACGATGGCCCGGGCGATGCCGATGCGCTGGCGCTGGCCGCCGGAAAACTCATGGGGATAGCGCTCCATGTAATCCAGGTTCAGGCCGGACTGCTCCATCACCTCGCGGATGCGGTCGTCGCGCTCCGCTTTGGTGGCGTAGGTGTGGTCGATGTCGATGTTTTCGCCGATGATGTCCTTCACCGTCATGCGGGGGTTCAGGGAGGCGAAGGGATCCTGGAAAATCAGCTTGACCTTCCTGCGCGCTTGCTTGAGATGCCGGCCGTTCAGGGCGGTGAAGTCCTCGCCGTCCAGATAGACCTTGCCGGAGGTGGGCTCGACGAGGCGGATGACGGCTTTGCCCATGGTGGATTTGCCGCAGCCGCTTTCGCCCACGATGCCCAGGGTCTGCCCGGCCTGCAGGTCGAAGCTGATGCCGTCCACGGCCTTCACGGTGGTTTTCCCGCCCAGGAGCTTGCCGGTTTTCAGGCTGTAATATTTCTTTAAATCGGTCACGCGGAGCAACGGTTCTGCCATGTCAATCCCCCTCCCATCCCGGCATATGGCGGAAGCAGCGCACGAAGTGGTTTTCCGACGCGCGCGTCACATCCGGCCGTTCACGGCGGCAGCGCTCGGTGGCGTAAGGGCAGCGCGGGGAAAACAGGCAGCCCTCCGGCAGTTCGTACAGCATGGGCACCGAGCCGGGGATCACGTTCAGCTCCTCCACCTCCCGGTCCAGGGGGGGAATGGACTGAATGAGGCCCAGGGTATAGGGGTGGGTGGGATGGGCGAAGAGCTCGCCGGTCTCCGCCTGTTCCACGATCTGGCCCGCGTACATCACGATCACGGTGTCCGCCATTTCATTGATGACGCCCATATCGTGGGTGATCAGCATGACGGAGGCCCCCGTCCTGTCCTTCATCCTGTTGATGAGGGACAGAATCTGGCTCTGCACCGTCACGTCCAGGGCGGTGGTGGGTTCATCGCAGATGAGCAGCTCCGGGCTGCAGGACAGCGCCATGGCGATCATGGCGCGCTGGCGCATGCCGCCGGACAGCTGGTGCGGGCAGGAGGCGAAAACCTTTTCGGGCATGGGGATGCCCACCATGGAGATCATATCCAGCGCCCGCTTCTTTGCTTCTTTTTTGCCCACCTTTTCATGGAGCAGGATGGTTTCCGTGATCTGGTCGCCGATGGTGAGCACCGGGTTCAGGCTGGTCATGGGCTCCTGGAAAATCATGGCGATGCCTTTGCCGCGGATCTTATGCAGCTCCCGGGGCTTCAGCCTGGTCAGATCCCTGCCCTGAAACAGGATGGAGCCCCCCACGATCCTGCCCTGGGGCCGGGGATACAGGCCCATCACGCACAGGCTGGTCATGGATTTGCCGCAGCCGGATTCGCCCACGATGCCCAGGGTCTTTCCCTTTTCCACGCTGAAGCTGACATGGTTCACCGCGGGCAGCTCGCCGTGCTGGTTGAAAAAGCTCATGCTCAGGTCGCGCACTTCCAGAATGTTCTCTTGCATGCTTTTTCTCCTTTCAGCTGCGCAGCTTTGGATCCAGCGCGTCCCGCAGGCCGTCCCCCAGCAGGTTGAAGGACAGCACCGTGATGATGATGGCCAGGCCGGGGAACAGGCTGTAATAGGTGTAGCCCCGGATGAAGGGCTGCGCCTCCGAAATCATGGAGCCCCAGGACGCCGTGGGCGGGGACACGCCCAGACCCAGATAGCTCAGCGACGCTTCGGACAGGATGGCGTTGGGAATGCCCAGGGTGATGGTGATGATCAGGATCGGCACGCAGTTGGGCAGCAGGTGGCGCATGATGACCCTGAGGGGCGAGCCGCCGCCCACCACGCAGGCTTGGATGTATTCGCTGTTCTTGATGCGCAGCACCTCGCCGCGCACGAGGCGGGCGGTAGAGGTCCAGCCCAGCAGGCCCAGGGCGATATACAGGTTCATCAGCCCCGGCCCTAAAATGAACATCACCGCGATGGCGAAGAGCAGGAAGGGAAAGGAGGAAAACACCTGGATGATAAAGGAGAGTACATGGTCCGCTTTCCCGCCGAAATACCCGGCGCACACCCCGATGAAGTACCCCAGCAGCGAGGCGATGAGCTGGGAGATCAGGCCCACGGAAAGGGAAATGCGGCAGCCGTAGAAGATGCGCGTCAGGATATCGCGGCCGTACTGGTCGGTGCCCAGCAGGTGGGCGCCGTTGGGGCTCTGGAAGCGGTCCCGCGGCTTGGTGATATTCGGCTCATAGGGCGTCAGGTAAGGCGCGAAGACGGCGATGACGGCCAGCGCCAGGATGATGGCCAGGCAGAACATGGCCACGTAATTCTTCCGCAGAATGTCCCAGCTGACCTGGTAATAGGAGCGGTATTGGTTTTTCTGCTTCTTTTTCATCACTCGGCGCCTCCTCCCAAACGGATCCTGGGGTCAATGACCGCGTAGAGCATATCCACCAGGAGGTAGATCATCACGCACACCATCGCGATATACATCACGCCCCCCTGCACCAGCGGCAGGTCCCGCTGGTTGATGGCGTCCACCATCAGCTTGCCGATGCCGTCAATGGTGAACACGGTTTCGATCAGCATGGAGCCGGTAAGGATGTTGCCAAGGTCTGTACCCGCCACGGTGACCACGGGGATCAGGGCGTTTCGGAAAGCGTGCTTCATCACCAGCATCCATCCGTGCACGCCCTTGGCCGAGGCGGTGCGCATGTAGTCCTGCTTCGTCACCTCCAGCATGCTGGTGCGGGTGATGCGGGAAATGGACGCGGCGTAGCGCGTGCCCAGCGCGATGGCGGGAAGGACGTAATAATGCCAGTCCTTGGCCCCGGAAATGGGGAACCATTTGAGCGTCAGGCCGAAATAAATCTGTAAGATGATGGCCACCCAGAAGTTCGGCGCGGACACCCCCGCGATGGAAAGCGTCATCAGCACCCGGTCGATCACTTTATTATGAAACACGGCGGCGAGGATGCCGAAGGTCAGCCCGACCACCAGGGCCAGGATGTAGGCGAACACCGCCAGCCGCGCCGTATATCCGAAGGAATTGAGCAGCATGTCCAGCACCGGGCGGTGCTGAAAATAGGACGTGCCGAAATCGCCGCGCAGCATATTGCGCAGCCAGTTGAAGTATTGGTTCACGATGGGCTGGTCCAGCCCCATCTGGGCGCGAACCTGCGCGATGGACTCCGGCGTGGCGAACTCGCCCATCATCAGCTGCACAGGGTCGCCGGGGATAACGTTCAGAATGAAAAACGTGATGAGCGAGATCGCCAGCATCACGCCGACCGCCTGCAACACGCGGCCGACCACGTATCGGGACATCAGGGGGCCCCCTTTTTGAAGAACGGCAGGATGCATTGTTTCCGTTCTGCCTTTGTTTTCGCGGCTTGGTACGAAGAGGTGGCTCTATACCTCATAACGAAGCGGCTCCGGCTTCCAAAGGAAATCCGGAGCCGCCGTTTCGCATGATGGAATTACTTCGCGTTATACAGGTCCATGTCGAAGTCCACGTCGTAGCAGATCTGATAGATCAGGTTGCCCACGGTGAAGTTGGTGATGTAATCCTGGGCGGCGAACACATAGTTGGGATAGTACAGGGGGATGCAGGCGTAGTCCTGGCGGGACATGATTTCGTCGGCCTGCTCATACAGCTTGGCGCGTTCCGCGTCGTCGGTGGACAGGCGGGCGGCGTCCATCAGGGCGTCGAATTCCGGGTTGTTGTAGAACACGGACTTGCCGACGGCGTTGGTGGAATGGAAGTAGGAATAGATGTTGTTGTCAGGGTCCGCGTACAGCGGGAACCAGCCCATCCATTCGCAGGAGGCGTTGCCGGCGTTGCGCAGGGAGGTCCAGGTAGCGGCGTCCACCAGCTCCAGCTTCATGTCGATACCGGCCAGGGCCAGGTCGCTCTGGATCTGCACCATGTCGGGCTGGTCCGTGGAACGGATCTGGGCGGTGAAGCTCACGCCGTCGGGATAACCGGCTTCGGCCAGCAGGGCCTTGGCGGCTTCGGGATCAAAGGTGTAGGGCTCGCGGGCCACAAAGCCCAGCTGGGCGGGGTTCACGGTGCCGGTGGCCACGGTGCCCAGGCCGTTGTCGATGAATTCCACCAGGGTTTCACGGTCGATGGCCATGGAGATGGCTTCGCGGACCTTCACATCCGCCAGGGGGTTGGGCTGGCCGTTGTATTCTTCGGACAGGTTGATGCTCAGGAACACGGTGCCCAGGGGGTAATAGATGTGGAACTTGTCAGCGGTGGGCGTGCCCTGATACTGGAGATACAGGTTGGTAGGCACCTGGCACAGGTCGAGGTCGCCGTTTTCAAAGGCCAGCAGCTTGGTGTTCTCATCGTCGTACAGGGTCACGATGATTTCATCGAAGTGGGGTTCGCTGCCCCAGTAGTTGGCGTTTTTGGTCAGGGTGACGGAGCTGTTGTCGTGCTCGCCCAGCACATAGGGGCCGGTGCCGATCAGGGTGCCGATGCCCCAGTCGCTGCCCGCGGCTTCACAGGCGTCAGCGGGGAAGATGGCGGCGTAGACGATGCCCAGGTTCTTGGTGAAGCAGGAGAAGGGCGCGGTCAGGGTGATCTTGAAGGTGTAGTCATCCACGATTTCAAAGCCGGCCAGCTCGGTGGCTTCGCCCGCCAGCATTTCCTTGGCGCCGGCGATCATGTTGTACATGTAGGTGCTCAGGGCCCCGGTGGCGGGGGTGAACATGCGCTCGAAGGTGTATTTCACGTCCTTGGAGGTCAGCTCCGTGCCGTTGGAGAAGTATACGCCCTTGCGCAGGGTGAAGGTGTACACCAGGCCGTCGTCGGAGATGGAGGGGAAGTCTTCGGCCAGCACGGGGATTTCCACGTTCTGGTCGTTCCAGAAATACAGGCCCTCCACCACGCACTCTTCGATGGTGGTGGCGCGGGAATTGGTGTTGGTCTGGGGATCATAGCCCACCTTGGGGTTGATTTGGCCAAAGTGCAGCACTTTAGCCCCTTCCGCGTTCACGCTGACGGCGAAGGACATCGCCAGGGCCAGCGCCAGCGCTAAAGCCAGCAGTTTCTTCATGATTCGGTTCCTCCTTAAATAATGAAAATGCATAAACGTATATGCGTGTATATTTGTATTGAAGCATAAGTTTCGGTTTTTGTCAATTCCATTTGACGGTTTTTGGCCAATTTCCATAAAAATATACAAAAAAGAAACAAAATCCCGAACGATCACATGTTCGCTCGGGAAAAGCATTCGCTTATTTGGCGGTTCAGACAATATACGCCATCGTCAGGGCGTAGGTATTGCGCAGGCCGTCGATATGGGTGCGCTCGTAGCCGTGGCTGTTGGAAGTGCCGGGGCCGATGGCGGCGTGGCGGATATCGTAGCCCGCCAGCACGGAAGCGTCGCCGTCGGTGCCGTAGTGGGGGGTGAACACATCCATCACATAGCCGACGCCCGCTTTCTTCGCGCATTCCCGCAGCTCGGCGGTCATTTCATAATGATAGGGGAAGCGGCTGTCCTTGCAGAAAATAGAAACCAGATGCTCTTCAGAGTTCTGGTCCGGGCCGGTGGGCGCGATGTCCAGGGCCAGATAGTCCTTCGAGTCGGCGGGCAGAAAGGTGGTTCCGTGGCCGATCTCCTCATAGCAGGCGAAATAGGCGTATACCTTGCGCCTGAGGGTGACGCCGTTTTCCTTCAGGGCCTTCATCACGTTCAGCAGCACGGCCACACAGGCTTTGTCGTCCACGAAGCGGCTCTTGATATAGCCGTTGCTCATGGTGAAGCGGGGCTCCAGGGCGATCATGTCGCCGGTTTCGATGCCCAGCTTCCGGGTATCCTCCGCCGTTTTCACGGGCATATCCAGCACGATGCACACGTTCTTTCGGAAATCGCCCAGAGAGGCGCGCAGCTCTTCCTCGGTGACATGCACGGAGTTCGGCGTGCGGCAGACGGTGCCGGTGTACACCTCTCCGCTGCCCGCGTACACGCGCACGTTTTCGGTGACGCAGTAGAAGGGATACAGGCCGCCTACGCTGCATACGTTCAGCGTGCCGTCCGGGTTGATCCTGCGCACCATCAGGCCGATGTCGTCCAGGTGCGCGGAAATGACCAGGGGGTCTCCCTCGCCGCCCAGGTCTACGATCACGCCGCCCTTGTGCGTCACCTGGGGCACATAGCCCAGGCGCTTGATTTCCTCAACCGTCCAGTCCTGCACCTGGCGGAACTGGCCGGTGGTGCTGTCAATGGCAAGCAGCGCCTGAAACGCGCTCACCACGTATTGTTCATCAAAATGCTGCATAGCGGGATCATTCCTCCTTCAGATCATGTACCCTTTGTTTCGCCCTATTATACATCCCCTGCCGGGAAATATCAAGCGCGCTTTACGTTTCCGCAGCGAAGCGCTTCGTTTGGCTGCCGTCGGGGAGGGTGACGGCCTCGCTCCACATGGAGGCGGGCCGCGTCCAGATTTCCCCCGGACCGTACAGGGCGCGGTAGATCACCATGGGCTCCAGGGTTTCGGAGTGAAGCGCCAGATCCAGCACCTCATAACGGTTGCCCTTGTAATGCCGGTATACGCCTTTGGGGATGCGGACGCGCATGCTTTCCAGGCACAGGTAAGGGTAGACCTTCTCCCAGAAATACAGTTCGCACAGCTGCCGCCAAAGCGCCGGGTCGGCGCCGATCTTTTCCGGCAGGATCCACATGCCGTCCTGCACCTCCTCCGGCTGCCAGCGCATGCTTTCGATGGGCACATCCTGGCGGAAGAGCCATACATCCCGGAAAAAGCCCCGGTCCGGGCGCTCCCTTCTCTCTGAAAACAGGATCCGCCCCCGCGCCATATCGGGCGTGAAGCCCATCTCCTCTTCTGTTTCCCGGATGCAGGCCGCCGCGCTGTCCTCTCCCGCCACGGCGGAACCGCCCACCACCGACCAGATGTCCGGCATGGGGTCCTTGTCCTTCGCGCGGCGCTGCAGAAGGGTTTCTCCCTTGCTGTTGATAAACAGCGCTTCCACCACCAGGTGATACCGGCCCTTTGGCACCCGGTTTCCGCGCACCGCGGTTTCTCCGGTCAGGTTCCTGTTTTCATCGTATAAATCCCAAATTTCCATCTTCCCGCCCTCCTTATCTGCAATGACCATTGTAGCATAAAAACCTGGGAACGCAAGAGGCGTTCGTGTTGCTTCGGCTGCGCTGCAATGTTATAATGAAATAAAAGGAGGGAGAGGGCGTGGAAGACGCATTCAAAAAACGGCTGACGGAGCTGGCCAACCGCAGCTACAGCCAGGGCACCTATTGCTTTACCCATTTTCTGGATCTGGCGGGACGGTCTGATTTCATGGCGCTGCTGCCCTCCCTGCCGCCTGTGCCCTGGACGCTGTTCGGCGGGGCGGAAGGATGCGAACGGCAGATGCTGCGTTTCGGCAGCGAGGCTTTGTGCGGCTACGAGCAGCCTTTTCCCATCGCCATCCTGCGCATCGCCCCTTTGAGCGCGAAGTTCGCAGAGCCCCTGACCCACCGGGATTACCTGGGCGCCCTCATGGCGCTGGGCATGGAGCGGGAACTGCTGGGCGACATCGCGGTGCGGAAGGAAAGCGCGTATTTGTTCTGCGAGGAGCGCGCTGCCCCCTATATTATGGAGCATTTTGTCCAGGCGCGGCACACCTCCCTGTCCTGCGCGCTGATGGCGGAGCTGCCGGAAGGCGCGCTGTATGAAACAAAGCGGATGCTGGTGCAGGTCGCCTCCCAGCGGGTGGACGCGCTGGTGGCGCACGTATATAAAATGAGCCGGGGGGACGCCCAGGCCCTGTTTCCCGCCGGAAAAATCTTCGTGTCCGGCAGGCTCTGCGAAAGCCCCGGATACACCCCGAAGCCAAACGACGTGATCTCCGTGCGCGGATTCGGCCGGTTCAGATATGTCGGCGTGGAAAGCCTGTCCAAAAAAGGGAAAGAAAACACAGCCATCGATCTGTTTGTATAGAGGCAGCCGTTCAGGCAGACAGTTTGGGATGCGCATATCCGTCCTAACAAAAAAAGACCTCCCCATCAGTGGGAAGTCTGGTCGGCAGGGAAGGGTCAGGCATGGATCATGCTGTATCTTTCTCCGTTCAGCACCCGCAGCATGTGGTCCATGGGGGTGATGTTGCCGTCAAACTTTTCTTTGAGGGCGTGGGTGCTCGCGCCGCTCTGCAGGGCCGTGCCCTTCGTGTGGGCGGTGACGGGGGCCTGCATCTGCCAGCTGTTCACGTTGTGGAACACCACGGCCGGCATCCGGTAGCCGTGTGCCTCAAACTTCTCCTTGCAGGCTTCATACACGGTCTTGTTGGGATCGCGCACAGCCTGGTTGAACTCCATATCGGAGAAGATATAGACCACAGCGGGCATTTCCTCCTGCTTCGCGCGGGCGTTTAACGCCGTGCGCAGGATCAGGTCGAACACGCCTTCCAGGTTGGTGCTGCCGCCCCAGGGCAGGGAGCCGATGTAGCGCAGCTTGTCCCGCAGGGTGCTGCCCTTGATTTCCACCAGATGGGGCGTGCTCTCGAAGGTGATCAGGTGGTTGTGGAATACACCTTCACACCGCTCGGCGCAGTACAGGCCCATGGCCTGGGAAATGAGCGCGGGCTTCAGCGGGCCGCAGGAGCAGTACATGGACCCGGACGTATCCACCACGCTGATGGCGTTTGCGCTTCCGATCTCGCCGGGCAGATGGTTCCACAGCTGTTCTAGTGCGGCCATGCCCTTGGGGTCGGTGACGCTCCAGAAGCCGCCGTTGAAGAAGGGCCGCAGCACTTCATAGGGGAACAGCGTGTCCGTGTGGATGCGCTTCTTCCCGTTTTTTACTTCCCCCAGGAAGCTGCTGAACCGTCCGCCGTCTTTGCCGGCGAAGGCGCAGCGGTATTTCAGCATGGCCTGGGCGGGCACGGCTTCATAGTTTACCTTTTCGGGCTGCTTCCTGGTAAGACTCCGTTCCACCAGACCAATACGCGCGCGGAGGCCGGTCAGCATGGCGCGGTATTCCTGGCTGTCCATGCCCAGGGCTTTCATCAGCTTCCTGGCGATGGAACAGGTCTTGGGGCTGGACGTGTTGTCCGAAGGCAGCCATTTCGTCAGCAGGGAAATGTGCGCTTCCTCGTCGCCCAGCACACGCTTCTTCAGCGCGGCCATGTCGTCGGCCAGCTGCAGCTTGATCACCCGGACCGCCTCTTCCTCGGCGGGGGTGCCCAGCAGGCACAGCAGGTCGTCCCAGCGGCCAAACTCCGCGATGTACTTGACATTCTTTTTCGCGGTTTCGGGCCAGGCAAAGGCCACGTGGCGAAACAGGGTGCGGAACAGCGTCCTTTCGCCCATGCCGCCGCGGATGTCCCGCAGGTGAAACAGCAGCTTCGCCGCCAGCTCCGGGGTCTCGATGTACGCCCGGTCGAACAGATTGATCTGGTCGTTCCGCCGGCGGTAGCGCATGCCGCCCGCCACGGCGAAGAAGTCCAGGCAGGCGTCGCCGGTGCTGCCGTGGGTTTTCGCGCCGTTCAGGGTGCGGGTGTAGTTCGCCTCAGTTTTCAAGCTTTCAAGATAGCTCATATCGTTTTTCCTCCTTTCCTCCTTGCTGACGACATTTCAGCCGCCGCGAGGACATAAGGTCCGCCATCTGGGGATACAATCGATCCTCTCTCCATCCTCCCCGGACTGCCCTGCGGGGGCGTTCCTGCAGCGCCGGAACCACCGCGCTTTCGGCCTTTTCGCCGTATCCGAAAGCCGGGGCAGGAAGGGCCGCGCCGCCTGTGCTATGAGGCCGCGCCGGACGCCGGGGGCATTTCAGCCGCCCGTACCGTTCGCCGTTTTCCTGCCGGGGGCCGTCATCGCCCCCGCGTTCCTTCCTTGATGACTGTTCCTGTGTCCTCCCCGTTTCGGGGATTTCAGGGATTAGGGATTAGGGGTAGGGTCAGTTTCCGTAATCCCTAATCCCTCTCATACCAGAGAATGATCCGCGCCGCATTGGTTCTTTGGCGTCCCTCGCCCCATGCTGCGTCTTTCACGCGCCTGCCTTCCGTTCCCGTTCCGTACCTTCCGGTCAGGCCATGGAGCTTGTTCTTCCGCTGTTCCGCCGCCGCGCTTTTCACGCCGGTCGTGACGGACGCCCTGATGAACGCCGGTCAAAAATATGGGCACTGCTTACAGACGCTGTTGTTTATCTTTATCGTTATTGAAAAATAGATTGACCTGTCAGTCTAACCCACCGGTGACCGCGCCTCCTTTCGGAACGGTTATGGTCGTGGGGAAACGAGCGCTTCACGGCCTGGGGTTTTCTTGCCCCTGGTTGCAAATTCCTTCGTTTTAAGCGATACTGACAAGCGCTGCTGTGTGCGCCTATACCCACAGGGAATACCTTTGTTCATCTGAAGCCGGTTCTCTGGCTTGGCTTCATAAACAGGAAAGTGTTTGCTTTCCTGCTGATCGCTTTTCCTGATAGCTGTTCAGTTGTCAAGGTGCTCTGGATCGGGGGTTTCCCTGATCATGCGCTCAGGATACCACGGTTTTTCCGGTTTGTCATTCAACCCGTGGTTGAATTTTTTCTCTCCTGTGGAAGGGGGGGGAGGCGATGCTCCCTTTCCCTGTTTCCACAGGAAAGCTGGCAGAAATGGCGTTCCGGGGGCCTTGTAAACCAAGCCGCGCTTCGCCTGTTTGCGTCCTGTGCCGCTGCTGCCGGGCGTTCCCATTCCGTTACCGCGCTCGGTTCAGCCAGTCGATTTGCGTTTTGCTTTCCCGGTTTCCCCGGTCGGCACGCCGGCCGTGGCGGGCGTCCATGACATGCAATTGAAGCAGACAGACGCGATGATAAAATCATCAAAAGTGCAATTCAGCTAAGATCGTCGTTTGCTGCCGACACCCGCCATCGTGTTCCACCTCCCGGACGGAACGGTTGACTATGGGTGATGGGTGCCTCACGGCCCGGAATCGGAAGACATGGGCTTGCCGGTTCCTGATTGCCGCCTGACAGCGCTGCTGTGTGCGCCTGATCTCCTGCCGACGGAGGTGCATGCCCGAAGTCGGTTTTTCTGCCGGACTTCTTCGATCAGGGGGTTTCCCCTGCCGATGGCCATAGGATAGCACAGGGATACGCCTTTGTCATTCAACCGGTGGTTTGAAATCAGGCCGGATGATCCTTTACAGCAGGCCGGAAAACATTTTCGGCAGGATAAACAATAAGAAAAAGCGCGGTCAACGGGATGCCATCCTCCCATTTCCGCGCCTTTTTCCGGCTGTACGCTTTCGCGTTTCCCTTTTTTCGCGTCACCGGGCTGAACCCCCAGACGACGCGGCGCTTTTCATTGTAAGCCTTCTTTTCTCTTTTCGACATCTTGCCGTAGGGAATCATGCGGGTCATTTCTCCTTCACTCCTTTTCATGTTTCTCCGTGAAATAGGATAGCATAAAGAAAGGCCCTTTGTCATTCAACCAGCAGTTTAATCCATATTTGGACAAAACGGATTGACAAAGCGGCTGCCTTTTAATATAATTACACCTGTTTCACCGCTTGCATGAACCGTCTTGATATTCGGAATGACTTTTCAATTTTCATTCTGTTCCTGCTGTATACTATCCCCAGAGGACGCATTTTGTGTCCCGACTTGAGAAAAGGATGCGTGTGCGAGAAAGGATGGTTCGATGAATACACAGACCGCGTTTCCGGTCATCGACCTGGCTGGCACGGGCCGCAGCATTGAGCGGCACCGGCGCCAGGCCGGGCTGACCGTGCGGGACCTGCAAACCTATTTCGGGTTTGAGTACCCGCAGGCCATTTACAAGTGGCAGCACGGCGAGTGCCTGCCCACGGTGGACAACCTGCTGGCCCTGGCCCGGCTTTTGCGGGTGTCCATGGAAGACCTCCTGGTGTATGAGGACCAGGAGGTCTTTCATGTTTTGGTTCTGTTTTACGCGCCTTCGCTGAATTGCCGCGGCAGAAACCGGGCTGGATATGCCCCTTGTCCGGAGGCGGTTTTTCCTGTACAATGGGGGCAGAAAAACTGAATTGACACCGGAAGGCAGGGCTGTTATAATAAGGGCCGCTACTTTGCGTGAGGAGGATTGTCATTTGGTTTACGACAGCATTTTGGACGCTGTGGGAGGCACGCCCATGGTTCGGCTGAACCGCCTGCCGGAAGCAGGCAGCGCGGAGGTGCTCGTGAAGGTGGAAGCGCTGAATGTTGGCGGCTCCATCAAGACCCGCACAGCCCTGAATATGATCAACCAGGCGGAAAAGGAAGGGCTGATCGACAAAGATTCCATCATCGTAGAGCCCACCAGCGGCAATCAGGGCATCGGCCTGGCGCTGGTCGGCGCGGTGCGGGGCTATCGCACGATTATCATCATGCCGGACTCCGTGAGCGAAGAGAGGCGCAAGCTGGTGCGCCATTACGGGGCGGACGTGAAGCTGATTCACGACGCGGGGGACATCGGCAAGTGCATCGAGGAATGCCTGCAGGCCGCGCTGAGCATGAAGAAAAAGAACCCCAAGGTGTTTGTTCCCCAGCAGTTTGAGAACCCCAACAATACTTTGGCGCAGCGCAATTACACGGCGCAGGAGATTTTGAGCCAGGTCAACGGCCCGATTCACGGCTATTGCAGCGGCATCGGCACCGGCGGCACCCTGACGGGCATCGGTGAAGTGCTGAAAGAAAAGAATCCCGGCATCGAAATTTGGGCTGTGGAACCGGAAAACGCCGCCATATTAGCCGGCGGCACCATCGGCACCCACATCCAGATGGGCATCGGCGACGGCATTATCCCGCCCATCCTGAACCGGGATATTTACGACGCGATCTGCGTGACCACCGACGCCGAAGCCCTGGAAACCGCCCGCCGCCTGGCGCGGGAAGAAGGGCTGATGTGCGGCATTTCCAGCGGCACCAACGTGGCCGCGGCCCTGAAGCTGGCCAAAAAGCTGGGGCCGGGGAAAACCGTTGTCACCGTGCTGCCGGACACCGCTGAGCGCTATTTTTCCACCCAGCTCTTCGGGGAGTGAGCGACGATGCCAAAGGAGAAGGAAGAAGCCGCGCCGCAGAAAACAACCGCGGGGAAAAGGCCCGCCGGAAAGCCTGTATCCGATATGAAAAGCGCCGCGGAGAAAGAACGGGACTGGGCGGACAGGACAGAGGAAGCATCCGCGGCCCCCTATGAGGAAACCTACCGGGACGGCAGCATGAAAAACGAGTGCTGGTAAGCCGTCGCAGCGTGATTTGAACGCCTGCCGCGCGGGGACAGGCGCTTTTTTTCTGCTGTACAAGGACGGGAAAAAATGGTATAATAAGGATGAGCGCACGGGCGAAGCCGTGGCGCGTGCCGGCGGCTCCCGTAAGGGAAAGACGCCGACCATCATGGTATGAATGATATGAAAACCGGGATAAACGTTACGGGATTTCAGTTTGATAAAAGACAGCAGAGAGGAGAAGCGCCTTGATTCAAGCCGTGATCTTCAACCTGGACGGCGTTCTGGTTTGCACGGACGAATGCCATTACCGGGCTTGGACCCAGCTGGCCGTGGAGCAGGGCATCGCTTTGCAGCCGGATTTTTACCTGAAAATGGTGGGCATGAAGCGCATGGACAGCATCAGGGTCCTGCTGCAAAACCGGGATCGGGCTTATACCGCACAGGAAATGTGGGCGCTGAGCGTAAGGAAAAACGACCTGTTCAACGAGCTGATCGATAAGCTCGATCAGGAAAGCATCCTGCCCGGGGCGCTGGAAACGGTGATTTCGCTGAAAAATAAAAACGTGAAAACGGCTGTGGCTTCCTCCAGCGAAAACGCGGGCTGCATCCTCAGGCAGCTTCGGATCGACCATTGGTTCGACGCGGTGGTGGACGGTACGCAGATCGAAAAGGGGAAGCCCGACCCGGAAGTGTTCATCGCCGCCGCCCGGAAGCTGAAAATGCCCACGAAGGAATGCCTGGTGGTGGAAAACACCCCGGCGGGGCAGGAAGGCGCGCATCTGGCGGGCATGCGCTGTATGATGCTGGCGAACCCGTATGAGCAAAACGACCTACGCCTGCCGGCAACGCTTGCGGAATTGGATCTGCCTGGCCTGGCTGAATAAAACAATCGCATACAGAAAGGAAAGACCGACATGAGCAAGTATCGGATGATCGCCCCCGCCCTGCCGAACGTTCCCTGGCAGGAAAAGCCCGCAGGACACATCAACAGCCCCCTCTGGCGCTATCAGGATAATCCCATCATCGGGCGCAATCCCCTGCCCGGCGTTGCGCGCATTTTCAATTCCGCGGTGATGCCCTACGAAGGAAAATTCGTGGGCGTGTTCCGGGGCGAGCAGACCAACGGCGTGCCCTATATCTATCTGGGCTGGAGCAAAGACGCCGTTCATTGGGATTTTGAGCCCGACAAGATCCCCTTTGTGGATGAAGCGGGCAAGCCCTTCATGCCCATTTACGCTTACGACCCGCGCCTGGTGAAGGTGGAGGATACCTACTACATCATCTGGTGCCAGGATTTTTACGGCGCGGCCATTGGCGTGGCAAAGACAAAGGACTTTCAGCGCTTTGTCCGCATCGAGAATCCCTTCCTGCCCTTCAACCGAAACGCGGTGCTGTTTCCCCGCAAGGTGCATGGCAACTTCATGATGATGAGCCGTCCCTCCGACAGCGGCCATACCCCCTTCGGCGACATTTTCATCAGCGAAAGCCCGGATATGGTGTTCTGGGGCAAGCACCGCCATGTGATGGCCCGGGGGAATAATTGGTGGGAGGGCCTGAAAATCGGCGGCGGCGCGGCGCCGATCGAGACCAGCGAAGGGTGGCTCCTGTTCTATCACGGCGTGACACAGACCTGCAACGGCTATGTGTACTCCATCGGCGGGGCCATCCTGGACATTGATGAGCCCTCCAAGGTGAAGTACCGCTGCCAGAATTACCTGCTGACCCCCGAGGAATGGTTTGAGGAGCGCGGCTTCGTGCCCAACGTCACCTTCCCCTGCGCCACCCTCCATGACCCGGAAACCGGCAGGATCGCCGTCTACTACGGCGCGGCGGACAGCTATGTGGGCCTGGCCTTCGGTTATCTGGACGAGATCATCGACTATATCAAGGACAACAGCAAAACCACTTTAGACGACACCGAAATCGGCCGGCGCTGAGGGGGAGCCTATGAAGCACTATATTATTGCAAAGTTCATTGAGGGCACGGATGTGAAGGCCCTGGCCGGGCCGGTGAAGAAAATCTTCGATGAAACGCTTGCGATCCCCGGCGTTCACGGCGTGGATGTGAAACTGTCCAATTCTGACCGGGCGAACCGCTTCGATATCATGATCATCATGGACATGGACAGGGAAGCCCTGCCCGCTTACGACGCGTTCCAGCCCCACATCCGCTGGAAAACGGAGTACGGGAACGTGATCGCCAAGAAAGCGATTTTCGACTGCGACGATTGATGGTTCATGGCGTAAATGTTTGAAAAAATGTTGACGCCCCTTTCAGGCTTTCCCGGTGGGTTCCAATCGGAATGCATCTTTGGTTGATCCGGACGAGGGAGGAATCGTGATGGCCCGTTTTCAGCTTGCGGCTTTGTTCAGTGACGGCGCGGTGCTGTGCAGAAGAAAAGAAATCCGGGTGTTCGGAACCGGCGAGGACGGCGCGCGCCTGTCCTGCTGCCTGTTGGACGAAGGGGGAAGGACCCTGGGCCAGGATGAAACGGTGATTGAAAAAGGCCGCTTTTGCTTTTGCCTGCCGCCCCAGGAGGCCCGGATGGGCTGCGTGCTGACCGTGACGGACGGGCAGGAAAAAACCATCTGCTGCGACATCGCCATCGGCGAAGTATTCCTGGCCGGGGGCCAGAGCAACATGGAGCTGGAGCTGCAGAACGCGGACGAGGGCAAGCGGCTCATCCTGTCCCACCGCAATCCCCAGGTGCGCTATTTCAACGTGCCCAAGTTCGCCCGCTTTACGCCGGACGCCGAGGAAGCCAATAAAAACGCCCGCTGGATGGCGGTGGCGCCCGGCGCGGCGCAGGATATGAGCGCCGCGGCCTACTTTTTCGCCATGAAGCTGCAGGACCATCTGTATTTGCCCGTGGGCGTGATCGACTGCTATTGGGGCGGCACGTCCGTTACCTGCTGGATGAGCGAAGAAACGCTGTCCCGCACCGCCGAGGGACAGCGTTACCTGAAAGAGTACCGGGACAGCTGGGCGGGCAAAACCATGGACCAGTATCTGGCGGAGGAAGGCGCGTTTTTCAGCGGCCTGGATGAATGGGCCAAGAAGGCCGAAGCCCTGAAAGCAGAGCATCCCGAATATACCACGAAAGAGCTGAACGCCGTCCTCGGCCCCTGCCCGCCCTGGAACCCGCCGGTAGGGGAGGGGTCGCCTTTCCGCCCGGCAGGGCTGTACCATACCATGCTGGAGCGGGTCGTGCCTGCCGCGCTGACGGGCGTGCTGTTTTACCAGGGGGAAGAGGATACCTGGCGCACCAAACAGTACGACGTGCTGCTGACCTCCTTTATCTTCCAGCTGCGGACGCTGTTCAGGGACGGGGAGCTGCCCTTCCTGAACGTACAGCTGCCCATGTGGATCGACGGCGCGGCGGAGGAGGACAGCAAGCTCTGGCCTGCCCTGCGCCTGGCGCAGGAGAAGGTATGGCGCAACGTGCGGAACACCGGCCTGGCTGTCCTCATCGACCAGGGCGAATTCGACAACATCCACCCCACCAACAAGCGGGTGGTGGGGGAAAGGCTGTATGAAACCGCGCTGGAAACGATTTACCGCGAACCTGCCCGGCAGCCTGTCTATGCCCTGGGCAAGCGCCGGATGGAGGGAAAGCTGTACATAGACCTTTCCGCGCCGGTGGCGGTTTCGGTCGGCGGGGAGTATCTCATGGAAATCGCGGGGGAGGACGGCGTGTTCCATCCCGCGGACGTGCGCATCGAGGGCCGGCAGATCATCCTTTCCTCGCCCAAAGCGCCGCGTCCCCTTGCCGCCCGTTACGCCTGGACGGACTATGCCGCCGTGTGCCTGTTTGGGGAAAACGGCCTGCCGCTGGCGCCGTTCCTGCTCGAATAACCGACCGAAAGAGGGATTGCTTTGTTCCTGTCCGCGTTTTACTTTCCGGGGGCGGAAACCGAATTTGATTTCATGCGGGGCCTGAGAACCACCTATGATCAGACGGTTTACCCCTACGGTGTGCTGCCGAAGGTCGGCCTGGACGAGATCTTTTTCCGCCCGGTGACCATCCTCTACGGCGGCAACGGCAGCGGAAAAAGCACCGTGCTGAACGTCATCGCGGAAAAGCTGCGGCTGAAGCGCACCAGCGCCTACAACCGTTCCCGCTTTTTTGAACGGTTTGTGGATGAATGCAAGGCGGCGGTGGAGGAAGCCGTTCCCCTGAACAGCCGGATCATCACCAGCGACGACGTGTTTGACATGATGCTGGACATCCGGGCCATGAACGCGGGCATCGACAGAAAGCGGGAGGAGCTGGCGGAGGATTATTTCAAATTAAAGCATGAACAGTTCCAGGTCAAATCCCTGGAGGATTTCGAGCACCTGCACCGCATCAACCAGGCGCGGAGCAAGACCATGAGCCGGTTTGTGGCGAATGAATCCGGGGAAAGCCTCCGGGAACGCTCCAACGGCGAAAGCGCCCTGATGTACTTCCGGGGGAAAATGGAAATGGACACCCTCTGCCTGCTGGATGAACCGGAAAACAGCCTGAGCCCGGAAAACCAGATGATCCTGGCCGATTTCCTGTCGGAATCCGTCCGATACTGCGGCAACCAGCTGGTCATCAGCACCCATTCCCCTTTCCTGCTGGCCCTTCCCAGCGCGAAGATCATCGACCTTGACGATCACGCCCGCATCGTTGACCGCTGGACGGATCTGAAAAATCCCAGGGTGTACTACGAATTTTTCAAAAAGCACGCCAAAGCGTTTGAAGGATAACAAATGCGCCGCGAACCTCAGATTCGCGGCGTTTTGTACGGTCATTCGCTGATGATCACCGGCTGTTTCCGATAGGTTTCGCCTCTCGGCAGGCCCGCGCCGATGCGCCAGAGGTCGTCGGCTTTGCAGTCAAGGCGGGAGGACGCCTCTTTTGCCGGGCGGGCGTACAGGGCCAGGCCGTTGATTGCCGCCTGCTTTTGCATCTGCCGCAGCAAAGGCCGGGCGCATGTCCGGAAGCCCAGGATACGGGCGGAAACGGGGCGCTCCGGCAGGCCGGCTTTGACAACGCCCATCACGCCGTGGCACAGGGCGCGGCTGATGCGGCCCCGGGTGTAGCGCCGGGTTTTCACCGCGCCGATCAGCGCTTCACGGCTGGCCGCGGTTTCGGCCGCTTTCAGAATGCGCGCTTCCAGGCCCTCGCTGATGCCGGGCCATTGGGCGATTTCTTCGGGGGCGGACAGAAGCAGCTGATGGCGCAAAACCGCGTCCAGCCCGTCCGGAGGGCAGATGCCCTCCCGCACAGCCCCTTCCAATACGGGATACGCCGCTTCCGGGACGGCGTTTTTTATTCCCGCCCAGTCTCCCCGCAGGATGGCGTTCCGCACGGCGGAGGCGGAGGGCAGGGCGTCCAGTTCTTCCGCGTGATAGGGCGTATCCCGCGGCACGGGAACGGGCAGCATCCGGCTGTCCAGCCGGATCATAGCCCGCAGGTAGGAAAGGGCCAGCGCTGTGTTCGGCGCGTTCAGCAGGGACGCGGAAATGCCCAGGCGATCCGCAAGGGCTTTTCCCTGGGCGGCGGCAAAGGAAAGTCCCCTTCCCAGCCCGTCCCGGATGGCGCGCTCCAGCGCTGCGTCGGGTTTTTCCAGCAGCTCCGCGGCGGCCCGCAGCACAGGAATCGCATCCGGTTCACAGCCAAAGGACAGATGTGTCACCCGGCCCAGGGCCTTCAGGACGCTTACTCCCCCCAGGGCGAAATACTCCGCTTCCCGCACGGAAAAGGTATACGGAAGCTGTAGCACCACATCCGCCCCGCACCGCAGCGCCATCTCCGCCCGCGCGTGGGCGGGCAGCAGCGCGGGCAGGCCCCGCTGGGTGAAGCTGCCGCTCATGACGCACACGATATAATCTGCGCCTGTGTTTTCCCGCGCCAGGCGCAGGTGCCGCGCATGGCCGTTATGAAACGGGTCGTATTCCGCGATGACGCCGCAAACATTCATAGGAAACCTCGATGATATTCCCCGCCCGACCCCAGGAAAGGGGGGCACATCAGACAAACATATTCCGTTCCGCGCTGTAAGTATACCCGGCATGGCCGAGGGTTTCCTGGATTTCCGCTTTGCTCACATCCAGATCGTCGCACAGGGCGTCCAGGCTGGGATATTGATCCCGCAGTTTCATATTGACCACGCTCAGAAGCATGATCGGGTCTTTGGGGAGCAACTTGCCTGCCTCCTCTTATACTTTCTCGGAAGGGGTCTGGGGGGGAACTGCTCTTTGGCTTCCAAAGAGCGGTTCCCCCCAGAAACATCTTGCGTTATATCTGTCCGTAATAGGCGTTCTTGCCGTGCTTGCGCAGGTAATGCTTGTCCAGCAGGGTCTGCTGCATGGCGGGCAGGCCGGGGGTGAGCATCATGGCGTGGAAGTCCATAAAGGCCACTTCCTCCATGACCACGGCGTTATGCACCGCTTCCATGGCGTCCTTGCCCCAGGCGAAGGGGCCGTGGGAGAATACCGCCACGCCGGGCACCTGGGCGGGGTCGATGCCGCGGCTGCGGAAGGTTTCGATGATCACCGTGCCGGTCTCCTTTTCATACGCCCCGTTGATTTCCGCGTCGGTCATGGGCCGGGTGCAGGGGATGGCGCCGTAGAAGTAGTCCCCCTGGGTGGTGCCCATGGCGGGAATGTCCCTGCCTGCCTGGGCGAAGGACGTGGCCCAGCGCGAATGGGTGTGCACGATGCCGCCGCATTCCGGAAAAGCCTTGTACAGCTCCAGGTGGGTGGGCGTGTCGCTGCTGGGCTTCCATTTGCCCTCAGCCACCTTGCCGTTCATATCCACCACCACCATGTCCTCGGCGGTCATTTCGCCGTATTCCACGCCGGAGGGCTTGATGACGAACAGGCCCGCTTCCCGGTCGATGCCGGACACATTGCCCCAGGTGAAGGTGACCAGGTTATATTTCGGCAGAAGCAGATTTGCTTTCCATACTTGTTCTTTCAGTTGTTCCAACATGTTTTTCACCTCGCTGTCTCGTCTTGCTCCGATTCAGTTTTTTTGACGTAAATCAGGAGAAAATTCAAAATCCGGTCCAGCCCTTTTTGCAGGAATTCCTGATCGCGTATCCCGTATTCATGCCCTGAATCGAACCATTCCTGCCAGGCCGCGTCAAAGCATTCCGCTTCCTTCACAGCGACCTCGCACCTGTCTCCGCATTCATCTTTCAGCAGCGTTTCCCACCATGCGGCGGTTTTAAACAACTGGGCATCGTCGCCTTCGGCCCACGCTTCAAACAGCTGCTTCAATTCGCCCTGGGGCTGTTCTTTCAGGCCCGGGATGGCAATCATCACATAGCCGCCTTTTTTGACGAACGGGAGGATTCTTTCCGAGAAGACGCCCTCTTTGCAGCCAAAATAATGGTAAGCGTCCACGCTGACGATGGCGTCAAAATACTCATGCGCGAAGGGCATATCCATGGCGTCGCCA
Source organism: Clostridia bacterium (assembly GCA_017550745.1). GTDB lineage: Bacteria > Bacillota > Clostridia > Christensenellales > Aristaeellaceae > RUG563. The sequence goes on along the minus strand of JAFZOG010000031.1, from coordinate 60,549 downwards.
TGGATGGGAATAATTTTGTCCTCAAGCTGGTTTTCCCGTATCCTGATATAGTTTTCCGTGGCGGGGATCCACAAGTCAAAGGCGTACACATGCCTGGCGTCCGTCTCATTTGCGATGAAGAACGACGTCAGCGCGAAGCCGCAGCCCAGGTCCAGCGCCCTGTGGAAACACGCTTCCGCCGGCTTTCTTTGAATCAGCTCATCCAGGAGGCGAAACGAATTTGGCCCCATCAGGTAATCTTTCGTGAAATACTTTTGATACTTTGCAAGATCGCTCAAAGCACCTTTCCTCCCTTGTTGCCCCGCTCAGCCGGAAACACGAGATTTACAGGCATTTGATCGCCGCCACTTCCATGGGCAGAGCGTTCCTGTAACGCTCCAGGAAGGTCTGGAAGCCCTGGATATCCGCTTCCTCCGCCATGACGGTGGAGGACTTGGCGTCGGCAAAAACCGCTGTATTCAGGTAATCCTCCAAGGGCTGGCAATCCTTCTTCCAGAGCATATAGCCCGCCAGCAGCGCCATGCCGTAGGGGCCGCCTTCTCCCGCGGTTTCCATGACGGACACGGGCGAGCCCACCGCCGCTGACAGCAGGGTCTGGCCCACGCCGGGAGTCTTGAAGTAGCCGCCGTGGCCGTACAGCTTGTCGATGGGCACGTTTTCTTCCTTCGTCAGGATATCCATGCCGATTTTCAGCGTCGCCAGGGCGGAGAGCAGGTGGGTGCGCATGAAGTTGGCCAGGGTCAGCTTGGCGTTCTCCATCCGGGCGAATACGGGCCGCCCCTCGTCCAGGTCGGTGACGCCCTCGCCGGAGAAGTAGTTGAAGCTCATCAGGCCGCCGCAGTCCTTATCGCCCTCCATGGCCTTGCCGAACAGCATGGGATACAGGTCGTTTTTGCTGGCCTCCGCTCCGATGAAGCCCGCGAACTCAGCCAGCAGGTTCACCCAGGCGTTGATGTCGCTGGTGCAGTTATTGCAGTGCACCATGGCCACGGGCAGGCCGGCGGGGGTGGTGACCATATCGATCTCCCGATGCACGCCCAGGCCGTGATCCACCACGATCATGGCAAAGTCGCTGGTGCCGGCGGACACGTTGCCGGTGCGGGCGGCCACGGAATTGGTGGCGGTCATGCCGGTGCCCGCGTCGCCCTCGGGCGGGCAGAAGGGCACGCCGGGCTTGAATTCGCCGGTGGGGTCCAGGAACAGCGCTCCTTCCTCGGTCAGATACCCGGCGTTTTCGCCCGCGACAAGCAGATCAGGAATGATATTTTCTAATTTGAAGGACATGCCCTTGGCGGCAATCAGCCTGTCAAACTTCTCCATCATGGACGCGTCGTACACCGGTTTTTCGGGATCAATGGGAAACACGCCGCTGGCTTCGCCGATGCCCAGCACCTTCCTGCCGGTGAGCTTTTCATGGATATAGCCCGCCAGGGTAGTGATGTGGGCCAGCCTGGGCAGGTGGTCTTCCCCGTTCAGGATGGCCTGGTACAGGTGGGCGATGCTCCAGCGCTGGGGGATATTGAAGCGGAACAGCTCGGTCAGCTCCGCCGCGGCAGGGCCGGTGATGGTGTTGCGCCAGGTGCGGAATTCGGTGAGGGGATGGCCATCCCGGTCAAAGGGCAGATAGCCGTGCATCATGCCGGAGATGCCCATAGCGCCCGTTTCCGTCAGCGTCACGCCGTACTTTTCCTTTACATCCTTTTTCAGATCCGCAAAGCAGCTTTGCAATCCGCTGTGAATGGCGTCCCAGGAATAGGTCCAGACGCCGTTAACAAATTGGTTTTCCCACTCATGGCTGCCGGAGGCGATGGGCTTGCTGCGCTCGTCGATCAGCACGGCCTTGATGCGGGTGGAGCCGAATTCCAGGCCCAGGGCGGTCTTTTTGAAATCCATAGGTGCGTCCTCTCCTTTTATTGAAATGGTTCTGATTATATACGAAACCAAGTTTTTACCATTCAAAATTGTACCATTGAAGGCCGGAAAATGCAACCGTTTTGCGCAGAAAAGAAAACGCCCCGGCAGGCTGTCGAAAAAGTATTTTCGCCAGCCAGGAAGCAACATGCTGTTGCTTCTCGGCGACCGCCTTGGGCTGCCGCCCGGCCTACGCTGAAAACGGTACACTGTACCGTTTTCCGGGCGCTTCGGCCCCTGCGGATTAAAAATCGAAGGGCTGCGGCCCTTCGATGCATCCCAGGGGTTTCGGCATACTGACGCCCCGGCAGGGAGCGTGTATCGTCAATAGGTGATTTGCCATACCGCCGCGTCGTGAGGCGGCAGGGCAGCGGTCAGGGAGCCGGAGGAAGCTGTGCCGCGCCAAAGCTCAACGGCATTTTTGCAGCCCGCCTCCAGGGCGTCGTCGGGAAAGGCAACGGTCTGCGCTTCGTCGGAGAGGTTGAATACGGCGGCGTAGCAGCCCGTTCCGTCCTTCCTGGGCGCGATCCAGCAGCAGGCCGTTTCGGACGTACATACCGGATGGGCGCACCAGCTTTCCTTTTCAATGGCCAGCAGCGGGCCGTTGGTGAGCAGGTTCAAGGTAAAGGCGTCGTTCTTGGGCAGGTCGCCGCCGATCATGAGGGGGGAGCGCATCATGCACCAGAGGGTCATCATGGTGCGCTGCTCAGCCTGGGTGAAATGCGTCCAGTCCGGCTTGCCGTAGCACTGCCGAAGCGCCCCGACGGGCAGCATGTCCGCGTCTGGCCAATGGCCGGGACCCGCGTGGACGCACCACTTCTCCGCCCGTTCGAACATGGCTTTGAGCAAGCGCCAGTCGTCCCAGAAATCATCGGTGATGCGCCAGAGGCTGGCGTATCGCTTTAAGTGTTCGGCCTGCTCCAGGGGCGCTGGGCCGGGGGAAAGGCTCAGCACCATGTCCCGCCCGCAGTTTCGGCAGGCTTCGGAGATCAATTCGATTTCCCTTTGGCAGTGAGGATACTCCCGGGCGATGTCGTCGCACTTGACGTAATCCACGCCCCAATCCGCGTAAAGCCTGAAAATGCTGTCGTAATAAGCCTGGGCGGCAGGCAGGTCGGCCTTTGTTCCGTACATGTCCGGGTTCCAGGCGCAGACGGAGCTGGGGTTCGCTGCCTGGTCGCAGCGGGCTGCGCTGTTCCAGATGGGCAGGCGCCTGTGCGCCGCCATCCGGGGCAGGCCCCGCATGATGTGGATGCCGAATTTCAGGCCCAGGGAGTGGACGTAATCCGCCAGCGGCTGAAAGCCCCGCCCGCCCGCCGCGCTGGGGAAACGGTTTTCGGCGGGCAGCAAACGCCCGTATGCGTCCATCTTTAGGTCGGAGAAGGGTTCGTAGGCGTGGGTGGAGGCGGTGGGCTGATACCATTGAATGTCCACCACCACATATTCCCAGCCGTATTCCTTTAAGTGCTTCGCCATGTAGTCGGCGTTCAGGCGCACCGTTTCTTCTGTCACCGCCGCGCCGTAGCAGTCCCAGCTGTTCCAGCCCATGGGGGGATATTGAGCGATCATGAGGATGCCTCCTGTTATATCAGTTCCCGCAATACCTGCTGAATCCGTTCCTTGTTGAAAAAGAAATCCTCCATCGGATTTCGGAGAGCGTGCTGGGCGGCGTCGGCGTCCTTGATGATTTCGTCAAAGGGCGCGCCCTTCACATGCTTGTCGCTGTGGTTGTAAACGCCCTGATAAATCATGGCCTTTTCCCCGTCCGTCAGGCAGTCCAGTTTGTCCAGCACATGTTCTTTGGCGTAGTCCGCACAGGTGTGGGCGTGGTCGCCGGTGTCCGCCGCCCGATCCACATAAGTCAGCAGATCGTGGAGCATCCCGGCGATTTCCGCCAGTTCCGCCGTTTCGCGGCCAAAGCCGCGCTTGAAGGCCAAGAGGGACGCCAGCAGCCCCACGCCGTACAGGTGCACGAACGCGCCGCGCTTGGCTTCCTCATCCGCGATGGATTTGATGATGGGGTCGATGAGATTCCTGGCCGCGTCCAGGCGCGTGTACTGCCGTTCCATATCGCAGCTTCCTTCCAGATTTATTTTAATGTGAGATGAACATGCCGTATTCCTTGGGAATCCGCAGGACGCCATTCTGCATATGGGCCGCGAGCACGGCGCGCACGGTTTCCCGGGGCAGCTTTTGAAGGGCCGACATGCCGGACAGTGAAAAGATGTAATCCGCCATATCTTCCGCGCTGGTGACGGCCAGGGCGTCGTCGTACAGATATTTTTGGACGGAATGAAAAAACCGCCGCAAAACGCTTTCTCCATTCTGGAGGGTAAAGCTTCTGTTGATCCGGTCCTGTATGCCGTAGCCGCTGAACATATCGCATAGATACGCCATCATGCCTCTCTCCCCGTAGGTGGCGCTGTAAAAAGCGCCGCCCGGCTTCAGCACCCGGCGTACCTCCCTCAGCCCTTTTTCAAGATCCGGCACGTGGTACAGCATCATGTTGGCGATCACCGCGTCAAAAGAATGATCATGATAGGGGATGCTTTGAATGTCGATCACCTGATAGGTGACTTTCTTCTCCCCAAGGGTTTCTTTCGCTTTTTTCAGCATACCCGCTGAAAAGTCCGATAGGACAAGCAGGGAACAGCGGTTGATCATTTCTTCCTTCCCCAGCCACATGCCTCCCGTGCCGCAGCCCAGCTCCCCTAAGCTGAGGTATTTGATACAAACACATAATTCCCAGAGGAAAATCTGAAACCCCCTGAAACCCCTAAGTGAAACCCCTTGAAACCCCTTTTGAAACCCCCGCAACGATACGGGTTTCACCATGCGCCTGCACCTCCTTCCTCTGGCAGATTGTATAGAAACTTATTTTTCAATGAAGCGCAGCATTTCACAGTGATCATCAGCGCAGCAAATGATATAACCATCTTTGCACCAGCTTATTCGGCTAAATTCTGCTGGCACCACTTGCAGGCCTTTCTGTGTGATCAGTCCTTCCTTATAATGGTCTTTCTCGCCAACACGGACTGTTATCAGAGGCTTGTCCACCCCGTGGATCTCATAATATAGTGGTTCAACCAGCGTGTTGCCATCAAAGTCTTTTACTCCGTATTTCTCATTTTCCTTAAACACGATTCGTTTATGCTCATAATCAATCCCAGACCAGGCAACGTCATACTCACACGGGAGGATCACGTTTCCATCCTCATCGATTAATCCATGCCTATCTCCATTCTCGTCACGAATCATTACTTCATAGGGTTTTTTCCAGCAATAAATCGATGTATATATTGAGTGGAATTTTTCTTTTCCGTTGCGGTCAATTAGTTTTTCTACACGCCGACCGAGTTGCTCGTCATACACTTCAACTTCGATCCAGCCATCATCTCTAAAGCTGACATCAAAGAATTGTGGTGGGAAAAGAACCCTTTTTTGTTTGGTATCATATATTCCAAGCAGAGAATCATCATTCCAACTGTCTGATTCATAAAAAGCAAAAAGTCCGTCATGATAATCATAATCGATATCCACAAACACAGGGTCAGCGAGCCAATTCCCATGCTTGTCTATGACTCCCCAGCGCCCATTATCCCATCCACCATAATGGGCCATAAACACGTCTTCTATATCGTAGAAATGCTTGATTTCATCGAAGATAAACGGAATTACCGTTTCGCCCTTTTTATCAATAGCGCCCCACAGTTCTTCTTCTGTCCAATATCTTCCTGAGTTATACTTGTTGTCCCATTTTTTATCCCTTGTCCATTCGCCTTTGCATACTATTGCAATGCCGCCAGAAAAATCCTCAGCATATATATACTGCGGCTTGATTACTTCCACGCCATTTTCATCTACAAACCCCCATGTGCCAGCAATCTCTGAATAATCGGAATGGTAAGCCAAATCCATAAAGCCAAGTTTCAATGTAGAAACCTTGCACATGCCCTCACTGTACTCACCAATATCCTGATAATTTTCCCCGGAAGCCTTTGGCTCTATTGGAGTCTCTTTGCCTTTCTTATCGATATAGAACCATTGTTCTCCGCGTTTGACTTTTGCTTTGCCATTACTGAATTCTTCAGCATTATTATAACTCATGGGTATGACAAACCTCATGTCTTTATCAATGAAGCCGTAACCAAAGCCGTCTTTGGCAACTTTGGCGAGTCCTTCATGAAAATTGTCGATGTAATCAAAGCTGATGCTGCATAGTCTTTTCCCTTCACGTGAAGCAAAAGTCGAGACACCATAGTAATTAAATGCCTGCCCAGTGAGTAACGCCTTCATCAGGCCAGTTTCCTCATCCTCATATACAGACTTTGCTCTCCATGTCCAAAGTCGCTTAACCCTCATGGTTTCATCTTCAAATATAGTATCATCACCCACTACAGGCTCAGTGTAAGCTTCACTCTCTTCATAGCATTTAAGCACGGACAGGAAAAACCCATTGCTGAACTCAATAACCAGACCACGATGTGGATCGACGCTCTGTGTTATATGGGCTGTATTCCATATTTTATCTGTGAAAACATGTTCTTTGTAAGAAACCACTTCGTCAAGTTCATTCTTTGAAGCGATTGGGAGAATGTATTTCCTGCATTCTCCATTATCAAAAAACAGTTTCATAGCGAATCTTTCTGTGGTGACCGGCGGCAAAACTTCAACACCTGTAATTTGAGGAACATTTCCATACCAACCATCACTTTCACGTTCATCTGTTTTAATGAACTCCGCATACTTTTTCCCTTCGCCATCAAATGCATAAGCTGTCACTTCCAGAATTTTATCTGTCGCATTATCAACCCGGAAGCTGAAATATCCATACCCATCAATATATGGAACAGAACTGTATATGACATCATTAAAGCGAACATAGCCAATTTTCATATCGCCATGCTCCTTATGTAAACGGAACATGTTGAGATAAAAAGCCTCATTCATAAAACTGCCCGGATGATCCAGACCGTTGAATGCTGGATTTTTTTCAGTAATGATACAGTCATAGACATCCATGTTGTCCCTGTTAAAGGCGTACATCAGTCTATATTCTACATCAATCATTTCCTTACGCGGAAAGTAGTCAAGAATCCACTTCTCGTTTACTTGTTTGACCAGCCAGAGTTCCGGACTGCGATCTTCATTGCCGCTGTAATCGCATACAGTATACTTGAACTTTTCGCCACTCTTACTGCGTTTCACATTGAGATAAACCACAAGGGTCAAGCTGTTTTCAGAAAGCTGATAATCGAGCAGCTTTTTGCAGTAATCTCCATCCAACTGTGCTGTTTTCACTTGACCATACGCAAACATATAGATCGTGTATGCGTACCCTTTCCTGTGACATCTGTATCCAATGCAGTCATCATAAATTTGCTTTTCCATAAGCTGATAGCCATTGTCACTCAGCCACTGTAAAAGATACTTGTCTGCCTGCCTCCAAATATAAACTTCCGTATCATCAAGTTCTTCATATTCATGCTTTTGATGTGTCCACACGGCCTGCATCTCTTTAACCTGCCGATCATGCGGGCTCATCGGTTTTACAGTATACGGAAGGTCTTTTTCCGAGTCTTCAAGTCCGTTTTCACCATAAAAAGCAATGCTAAACCACTTATGGTTCCTCGACAAGTTTATTTCCGATATGCTGCCACCTGGTGTAATCTTAATATAGACTACCGCAACAGGTGCCGGATCTCCAAACTGATAAAGGAGCAAGCCATCCTCATAAACGTCAAAGAACGACTCCCCATGAAGATCTGAAAGATCCACTCCTTCTTTTAGGAGAGTGTTGAGTTTTACTATACTGTATGAGTATGTACTGTCCCGCTCTTTATCATTCTGAATGGCACTATTTACTTTCCGCATGTTTTCAAGGATTTGTTCTGCAGATGTAAACCGTTTATGAGCGTAATCGGAATTATACTTGCACTCATCGTATAGATGCCCTGCAAGTTCATCAATCTCCCCATAAGCAAATGCGCGGCCCAGCAGTTCAAGCTTTTCTTTCAGTTCCATGTGACGCCTCCATCAAAATCCCTGAATTATCATGTTGTCATCCGGAGAAAGGGCCAGATTAGTCCACATGATCATGTCCTCATATTGTGTCTTATATCGATCAATATGCTTCCAGAACTCACTGCCAAAGTGGTTGATACTGTTAAGCAATACACTATATTCGCGTCCGCCAATTATGCTGCGTGCTGAAATGTGAATGCTTTTCATATATTCGAAGAGTTCATCAAAGGTAGAAAAAGAGATGATCTTCTCCGCTATCTTGAGCACCTCATTCCACTGTGAAAAAGTGAATTTGTACTCGCAATATTCATCAAACGATGCTCTCGTATATATTGTGATGCACCAATCAAACAACAGGAAATCCTCGACAGATATATGCAGTCGGCTGTCTTTGCATGAGGGCATCAGGGTTATGTATGGAGTATCTGTATGTGCAGCGCCAAGTTCTCCAAAGCTAAAGGTATAGCTTTCTGCTTCATATCCAGTGACAGTATCCGTGTGCAAATCTTCCGGATTATACAAAGCGTGTTGAAGCTGATCAAATGTAATTAAGCCACTGTTGTTTTCTTGGTCGATATATACTACGTGGCAAAAGTCTATCCACCCTTCAAAAAGCAAACCTGTTCCATCCTCAAATCGGAGTACAATTCCTGACACTAAGCACCGTTTACTTTTTTGCTCGTCGAAGGGGATACGCGCCATCGGGTCTTCATCTGTAACATATGTCTTAACTTCAACTGTCTTTATTCTTCTGCCTATGCACGGTGAAAAAAGAATATCCGCTTCAACATTGGGTAAATTCGCACCCGCTTTTATTTCCCAGGGAATACAATTCATACTCATCCGGAATTCAGGTTGCTGTGGGGTATCAATTGCGAAGGTATCACCGTCTTCGAACTCAATCATAAACGGCTCATCAATCTCCGCATACCTGCTATAGGGTACTTCAGGAGGAATACAAACATACTCAGATTTGTTCTGCCGATCTTTTTCGTCAAGGTTGCTAAAATAGTTATACGCGCGCTCTTCAATCCAATCTCTCGTCAAATTGTAAGCGAGGCCGATCATACGCATACGTCTAATGATCCGTCCTTCGAGGTTGAATGACGCAATTAAGTCCTTTATTGCTTCTGGTGAAACCATGGTTGGAGCAGACCATTCTTGAGAAGAAAACGTATTATCTGTAAAATTGTTTTTTCCGTTGCTGTAAATGGTTTCCTCAATCACGTTTTTCACCTCAAAGTCTCTTTCATGCCTACATGAATTCTGATTTATTCTACAATGCCTTCGCTCTTGAACTTAGCAAGCATCTCCAACACGTGCTTACCGATCTTTTCGGGATCGTAGTCAAAGCTGGCACAGATGATCCGGAGTCCGTCCGGCGTCAGGGTTCTACCGTGCAGTTGGTCAGTCAGGTACTGCTGGTACTTTTCATATTCCTTGTTTGATATCTGCTTCATGGTGCCCTCCGGTCATTCTGGAAAAACCAGCGACAACTTCGTCAACTGCTTTGATGCAGTCTTCAGTGTGTTTCAAGATATCTTTGCCCCAAAACCGTAGGACCGTCCAGCCCTGATCATTCAGTTTTTGTCCGTTTTCTGAGTCGCGTTGCATGTTACGGGTGATTTTCTTGATCCAATAAGCGCCGTTTTCGTTCTTTTCAAACTGAAGTTTCATTTTATCCCAGTCTTTTCCATGGAAAAACTCACTATCACAGAAAATAGCAATTTTATATTTTGTGATTACAATGTCAGGCTTGCCGGGTAAAGAAGCGTCATTTTTCCGGTACCGATATCCACGATGCCATAATGCTTTTCTCATAACTACTTCAATCGATGTATCCTTTGAATGTATGGAAACCATATTTTTATGGCGTTGTTCTGGAGTCAAATTATCCACTAAAAGCGCCTCCTTTCCCCAGTGTTTGTTCTCTTGCAGAGTGAATGATGTTCTTCATCAATCTGTACGTTTTTCATATGTTAGCCGTACGTCATAGCCAAGTTCTTCCATCATAGCGAGGAAGGTTTTATTAACGATCTGTTCTTTGTTTCGCACAATCTTATTCACATAAGAAGGGGAAGTACCGATGTTCTCGGCAACCTGAGCCTGTGTCCTGCTTTCCTCGATACATTTGGTCTTGACATCGATTTCTATATTGTTCTTCAGCATAAAGTCACCTCACAAGAACTTGAACAATAACTCAATTTATTCTATCACAAAACCTGCCGTTTTACCAGAAAAAAATAAGCGCCCCACCCGAGGGTGAAGCGCCGTAATTCCTGACTGCCTTATGCCCGGATCTCCATCCCACTGGTGAGGGTGAAGACAATGTTGTCCTTGCTGTGCACCGTCACGCGATCTATCAGGCTTCCCCAAAGCTCCTCGCTGAACTCCGTCACCATCTCCGGCAGGGCCTCCAGCGAGTGGATGAACCGCCCAAACTCCCTCCGCCGGATACCTCGCTGGGTAATCTCAGCGGTGACCGCGTCGTACTTGTCCTTCGTCTCCTGAAACCGGGCAGACAAGGCTTCGTACCGGATGCTGTACTCTTCCTGGTTCTGTGCCACCCTGGCATTCTCAGCGATGGCTTCCTGCACCGCGTCTGCGTCCACGTTCATCTGCTCCGCCAGCCGTTTCTGTTCCTTTTCCAGTTCCTCCGTCCCGGTCAGCATGGCCTGATCCTCCCGGAGCTCCTCAAGGATCATTGCCCGGTCTGTGGTGAGCTTTCCCATCACACGCACAAAGGCGGCTTTGATCTCATCCTCGGTCAGGTGTGGTGTCCGGCAGTGCTTCTTATCCCTGAACTTTGCATTGCACTGCCAGATGACCCGGCGGTATTTGTCTGTGCTGTGCCAGACCTTGGAGCCATACCAGCCGCCGCACTGGCCGCACACGATCTTGGAGGAGAAAATGGTGATACCGCTGTACCCGCCCCGGTAACCGCGCTGCTTCATCATATCCTGAACCCGGTCGAAGATTTCAGGCTCGATGATGGCTTCATGGTTGCTTGTTACATAATACTGCGGGACTTCTCCGTGATTCGTCACCTGTTTCTTCGTGAGGAAGTCGGGGGTGTAGGTTTTCTGCAGCAGGGCATCTCCCTTGTACTTCTCGTTCGTCAGGATCGCCCGCACTGTTGTCTGGCTCCACACGTCCTTGCCCCGAGGGGTCTTAATGCCCATTTTCGTCAGCTTTTCCGCGATGGCATGGCAGGACAGCCCGGCAATGAACTCACCGTAGATCAGCTTGACGACCTTGGCCTGTTCCCGGTTCACCACCAGATTTCCGTTCTCTCCCTTGTCGTAACCGAGGAAGTTGCTGTAGGCCACACTGACCTTGCCGTCCGCCATCCGTTTCCGATGGCCCCAGGTCACATTTTCTGAAATGCTCCGGCTTTCTTCCTGGGCCAGGCTGCTCATAATGGTGATCAGGAGCTCGCCCTTGCTGTCGAACGTCCAGATGTTTTCTTTCTCAAAGTACACCTCGGTGCCATGCTCCTTCAGCTGGCGGATGGTGGAAAGGCTGTCCACCGTGTTGCGGGCAAAGCGGCTGACGCTTTTCGTAATGATCAGGTCGATCTTTCCCGCCAGCGCATCGGATACCATACTCTGGAAGCCCTCGCGCTTTTTCGTGCTGGTTCCGGTCACGCCTTCATCAGAGTACATCCCGGCAAATTCCCAGTCATCATGTCCTTTGATCAGGGTGGTGTAGTAGTCAAGCTGAGCTTCATAGCTGGTCAGCTGTTCGTCATGGTCGGTTGAAACGCGGGCATACCCAGCCACCTTCCTTTTTACCTGCGCATCAATGGGCACCGCTGTCTGCGGATTCACCCGTGCAGGGATCTTCATCACGTTTTTCGCCAATTTTTCCCGCGCTCCTTTCTCAGCTGCTTCATGTGTTCGCTCATCTGCTGCCTGCGTTCAGGGGTGGCTCGAGCCTTCATGGCTTCACTCTGCTTCCGGCGGGTTTCTTCTGACGCAGGCGGCATCCTCCGTTTGGTGGAGAAGTCCATGTCCCTGCAGGTGCCATCCCTCAAGGAAACGCTCATCGTCCCGTCACCTGTGATTGTAATGTGATCCACCTTTTCCTGAAAGGCTTCAGGGGTGAATGACTCGATTTCCAAAGCCCGGCAAACCTTTTCTTTCAGAACATCTTCCCGAATGGTAGACATTCTGCAGGCTGAAGCGCTGCTCTTCCTTGTAGCGCATGTCCAGATGCCCACATCGTAGTCCCGGTCGTGCCGGGTCTGCTTCTGGAAGTTGTTTCCGCAGCATCCGCATTTGATCTTGCTTGTAAAGCAGGAAGCACCCTTTTTGCCAAGGGCCTGATGGGAACGCCTATATACTGAGGCCGCGTCCCTCGCTTCCTGTGTCCAGCAGTCTTTCTTGGATGTGTTTACCCAGCGCTGTACCGTTTCATGGCCATCCCGAAAATGAAAAGTCAGTTCTCTGGCACCCGTAACCGTGATGTGGTCGATCTGCTCATTAAAGGCTTGTTCGTCAATTTCCTCCAGCCCGAGTGCCGTACAGATTTCCTGAAGGATAATCCTGTGCGGGATTTCCCGGCCTGCGCAGTGGCCCCCCTTTTTCTTTCTGGTGCCGCACGACCATGTCTCTACAACCTCCGGCATCAGTGTGCGTTTGGCACGGTTCTGCCGTTGGCTGTGCATGTAGCTCAGACCGCAGAAACCGCACTTAATCCTGCCAGTCAAAAAACAGGTGTTCAACGCCTTGTTGGCCAGCGGGCCGAGTTCCTTCCGGCGGGCGATCTCTGACTGCACCCAGTCAAAGGTCGCTTTGTCGATGATGGCTTCATGGGTAAGGAAACTGTTTGAGACAGAAGGGCGTACTGGCTCCCGCATGAACCAGATTGGCAAGACAATCCAGGATCTTGTAAATGTGCATAACGTTTCCGGTGAAGCAGCCTTGTATCGTCTTTGTGACCTTCGTATGGTAGAGAACAGCGAGGCAGCGATGTTCCGTCCCGGATCGCCTTATCTGGATTTTGCTGGCCTTTTTCTCTGATCAGTATGCAGCGGGTTCCCGCTCCCGCTGTTTCTTTTTACCCATGTTGTAAGCGACTTAGCTAACTAATTAACACCAAGGAGCAGTCAGTAAAAAGACAGGAAAGATGGTTCATGGACACTTCTTAAGAATACCAGATGGTTAAACCCACGAAGGAAAATGAATATTCAGAAAATTAATATCTAACTATTGACCATACGGTCAATTTATGATATTATGTTTACGAGGAGGTCGATGAATTATGTTCGACAAAAAGCGCTGCATAGAAAACATCTATGCGCTGGCCAAAGCTAAGGGCCTGAAAATCGGCGACATCGAAGAGAAAGCTGGTGTCAGCAAAGGGTATCTCTCCCGCATCAACAAAGAAGACAGTACCTCGATTCCGACCATCGACCTGCTGGCTTCAATTGCTGAGCAGCTTGAAGTGGGAATTGACTTCTTGGTCAATTATCCGATTGGAACTATCTCCCCGAATGAAGAGTTCGTTTATCAGTTTATCGACAAGCTCACCACGGCAACCACTGCTGGTAAAATGGAGTGGATACCAGAAACAGAGGGATTGCTTCGCGCTGATACAGATGTGGCTGTAAAGAACCCTCTGGTCTACGTGACCAAAAACTATTCAGATGAAGTCGATATCTGGTACGACACTCACGGGTACACTTCTGGCATCTATAGTGGGGGGAGCGTTGAAGTGATCGGTGATTGCTATTATGCGAGCCTTCCATCTTCTAACGCAACCGTATTCTTGAATTCTGTCAGATACTTTATTCCTAAGGAGGGTGGTCGCTTTGCCTCGACAGAGACGTTCGATGCGATTGAAGTGTACCTCGTCACCAATGGAGTAAAACCGATTTGCTCTACGTACTACGTCTGCGAGGCAATAAAGAAAGCCGTAAAGGACTTGTATACAGCTGTTTCCTCTGCTCCTTCCCATATCGGTCTGGAATACTCAACAAAAGCTGTGATGCAATCCTTTATGAAAGGCTTCACAACTCTGAGTAAGGCTGAAGATGAACCGTCTTAAGGAGGCTACATGGAAGAAAAACGAATTCCCGTTTACGGAAAAGACGCCGAAGATAAGGAGAAGCGTGCTTTTGACTGGATCGTGGTTAATGGTCGCCCCTATATGGAGACCAAAGATAGGAGTGGTCACAAGGTTCTGACACCTGCAAAAGACGCTATCGCCGCTTACAAGAAACTTCAGCAACCTGGCAACGTTCCTGCCTAATAACTCTTTGGCTACCGAGCCCGGGCCCGACTAAGTCGAGGCACCATATGCCGGAGCCATTACGGAGAAACACCAATTGGTGGATTCTGCGTGATGGTTCCGGCTTTTTTTGTCCTTAGGTACGAATCAGCGCGTTTTCCTTCGACTGAACCATGAGGGGGTGACAAAGAAAATTTTCGGAAACGTCGTCCAAACGGACCTGTTTTTTCCAGTGGATAGTGAAGGGGTTTTCACCTGACGGTTGCCAAAATGAAGTTTTCTGTCCTGTGGTTATTAGGAACGTCTCATTTCGGTATCTGCCGTGGCCACTATGCGGGGTGTTCAAAAACAACCCGCTCAGATCAGGCTTCTATCTCCAGTGGAAGGCAAAGAGAAAATTCCTCCAGAACCGGAAAACTGTTGTAAATGCTGTCCGTTAGAAGGCGAAGGAGTATGAACGACACGTCCCGGGCACGACGTTAAAAGGTCTCGTCAGAAGGCAGGGTCATTACCGGAATGACTCCATGTTCAAAGCCTTGTGATGACAACAGCATACAGCGCCAAGCCAGTAGAACAGGTGCGGCCTGACACGAAGCGGAGAGCCCAAAAAGCTCTGCGAATCGGGTCTGGTTGAGTGCACCCTTTTTCTGGGCACATCCGGCTCTCCGCTTCACAGCGACAACTGTGAAAGGAGAGCTGAAGATGAAAGCTCAGTCAGTCAACGACAATTCCCGGAAACCTTATAACAACGTTCCCCTCCGCGAGGGAGAGGTGCTGGTGCCCATGATGGTCACACGCGAATTCGCAATCGGCCAGGGAGCTGATCCCGCCAATCTGCGGACGTGGACGAAAAGCGGCATACAGTTCCTCGTGATGTTCACGGCGGTGCCTGCTGACCAGGAGCAGATCTGCCAGCAGAATTTTGACAAGGCCGTCAATCAGATGCTGGACGAAAGGATCGGCCCGAATCGTCATTCCCGGTGCATGGTTCCGCAGCCTGACGGCACGGAGAAGCCCTGTCCGAAGGTCAAGGACGGCAACCACGCCCCCTGCGCCACCTGTCCGCACAAGGGCGAATACAAGAAGGAAGACCGGAGCACTGTGTCCTATGAAGAACTGGATGACGAAAACTATGCTCCGATGGAATGCGCCCCGTCCGCAGAGACAACAGCCATGGAGGGCTTCCTGCTCAAAGACCTGCTGGAATACCTGGGCAGCATTAACCCCGTTCTGGCGGATATCGTCTCCATGGGTTATGGCGGTCTTGAGAAGAAGGACATCGTACAGCGCCTTGGCGTCAAATCCAGTCAGGCATATGACCTGTACAAGCGGGCCGAAAAGCTGACCTACGAATTCCTGCGCGGATAATCTCATAACGGCAAAAAGGCCCGGCGGCGATAAACCGTCGGGCCAATCTCAGTTTAACACTATCACACGAACAAACGATAAACCGTTTGATGGTTCCCACTATCACACGGTCACATGATTGAATCGCGTGCGAATATGAAACCCCTGCGGATGCACGTTTTTGTGCCAAAGCCACCATGCCAGCAGGGTAGACGTATTTCCGGGCAAAAGAAAAAGACCTCTCCATACTGGAAAAGCCTTATTCTACGCTACTTTCAGGGCTGATACCCGTTCGTTTGTCTGTATCAAAGACGGTAACTTAGCATCCAGCACCCGCATACCAGCTTCAATTTGATAATGGGAAAAAATCCAGCTGCCGAAGCCCTGTTTGTTGGTGGAATATTTGCTATGAATGGAAATACGGGTGTTCAGCCTGTCCGCGGTGGCGTACTGGGTTTTAACGGCAGCGGCCTTCGACAGATCACACATGGAATACCTTTCTCGCCACGCCGACAGCGGCCCGGGCGTCTTTTGCGTAGGCGTCCGCACCGGCCTCCATGGCCCAGGCTTCCGTCACCACGGCCCCGCCCACCATCACGGCGGGGGGATCGGGAAGGGCCTTCAGCCGGCGGATGGTTTCCTCCATGGCGGGGAGGGTGGTCGTCATCAGGGCGGAGAGGCCCACCAGCTTCGCTTCATGCGCCAGCGCGGCCTGTACCAGCGTTTCCGGCGGCACGTCCTTGCCCAGGTCGATGACGGTGTAGCCGTAGTTTTCCAGCACGGTTTTCACGATGTTCTTCCCGATGTCGTGAATGTCCCCCTGCACGGTGGCAATGACGATTTTTCCCTTGCTGACGGCTTGGGTGCCGGTGTTTGCCAGGACGGCTTTGATTTCCTCGAAAACCGCCTGTGCCGCCTGGGCGGCGGACAACAGCTGGGGCAGGAACACCACGCCTTTTTCGTAGTCCGTGCCCACCTTGTCCAGCGCGGGGATCAGGTGCTTCTCCACCAGGGAAAGGGGCGCTTCCGTTTTCAGCGCTTCCTTGGCGATTTTCCCGGCCTCTGCTTTCAGGCCCCGCAGGATGGCGTCGTCAAGGGTCATGGCAAAGGCGGCTGCTGCGGGCTTTGCCTCCGGCTGGGCCTGGGCGAAGCGGGCCACGTACTGTTTGCTTTGCCGGTCCTCGCCGTTTAAGACCCGGTACGCGGCAATGGCGTCCATGATTTCCCGCTGGTTGGGGTTCACGATGGGCAGGGTCAGGCCCGCGTGCAGGGCGCGGACCAAAAAGGTCTGGGTCATGAGCAGGCGGTTGGGCAGGCCGAAGGAAATGTTGCTGACGCCGAGAACGGTCTGCAGGCCCAGCCGGTTCCGCACCATGGAAACCGCCTTCAGCGTCTCCTCCGCCTGCTCTTGCTGGGCGGACACGGTGAGGGTGAGGCAGTCGATCCACACGTCCTCTTTGGGGATGCCCAGCTCCAGCGCGCGGCGCAGGATCCTTTCGGCGATGGCAAAGCGCTTTTCAGCGGTGTCGGGAATGCCGTTTTCATCCAGCGTCAGGCCCACCACCGCCGCCCCGTATTTCTTCACCAGCGGCAGGATGGCCTGCAGGGATTCTTCCTTTCCGTTCACCGAGTTCACGGCGGCTTTGCCGTTGTACACCCGCAGCGCCGCTTCCAGCGCTTGGGGGC
This sequence comes from Clostridia bacterium, assembly GCA_017550745.1. Lineage (GTDB taxonomy): Bacteria > Bacillota > Clostridia > Christensenellales > Aristaeellaceae > RUG563. The sequence goes on along the minus strand of JAFZOG010000031.1, from coordinate 43,347 downwards.
TGGCGGAGTCGATCTGCAGCGGCACGTCCACCGCCGCCTGCAGCGCCTTCACCACCCGGGGCAGCATCGCCGCTTCGTCCACGCCGGGAAAGCCCACGTTCACATCCAGGAGCTGCGCGCCTGCGTCGATCTGCTGGATGGCTACGTCCACGATATAGTTGAGGTCGTTTTCCAGCAGCGCCTGCTGGAAGCGCTTCTTGCCCGTGGGATTGATGCGCTCGCCGATCACCCGCACCCCGTCGACGGGCAGGGTGACGGTGGGGGTACAGACGAGGCTCCGGGGCTCGCAGCCGCGGAAAACACGCCTGTTTTCCGGTATGATCCGCTTTAAAGCGGAGATGTAATCCGGGGTCGTGCCGCAGCAGCCGCCCACGATGTCTGCCCCGGCCCGCAGGATCAGCGTCATGGCGTCGGAAAAATCCGCGGGCGAAAGGCTGTAGTGCCCGTCTGTCGGATCCGGCAGGCCGGCGTTGGGCTTGGCAATGACGGGCAAAACGGTGTTCCGCCGCAGCTCATTCAGCAGCGGCAGCAGCTCCACCGGCCCCAAAGAGCAGTTGATGCCGATGGCGTCCGCGCCAAGGCCCTCTAAGGTGTGGGCCATGGCCGCCACCGTGCAGCCGGTGAAGGTGCGGCCCGAAGCGTCATAGCTCATGGTGACGAACACGGGCAGCCGGGTGTGCTCCTTCGCGGCCAGCAAGGCGGCCTTTGCCTCGTACAGGTCGGTCATGGTTTCGATGGCCACCAGGTCGGCCCCCGCCGCCGCGCCGGCCTCCATCATTTCGGCGAACTGGCTGTAGGCGTCCTCAAAGGAAAGCGTGCCCAGCGGTTCCAGCAGCTCGCCCAGCGGCCCGATGTCCAGGCCCACCAGCGCCTTGCCGCCCGCTTCCTTCTTTGCCAGGCGCACGCCCGCGCCCACCACCTCCGCGACGGAATACCCGGTCTTTTGCAGTTTGCGGCGGTTGGCCCCGAAGGTGTTGGCGTACACCGCCTGACTGCCCGCTGCGATATACGCCCGGTACACGGCGGCGATCATGTCCGGCTTTTCAATGTTCATCAGCTCCGGGATCTCGCCGGGCTTCAGGCCGCTCTTTTGCAGCATGGTGCCCATGGCCCCGTCCAGCAGAATGAGCTGGGAGATATCAAATGCCACAGTGTTTTCCCCTTTCCCGATATGTGCATTTCCCTTTCATGGCGCAGTATCCGCAGCCGCGGATCCGCGCCGGCTGGGGCGTTTCCGATAGACCGATGACGGCGGTGACGGACTTGGCGGGCAGCATCAGGCAGGTATCCGTCAGCGTCACGCCCAGGCGTTTTTCCGCGTTCAGGGCGTTCAAGAGATCGGGCTGGAGCTGCAGCGGCAGATCGCCGTATCCGGGGCTGAACCGGTCGGTGAGGTAAAGCGACGGATACCGCGCGGCGATTTCTTCCTGGGCTTCGTCGCAGCCCGCTTCCACATAGGCGCTGCCGCAGGCGTTCAGCATCGCCGCTTTCGCCATGTCCCGGGCCTGCGCCATGCCCAGCATCCGGTCAAACGCCGCGCCCAAGGTGCAGCAGAGAAGAACCGCCCGGCTGCAGCCTGCCAGCATCGTTGCCGCCATTTTACCGGGCAGAAGCAGGTTCCCTTCCGGAAGGAAAACCCCTTCCTCCGTATGCGCCGCGTCAAATACCCGGTACACATAACGGGGCGAAAGCCGCGCGGCCGTGTCCTCCGCGATTTGCACCATTGCCCGGCGGGTGGCCTCGTCCGCGCCTGAGGCGCCCAGGTAGCGCAGGGCTTGGGAAACGTCGATCTTCATAGGGCTTTCAGGTCGCTGATGATGCCCTTCACCAGCGCCACGCGCCGGAAGGGCGTCATGATATAAAACCCGTCCACGCTGTCCCGGATGGCCTTTGCCATGTCCAGGCAGTTTTTCCGCCCCAGGGCCTCGCCCGCTTCCCGGTCAAGCCCCAGATAAGCGTTCAGCAGGCCGTCCTCCACCTCCATGCCCGCCACTTCGTTTTTGAGGAAACAGGCGTTTTTATAGCTGACGATGGGAAACAGCCCGCCCAGCAGCGCCCCTTTCAGTTCCTGCCGGGCGGATATCAGATTGCGCGCCGCCCGCTGCCCGGATACGGGCTGGGTCAGAAAAGCCTGGATGCCGCTTTCTTCTTTTGCCTTGGCCCGGCGGAGCTCCTGATCAAAGTGGAGGGCGTTCACGTTCAGCGCGCCGCAGAGGAAAAAGGGGCTCAGTTTCCCCTGTTCCGCTAAATCCACGATGTACCCGGCCAGGGTCCGGCTGGTCATCTGGAACACGCCCTTTACCTGTTCCCTGTCCTCGTGGGAGACCGGGTCTCCCGTCACCAGCAGCACCTGGCCGATCCCCTCCATGGTCAGCCCCATGAGCAGCGCTTTGGACGCGTTCAGATTCCTGTCCCGGCACGCCATGTGGGGCAGGGTCTCGATGCCGTATTCCCGTTTCAGCTTCGCCGCCAGCATGCAGGCGTCAATGCTCGCTTTGCCGATGGGACAGTCCGCGATGGTGATGATATCCGCGCCTGCCGCGTATAATTCCCGCGCGCCGGCTATAAACGCGGCCGGGCTTTCGTTCCGGGGCGGGTCAAACTCCACCAGGATGGGCCGCCGCTTATCATGCAGCAGTTCTTTCAGCGATGTGTTCGCCATGGTTTCCTCCGCCTTTCGGTGGCAGCAATGTTTTCCTTCTGCTTACTTTACCATCCCGCCGCATATTATGCAATCCCCCGCGGGCGTAAAGCCAGCAGAAAAACAACCCTCCTGTTCAGATCCGCCGCGGCGGCAGACCACAGCCAGAAGAAAAGGGGGCGCTGAAGCAAAATTCAGCGTCCCCTTGGCGGACAGCAGAGAGAGGTTAATCCTCCCGGTTCAGCGTGCCGACGGCGTACACCGCGCCGCGGGCCTTGCAGGTATCGCGGCTGACGAATTTTTCTTCGATCAGCTCGCCGTCTTTCCATTTGAGCAGGTAGGTTTCGTTCACAAAGCCGTCCCGGGCCTGGCGCACCTGGTAGGGCTCCTCGTCCTTGTAAGTGACGTAGGTGTGGCTGGTATCCTTCTGGTACGTCTCGGTCAGCGGCGCCGCGATGGTTTCCACGGTGTCGGTGCGGAGGGTGTAGCTGACGCCGTCCTCCAGCTTGGGGCCGTAGATGCACACCTGGCATTCCAGGCTGTTCTTTTTCTTCTCCACCACCTTGGCGGTGATGTAGATGGTGCCGTTCAGGTTGTTTTTAAACACCAGGTCGTGCCGCCCGTATACCACGGTGGCATCCTGGCCGAAGGTGGTATAGGACACGGGGTCGGAGTGGGAGATGCGGCTGACGATCTGCAGATCGGAAAGCAGCGCCGCCAGGTACATGGTGGTGCTGGCCTGGCACACGCCGCCGCCGATGCCCAGCTCTTCCATGCCCAGCACGTATTCGATGGCGTATTTATAGCCGTTTTTCAGCGTGCGTTCCTTGGTGACTTTGTTGAAGCTCAGCCGCTCGCCGGGGGCAACGGTCTTGCCGTTCAGGAAGGAAAAAGCATTGCGGATGTTGCTGTTGCGATCCTCGGTGGAGGCGGAGGAAATGGGGGTGGTGGCCTTGCTGCGCAGCGTCACCTGATTCCGGATATCCTGGGTGGTCACGCCGGGCGCCACGGACGCGGGCTGAAATTCCAGGGTGCCGCTTTTGCCTTCCGCCGCGCGTTCCAGGATTTCTTCCTTGACGGCGGCCACGTCCAAGGCGGAGCCGTACTGCTCGGGCTGGATCACGAAGGGGTCTGCCGCGTCGGGATCAAAATAGGCCAGGTACGCGTCCTGCGGGGCGGTGGTCAGTTCAGCCTGGATCTGGCTGAGGATACTGTCCAGCCTATCGTCGGTCATTTCGCTTTCCGTGGTGTAGGCGTGGATCGGTTCCTGGGCCACGGCGTCCATTTCGGCCTTGCGCTCCTCCAGGGTGCCCAGCTTGCCTTTCCTGTAAAGCGGCTCCAGCAGCGCGTACACGCTGCCCACGTCGGTGGACACGCCGAAGTCTGAATAATGCAGGGTATAGAACAGATGACCGCGGTAAGTCAGCCCCAGGTTCCACCCGGTCTGCCGATCCTTGATCTGCGCCAGCACCGCGTCGATGCCCTGCTGCGCTGTCATGCCGCCCAGGGAAATGCCGTCCACGTAAATACCGGGAAGAAAGGTTTCATTATAGGGGGAAACGGCATCCGACAGCGCCTGCAGGCGCGCTTTTTCCTCCTGGGCGCGGCGGATGGCCATGTAGCCGAAGGTTCCCGCGCCGATGGCCAGCGCAACGAGCATGATGGCCAGCACGATGGGAAATACCCTGCGCTTTTTCGGCGGCTTGGGCGGCTGCGGAGGCCGATAGCCCTGCTGGAAATTCATAACAGATAAATCCTCACTTTGTATTTACCGCCCGAAACAGCTTCCAGGCGTCGGTCAGCGCGGCGGGCCATTCGGACGCGGTTTCACCGATGCTGCCATGGTTGGCTCCGTCGCCGTGGAAATCGCTGCCCCCGGTCACAAGCAGCCCGCGCTGCCGGGCCAGACGGTCCCATTCCGGGTAATTGCCCCGGTTGGCCGGGTGATAGACTTCCAGCCCCATGAGCCCGTGCCGCTCCCATTCGTCCAGCAGGGAAAGCAGGCGCTCCTTGGGCAGGCGGATCTCGCCCGGATGGGCCACCACCGGCACAGCGCCGCGTTCCCGCAGCAGCTGGATGGCTTCGGCAGCGCTTGGCAGATTCCGCTTCACATAAGCGGGGCGTCCCCGCTTAAGATGCAATTGAAACGCTTCCCCGGTGTCCCGGGCGTAGCCGCACTTTACCATCGCGCGGGCCAGATGGGGACGGCCGATGCTGGATCCCGCGCCGCTGAAAATTTCGTCCATCGGCAGGGGCATGCCCAGTTCCGCCAGCTTCTCGCCCATCTGCGCGATCCGCCGGATCCTGTCAGCGCTCATCCGCTCGAAAAACGCGGCCAGCACCGGATCGCAGGGGTCTACCCCGTAGCCCAGGATATGCACGTTGGATTCGTCCGCCGCGGCGCTGATCTCCACGCCGGGCAGGAAGGCAAGGCCCCGCTCGTAAGCCGCGTCGGCGGCTTCGGGCAGGGCGGCCATGGTGTCATGATCGGTGATGGCAAAGAGGGTCACATTCGCCCGCTGCACCAGGCGGGCAACGTCCGTAACGGGATATTTGCCGTCGGAGGCGGAGGTGTGCAGGTGCAGATCCGGCCGCCTCATGCCTGGATCTCTCCGCCATCGGGCACTTCAGCAGGCGCTTCTGCAGGCGTTTCGACCGGCTGCGCGGGCGCTTCCTCAGCGGCTTCGGTATCGCTGATAAAGCGCAGGAAGTCCTCCCGGGTGACGGTTTCCTTTTCGATCAGCAGCTCGCCCAAACCGCGGAGCTGGTCGATGTGCTCCTTGAGGATGTCCAGGGAATCGGCGTAGCAGCGGGTCAGGATGGAGCGGACCTCCGCGTCGATGAGGGCGGCGGTTTCCTCGCTGTAGTCCCGGGTCTGGCCGAATTCCATGCCCACGAACACTTCCTGGTCGTTGCTCAGGTACACGGTGCCGATCCTGTCGCTCATGCCGAAGCGTGTCACCATGCCCCGGGCCACTTCGGTGGCGCGCTTCAGGTCGCTCACCGCGCCGGTGCAGATGTCGTCCTGGGTGAGGCTTTCGGCGGCCCGGCCGCCCAGCATCATGGTAATTTCCTGGAGCAGGCGCTTTTTGCCCTGGTGGTCAAACTCTTTTTCAGGCAGGCTCAGGGTCATGCCGGCGGCCTGGCCGCGGGGCACCACGGTGATCATATGCACATCATCGCACAGCGGCAGGTAATGGCCCACGATGGCATGGCCCGCTTCGTGGTAGGCGGTGATGCGGCGGTCCTCCTCCAGCACCTTGTGGCTCCGTTTTTCGGGGCCCATCTGGATGCGCTCCACCGCTTCGATCAGATGGTTCTGGGTGATGGTGGTCTGCTTTTCGCGGGCGGCCTGGATAGCGCCCTCGTTCATGATGTTTTCCAGGTCGGCGCCGGTGGCGTAGGGCGTGCGCTTGGCGATGTTTTCCAGGTCCACGTCGGGCCCCAGGGGCTTGCCTTTGGAATGCACCTTTAAAATGGCGATGCGCCCGTTCACGTCGGGATAGTTCACCGTTACCTGGCGGTCAAACCGGCCGGGGCGCAGAAGCGCGGGGTCCAGGATGTCCCGCCGGTTGGTGGCGGCCATGACGATGACGCCTTCATTGGCGGTAAAGCCGTCCATTTCCACCAGCAATTGGTTCAGGGTCTGCTCGCGCTCGTCGTGGCCGCCGCCCAGGCCGGCGCCGCGGTGGCGGCCTACGGCGTCGATTTCGTCGATGAAGACGATGCTGGGGCTGTTGCGCTTGGCCTGCTCAAACAGGTCGCGCACGCGGGAAGCGCCTACGCCCACGAACATTTCCACAAAGTCAGAGCCGGAAATGGAGAAGAAGGGCACGCTGGCTTCCCCGGCCACGGCCTTTGCCAGCAGGGTTTTGCCCGTGCCGGGAGGGCCCACCAGCAGCACGCCCTTGGGAATGCGCGCGCCCAGGTCGGCGTAATGCTTGGGGTTCTTGAGGAAGTCCACGATTTCGCGCAGCTCTTCCTTTTCCTCGTCGGCCCCGGCCACGTCCGCGAAGGTGATTTTGTTCTTGCTGGGGTCCACCATCGCCGCCCGGGACTTGCCGAAGTTCATCACCCGTCCGCCGCCGCCGGTCTGCTGGCGCATGATGTACCACCACATCACCATCAGCAGCACGATGGGGATCAGGTAGGGAAGCATTTCCAGGTACCACGGCGTGGTCACCGGCGCCAGATACTCGATTTCAAAGCTCAGGTCGTGAACGGAAATCTCGTTCACGCTTTTTCCCGCTTTGTTGGCGGCCATGGTCAGCACGGTGTCATAAAAATCCGCGCCGATGGTGGTCTCAAAATCATAAGCGCGGCTGGGATAATCCGACAGGGATACGCTGCTGTTCTTCAGCCGGCCCACCAGGGAAATACCCCGGATGGACACCCTGTCCACCTTCTCCTGATCGATCAGCTTCAAAAGCTGGGGGTACTCGATCCGGCGGTCCACCGTATTGACGCCCCCGGACAAAAGCACGATCAGGAAGATGAACGCCGCGATCATTACGATATAGCCGATCAGGCCACGGGATACTTTACGCAAAATTCAATCCTCCTCAGCATATTCGGGACAACAAAATATTATACCATAACCGGTCATCTTTTGACAATCTTTTTATTCTTCGCCGTAGATACGGGGATGCAGCACGCCGATATCCGGCAGATTGCGGTATTTTTCGTCGTAATCCAGGCCGTAGCCCACCACGAACGCGTCCGGGATGTTGAAGCAGGAATGATCCACCGTCAGATCCACCCGGCGGCGGGAAGGCTTATCCAGCAGCGTCACGATGGACACGGAGGCGGCCTCCCGGTTGGCGAAGACTTTTTTCAGATAGGAAAGGGTCATGCCGCTGTCCACGATGTCCTCCACCAGCACCACATGTTTGCCTACCACCGGCTTGTCCAGGTCCTTCACGATCTTCACCACGCCCGTGGTTTTGGTGCTGCTGCCGTAACTGGACACCACCATAAAGTCCGTGGTCAGCGGCAGGTCGATTTCCCGGATCAGGTCGGTGAAAAACACGCTGGCCCCCTTAAGGATGCACACGAACACCGGCGCTTCCTCTCCCCGGAACTTTTCGGTCAGCTTCTGCCCCAGTTCCCTGACCGCCTTGGTGATTTCTTCCCGCGTGACCAGAATGCGCTCCAGATCCTGATAGATGACAGCGTTGGTATCCATACGTTCCTTCCTTTCTATTCTTCTTCTGTTGCAAGGCTTTGCTCCGGCGGGCCGCCGGGCAGAAAGCCGCCATAGCGAAGCAGCAGGGCGTCGTCGCCGGGATTCGTTCGCGCCTCCTCGCCGGGGCCGACGCCGATGGCCCAGACCACCCGGCTTCCCATGCACAGCAGCGGTATATAGCGCCGGAAGGGCTGGGGCACTTTTTTATCCACAAAATAATCCTGCATGGATTTGGTTCCGGGAGCGCCCAAAGGCCGGATTTCGTCGCCCTGTTTCCAGAAACGGAGTTCGCACCGGTCATACACGCTTTTCGGCACTGCCTGGCAGCGTCTGCCGTCGCCTGTTTCTCCTTGTCCGGGCTGGGCGATCAGCGTACCGGGCATAGGCAGGGCGGGAGAGATTTCCTTCCCCTCGGGCGGAATAAAATGCAGGTACTCCTGTGTGCAGGAAGCGCGCCATCCCTCCGGCAGATTTATTTTCCCGCCGGGAGAGAGGGCCGTCAGCCTTTCGGTGGTTTCCCAGTCCAGCTTCACCGGACAGGCCATGCGCAGCGCGTACCGCCGAAGCGCCGGATGCAGCCTTTGAAGAGGCGCATACCGCACCCAGCGGCAGGGATCATGCAGGCAGGCGTTGTCATCGCTGGAAAGAAACAAGCTGGCCTCATGGCGAAAATAGCTGTCTTCTTCCGATAAGATTCGTGCCGCCCGGCCCATGGCTTCTTCCGCCTGGGGGAAGCGGGCGGCAATGGCGGGCAGCACATGATGGCGCAGGTAATTGCGCTGGTAATCATCCGCGGCGTTGGTTTCGTCTTCTGCCCAGGGAATGCCCCGCTCTGTCAGCGCGGCGCGGATGGTTTCGGGAGATACGGAAAGCAGGGGCCGCCACAGAAGGATGCTTTCGCTTTCCGGAAAGATGCGCAGGGAGCGTTCTGCCATCGCCCCCAGGCCGCCGCTGCCGCTGCCCCGGAACAGATGCAGCAGCATGGTTTCCGCCTGGTCCCGCCGGTGATGGGCCAGGGCCAGAATGACCGTGTTGTTTTCCAGGCAGGCTTTCCGAAGCGCTTCATACCGCGTCCGCCGGGCTGCGTCCTCGCTTTTCCCTTTCACCTGTACGCGGTACACCTTGCAGGGAACCCGCAATTCAGCGCACATCCGGGTGACGAACTCCGCGTCCCGGCCTGAGGTTTTCCGCAGGCCGTGATCCACGTGGGCGGCGGACAGAGAAAACCCCTCTTTTCGGGACAGTTCGCACAGCGCACATAACAGCGCCACCGAATCCGCCCCGCCCGATACCGCCGCCGTTACCCTGCCGGGCTGTCCCAAATCCTGCCAGGACTTTCCGACGGTTTCCAACAAAAAAAGCCATTCGTTCATACCGTACCATTGTACCCCGGAAACGCCGGAAACGCAAGGGAATGCCAAGGATTTAACACAATTATTATATTTTTCTGATGCGGATGATAAAAACTGTCAGGGAAAAACGCTTGACAGCGCCGGGAAAATGTGTATAATATACCTCTGTCAAGGAACGCGGCTTGACAGGAGGCAGGACCGGAATGGCAAAAGAAACGATTTCCGTTACGGAAAAAAACGCCATGGAAAAAAAGGTGACGCTCTCCTGGCTGCTGGCGTTCTACGGCGAGATGCTGACGGAGAACCAGCGTGAAATGGCGCGTCTCCACTGGGAGGAGGACTTCTCCCTGGCCGAGATCGCCGGGCAGTTTTCCGTTTCCCGCCAAAGCGTTTTTGACACGGTGAAAAGCACGGAAAAGCAATTGGCCGCCCTGGAAGAAAAGCTGGGGCTGCTCAGCCGGTTCAGGGAAATGGAAAAGGGCCTTCGGGCCTGCCGGACGGCGCTTTTACAGGTGCGGGCCACGGAAGAGACGGAAGGGCATTTGGATGAAGCCCGCCGCTGGATCGACGAATTGTTGAATCAGGAGGAAGCGTAATGGCCTTTGAAGGGCTTTCGGACAAGCTGCAAAAAGCGTTTAAAAAGCTGACGGGCAAGGGCAAGCTCACCGAGCAGAACATCAAGGACGCGATGCGCGAGGTGCGCATGGCGCTGCTGGAAGCCGACGTGAACTACCTGGTGGTGAAGGACTTCATCAAAAAGACCACCGAGCGCTGCGTCGGCGCGGAGATTCTGGCCAACCTGAACGCCGGGCAGCAGGTCATCAAGATCGTCAACGAGGAGCTGACCGCGCTGATGGGCGGCAGCAACGCCAAGCTGACCTGGTCGCCTTCCGTGCCCACGATCTATATGCTCTGCGGCCTGCAGGGCGCCGGCAAGACCACCATGGCCGCCAAGCTGGCGGGATACCTGACCAAGCAGGGCAAAAAGCCCCTGCTGGCCGCCTGCGATATTTACCGCCCCGCCGCGATCAAGCAGCTGCAGGTGGTGGGCGAGCAGGTGGGGGTGCCGGTGTTTGAGAAGGGCACCCAGAGCCCCGTCAAGACCGCCAGGGAAGCGGTGGAATACGCCCGGTATTACGGCCAGGACGTGCTGATCATCGACACCGCCGGCCGCCTGCACATCGACGAAGCGCTGATGCAGGAGCTGCAGGAAGTGAAAGCCGCCGTCCGGCCCCAGGAGATCCTGCTGGTGGTGGACGCCATGACCGGCCAGGACGCGGTGAACGTAGCCAAAACCTTCGATGAAAAGCTGAGCATCGACGGCGTCATCATCACCAAGCTGGACAGCGACACCCGCGGCGGCGCGGCGCTGTCGGTGCGGGCCGTGACAGGCAAGCCCATCAAGTTTGCCGGTACCGGCGAAAAGCTGGGCGACATTGAGCCTTTCCACCCCGAGCGCATGGCCGGGCGTATCCTGGGCATGGGCGACATCCTGACCCTCATCGAAAAGGCCACCAGCGCCGCTGAACTTGAGGAAGCTGAAAAGCTGGCCGCCAAGAACAAGAAGAACCCCACGGATATGGATCTGGACGACTTCCTCAATCAGATGCGCCAGATCAAGAAAATGGGGCCGCTGCAGAACGTGCTGGGCATGCTTCCCGGCGTGGGCAGCAAGCTCAAGGACGTGGAAGTGGACGAAAACGCCCTGAAAAAGCCCGAAGCCATCATCTGCTCCATGACGCTGAAGGAGCGCCATAACCCATCCATCCTCAACGCTTCCCGCCGCAAGCGCATCGCCGCGGGCGCGGGCGTGACGGTGCAGGACGTGAACGCCCTCATCCGCCAGTTCGAGCAGATGCAGAAGATGATGAAGCAGATGATGGGCAACAAGCGCGGCATGATGCGCGCCATGCGCAACATGAAGGGGCTGCAATAACAGAGACAGAGTTCAGATGATATAGTTTTCCAAATGCAATACGTAGCTCAATTGATAACTCTATTTATCTGCACTCTGTACTCTAAAAACTGAACCCGCGGTTATCATATTCCTATGATTACCATATAAACAATTCAATTTTAGGGAGGAAACTACCATGGCTGTGAAAATCCGTCTCAAGAGAATGGGTATGAAAAAGCACCCCTTCTACCGCGTCGTTGTCGCTGACGAGCGCAATGCCCGCGATGGCCGCTTCATCGAGGAAATCGGCTACTACGATCCCATGAAGCAGCCCGCCGACATCAAGATCGACAACGAAAAGGCTCAGAAGTGGATCAAGAACGGTGCTCAGCCCACCGATACCGCCCGTATTCTGCTCAAGAAGTCCGGCGCGATCGAAGGCTAAGAAAGGAATGTCCATGCGGGAACTCGTTCTATTCCTGGCAAAATCGCTGGTGGACCAGCCCGACCAGGTGCAGGTGATGGAAACGGAAGGCCCCGAGGCCATTATCCTGGAGCTGACCGTGGCGCCTGACGATATGGGCAAGGTCATCGGCAAGCAGGGCCGCATCGCCAAGGCCATCCGCACGCTGGTCAAAGCCGCCACGGCGAAAGACGCGAAGCCTGTTTTTGTTGAAATCCAGTAAATTTGCCATCAGGGCGGCAGCGCTTTGCCGCCCTTTCCTTATGATATCTGCCGGAGAAAAAACATGCTGTCAGAATACATATTGATCGGCCAGGTGCTGCGGCCCCAGGGCATCAGGGGGCTGGTAAAGGTGCGGCCCGATACCGACGACCCGGAGCGGTTTTTGGCCTTGGAAACCGTGTTCGTCAGGCAGGGGGAAGCCTATGCCGAAATGCCCGTGGAGGAAATCAGCGTGCGTCAGGACGGGGTGTACCTGCGGCTGAACGGCGTGAAAGACCGGGACGCGGCGGAAAAACAGCGGGATCTGATGCTGTACGTGGACCGCGCCCACGCGGTGGAGCTTTCTGAGGACGAAACCTTCATCTGCGACCTGATCGGATGCAGGGTGATTGACCTGCAGGGAAATGAAATCGGCACGGTAAAGGACGTGCTGCAGCCTGGCGGCAACGACGTGTACGTGATCAAAACGCCCAAAGGGGAAATGCTGCTGCCTGCCCTGAAGCATGTGATCCCTGCGGTGGATGTAAAGAACGGCGTCATGGCCGTGGACGAAAAGCGGCTGCCCGAGGTGGCGGTGTGCGGCTGGGAGGCATAAATGGCTTTACCGCAGTTGGATAACCACGACAGCCGCATCCGGTATTATGAACTGATGCTGCGGGGAGAGATTGGGGGGAGGACGGAAATCCCCCTGCCTGCCGGGTATCATTATGAAATGTACCGGGACGGCGACCGGGACGCCTGGATCAAAATCGAAAAGAGCGCCAGGGAATTTGACAGCGGTGAAGAAGGCCTGGGCGCCTGGGAACGCTATTATGAACACCGTACGGAGGAATTGAAATCCCGCATGGTGTTCGTGGTGAACGAAGCGGGAGAGAAAGTGGCTACCGCCACGGCGTATTACGACATTCGCGGCATCGACCGAAGCGGCGACGGCTGGCTGCATTGGGTGGCGGTGCGTAGGGAAGACCAGGGCAAGGGCCTGTCAAAGCCCCTGATTTCCCATGTCCTCCAAATCATGAAGCAATTGGGATATACCCACGCCAAAATCCCCACCCAAACCACCACCTGGCTGGCGGTGAAGGTGTATCTCGACCTGGGCTTCCGTCCCATCGAAGAGAATTATGTATGCTGCCGGGACGGGTGGCGCATCGTGAAGAGGCTTACCAACCATCCCGCACTGGCGGAACTGGAGCCTGCGGCCGACGGAGAGGTGCTCCATGACCATTGATATTCTCACCATCTTCCCCGAAATGTTCGACAGTGTGCTGAACGCCAGCATCTTGGGCCGGGCGCGGCAGGCGGGGCTGATCCAGATCGAAGCCACGGACATTCGGCCTTTTTCCGCCTCCAAGCACAAGAACACCGACGATTATCCCTTCGGCGGCGGGGCGGGGATGCTGATGATGGCCCAGCCCATCGCGGACTGCATCAAAGCGGTCTGCGAAAAGCGGCGCGTGCCTTGCCTGTCCAACCTAGAGCCCCATGAAAGCGCCGGGGTGAAGCGGATCTATCTTTCCCCCCGGGGCGTGCCCCTGACCCAGAAGCTGGCCCAGGAATTATCCGGGGAAGACCATCTGATCCTGCTCTGCGGCCATTATGAGGGCGTGGACCAGCGGGCGCTGGACAAGTACATCGATCTGGAAGTGTCCATCGGGGATTACGTGCTCACCGGCGGGGAGCTGGGGGCCATGGTGCTTGCGGACTGCGTGGCCCGGCTGATTCCCGGCGTCCTGGGCAGCGAGGAAAGCCCCCGGGACGAGAGCTTTTCTGACGCTGGCCTGCTGGAATACCCCCAGTACACCCGGCCCAGGATGTTTGAGGGCATGCCTGTGCCGGAAGTATTGCTGAACGGCGACCACGCGAGGATCGCCGCCTGGCGGCGGGAGGAGGCCATTGCCGTGACCAGGGAACGTCGGCCCGATTTATTGAAAACAGCGTCCCTGACCGAAAAGGAGAGGCGCGCATTGTTCCCTGAACAGGAAGGAGATTCGGTATGATCAAGCTGGGAATCATCGGCTGCGGCAACATGGGCGGGGCCATGCTGCGCCAGGCATTGAAGGCGGGCCTGTTTCAGCCGGAGGAAATCGTGGTATCGGAAAAAAGCCCCGGCCTGCGCACGCAGCTGAAAAGCGAGCTGGGCGTGCATGTCACCTTTGAAAACCCTGAGGCCGCCGCCGCGCCGAATCTGCTGCTGGCGGTGAAGCCCCAATTCATGAGGGCGGTGGGCGATGAAATCGAAGGAAAGCTGAACCCGGACGCCCTGGTGATTTCCATTGTGGCGGGCTATGACCAGGCCATGCTCCACGCCCTGCTGAAAAACGAAAAAGCGCATATCATCCGGGTGATGCCCAATACCCCCGCCATGGTGGGCGAGGGCGTGCTGGCCGCGTGCCGGGGGCGGTATGTGACCGATACGGAATGGGCCTTTGGCATGAAGCTGCTGGCCTGCATGGGCATGGCGGAGGAAGTGCCGGAACGGCTGATGGACGCGGTGACGGGCCTGAGCGGCTCCTCCCCGGCCTTCGTGTTCCTGTTCCTGGAAGCGCTGGCGGACGCAGGGGTGCGCGGCGGCCTGCCCCGGGCCACGGCGCAGCGTTTCGCCGCCCAGACCCTTTTGGGCAGCGCGAAGCTGGCCCTGGAAACCGGAAAGCATCCGGGAGAATTGAAGGATATGGTCACCTCCCCCGCCGGCACCACCATCGAGGGCGTGGCTGCGCTGGAAAGAAACGCTTTCCGCTCTGCCGTGATGGAAGCCGTGGACGCGGCGATCCAAAAGTCCAAGTCGTTCCATCAGTAAACCAATCAGGAGGATCTTTATGAAAAAATGGATGATGGCCCTGCTTTTCCTGCTGCTTCCGTTTTCTTTTGCCGCCGCGGAAGGGATCAATCCGTTCCTGGAGGTTCCCGTCCAGATGACGGCAAACGCCGAAACGCCGGACCAGTTTGTTTCGTTCAGCGGCATGGATTTCGGCGAAGGCGCGTCGCTGATCCGCTTTAAAGCCGCCACGGAGGATGCGCTGACCATCCGGGTGTACGCGGACAATATGGAAGGAAAGCCCATTGCCACGGCGGTTTTCCACGCGCTCACGAAGGAATACCGCTATACCGTGGATCTGACCGGCGTGCACGACCTGTATTTCAAGCTGGAGGGAAACGGACTGTTCGTGTCCTGGCAGGCGTTCACGTCCAAGGCGGACATCGAGGAAGCCATCCGCTCGGAGCGCTCCGAGGCGTATGAGGACACGCTGCCCTTCGACTATACCAGGGCCTGCGCAAACGGCGGAACGGTCGAAAAATTCACCTACGAGGCGCACGACGTATTCAACGGCGGCGCTGTGTATGAGAAAACAGCTTTTGTTTACCTGCCCTTCGGCTATGACGCCGCCCAGACCTACGACCTGCTCATCCTCTGCCACGGCATTGGCGGCAACGAATATGAGTGGGGCCTGACGGGCAAAGATTCCAGGGTCAAGCGGGTGATGGATAACCTGATCGACAAAGGGGAAATCAAGCCGTTCATCGTGGTCACCCCCAACGGCCGGGCGGGCAAAACGGAAGACCATTCTTCCTTCTACCGCTTTGACGAGGAGCTGCGGAACGACCTGCTGCCGGCGCTGGCGGTGCGCTACGCGGTGGACATTCATGACCGGAACCGCTGCGCCATGGCCGGGCTGTCCATGGGCGGGATGCAGACCATCAACCTGGGCATCGGCAAATGCCTGGACATTTTCAGCGCGTTCGGCGCGTTTTCCGCCTGCCCCACCACGAATACCGCTTCCGTCACCGCCGGCGTGCTGAATGGAAGCGGGGAGCTGCCCATCCGCGTGTTTTACAGCATCTGCGGCACGGAGGATAACATCGCCCTTGCCAGCGCCAAAGCGGCGGTGGAGGGCCTGGATGCCCTGACCGACCGGCTGAATGAAAAGAATTTCATCCAGCAGTACGTTCCCGGCGGGCACGATTTCGGCGTGTGGTATCTGGGCTTTTACAACTTTGCCCGCATGATCGGCGGGCCCCAGGAATAACTTCGAATCATTCGTTCTCAGGAAGGCCGAGGCATGCTTCGGCCTTTTTTTGTATCACAGGCCGGCGGAGCGCCCGCCGTTCCGCTTTTCTTTGATCATCATCCACCGCTGCTTCGTGGCCGCGCCGCCGCGCAGGTGGCGCACGGCGTGGTGATAATCCAGGATCTCCCTGACCTCTGAAAACAGGCCGGGATGAATATGGCGCAGGCGCTCGTGCATGTCCTTGTGCACGGAGCTTTTGCTGATGCCGAATTCTCCCGCCGCCTGCCGCACGGTGGCCCCTGTGCGCACGATATACTTTGCCAGGCTTACGCAGCGGTTTTCGATGTCCTCCCGCATGTTGACGCCTCCCTTCGCGCCATCCTATGCGCGGGCAGCCGGCAAAATGACGCGCGGGCGGAATCAGTTGTACACGCGGCGGGTGCGGCGCATCCGCTTCGTCCGGGCGGGACGTGAAAACAAAGGGTTTTTGGCCGGTTTGAAAGCAAAAGCCGCGCCTTCTTTCCATTCACTCAATCGGATCACCTCCCGTGCAGATTCCCCGAAAAGCAGGAAAAGTATACAAAATCAAAAAGAAATGCTCATTGAATGTGATAAAATTCTGGGGCGCTTCTTGCAAATCGGGGACGGATATGGTATGATGAACGCAAGAAATATGGCGTTGTGATTTATTTCCCATACGGATGGTTACGAGGGGGAAGCATCATGATTCAAATGCATATTTTTCTGGTGGGCATGGCCGGGGCTGGAAAGACCAGCCTGGGGCGGCGGCTTGCGCAGAACATGAGCTGGCGCTTTGTGGACACGGACCAGCGGGCGTGTGAAATGCTGGGCGTGCAGACGGTGAACGAAGCGTTCGCTTCCCTGGGAGAGCCGCTTTTCCGCGCGGCGGAAACAGGCGCGCTGATCGAGCTGGTGGGCCAGCCGCCCTGCGTGGTATCCACCGGGGGCGAGCTGTGCACGTTTGCCGAAAACGTGACCATCATGAAAAACCATGGCGTCATCATCCATATCGACCGGCCCCTGGATCAGATCATTTCCGACATCAAGGTGGACCGCCGTCCCCTGCTGGCGGGAGGCACCCATGAGGACGTGATCGAGCAGTACAACCGCTGCATCGGCCATTACCGCGCCGCGGCGGACTACAGGCTGGATAATTCAAAGGGCATGGTGGTGGGGCTGAAAGCGCTGACGGAGCTGGTGGAAGGGATTCAATAGGGACGGGGCAAAGAATACAGGAGAAAAACAGCGCTTCCCTTGCAATGAATTGAAAATTATGTTAAGCTATGCAGGAAATCCAAAGGAGGATTGCAACCATGCGTCATTTCGCGGCGGCTTACTTTTATTTTTACCGCTTTTTCGGTTTCGGAAAGGCGCGCCGCCGCATGGGATAAACCCAAACGAAAAATCAGGGTTTCGCGGTGAACGCCATCGCGGAACCCTTTTCTTTTACAGAAAAGACAGGATGGGGAGGAAAACGCAATGATTATTCTGCTCAAAAGCAAGGCCGACCAAAAGCAGGTGGACAACCTGACCGCCTGGCTCAAATCCATGGGGTTTGACATTCACATGTCCGTGGGCCAGAGCCAGACCATCATGGGCCTGATTGGCGACACGTCCCGGGTGGACATCGACGTGATCAAGAGCCTGGAAATCGTGGAGAACGTGCAGCGGGTGCAGGAGCCGTACAAAAACGCCAACCGTAAGTTCCACGCCGAGGACACGGTGGTGGACGCGGGCAGCGGGGTGAAGCTGGGCGGCGGGCACTTTGCCATCATCGCCGGGCCCTGCTCGGTGGAGACGGAGCAGCAGATCGTGTACGTGGCCAAGCGCGTCAAGGAAGCCGGGGCCACGCTGCTGCGGGGCGGCGCGTTCAAGCCCCGCACCTCGCCCTACGCTTTCCAGGGCCTGCATGAAGAGGGCATCCGCCTGCTGCTGCTGGCCAAGCGGGAAACCGGGCTTCCCATCGTGACGGAGATCATGGATGTGAACCACCTGCCCCTGTTTGAGGATGTGGACGTGATCCAGGTGGGGGCACGGAACATGCAGAACTTTGAGCTGCTGAAAGAGCTGGGCCAGATCCGCAAGCCCATCCTCTTAAAACGCGGCTTGGCAAACACCATCCAGGAATGGCTCATGAGCGCGGAATACATCATGGCGGGAGGCAATGACCAGGTGATCCTCTGCGAGCGCGGCATCCGCACCTTTGAAACCGCCACCCGCAACACCCTGGACCTGGCCGCCGTGCCCGTGCTGCACAGGCTGACCCACCTGCCCGTGGTGGTGGACCCCAGCCATGCCACCGGTTACGCCCACCTGGTAAAGCCCATGGCCATGGCCGCCACCGCCGCCGGGGCGGACGGCCTGATGATCGAGGTGCACAACGATCCGCCCCACGCCCTGTCCGACGGCGCCCAGTCCTTAACCCCCGACGCTTTCGACGATGTGGCAAAAACCGTATTCGCCATCCGTCCCTTCGCGTGCAAGTGAGGGGGAACGTGTACTTTCCTGGAGCCCAGGAAAGTACCAAAGGAGGCGTAAGGGTATTTTGGAAATATCGGGATTTGAGCAGGAGATAAAAAAGTATGCGAACAACGAATAAAAAAGGCCGGTTTAAGGAAATCAGAGAACTAAGGATAAAAAACTTTCTTATTCTGACGCTTGCAGGCGTCATCAATTCGTTCGGCGTGTCTTTGTTCTTATTTCCCGTAAAGCTTTATGACAGCGGTATATCAGGGTTGTCCATGCTGTTGGACCAGATTACGCCGTCACAGTTTACTTTGTCTCTTTTTCTGCTGCTTTTGAATATTCCGATTTTTCTGTTTGGACTGAAAAAACAAGGGCTGCTCTTTACGGTTTACTCGCTGTATACCATCATTATTTATTCGCTGGCCTCGTTTCTGATCATGCACGTCTTGCCGATCGACCTGAATTTTGTATCGCCGCTGGCGGGTTCTGACTTGCTTTTGTGCGCTGTTTTTGGCGGATTGATATCAGGCGTCGGCAGCGGCCTGACCATTCGGTTTGGCGGCGCAATTGACGGAATAGACGTTATGTCTGTTATCTTTGCGAAAAAACTGGGGATATCGCTTGGAACGTTTGTGATGCTTTTTAATACGCTGCTTTATATTGTCTGCGGTATAGTGATCCATAGTTGGATTTTGCCGCTCTACTCCATCGTAACCTATTTTGTCGGTTCAAAAACGGTTGACTTCATTGTGGAGGGCTTCGACAGGGCCATGTGCGCGATGATCGTCACAAACCAAGCGGAAAAGATATCCCATGCGCTTTCAGATAACTTCAAGGCGGGCGGCACAATTGTCAATGCAGTTGGCGGATATTCCAAAAATGAAAAACAGATTCTTTACTTTATCACCAATCAGTTTCAGATCAACAGGCTGAAGAAAATCGTGACAGAGATAGATCATGATGCCTTTATTTCTCTCATGAATGTAGCTGACATCGTCCGAAAACCGTCAACGTGATTTTGAGATAGTTTAGTTTTCAGAGGTGAAACGAATGAACAGGCAGTTATCCAAAATCGGCGCGGCGCTGGTCGCGGTCACGGTATTTCTATTCGCGGTCTGTATGCTGATTGATTTTTCCTTCGGGTCGTATTTCGTGTGCATGTTCCTGCCCCTGGGCTATATCATGATGGCGGCGGGCTTCCAGCATGAAAGCAAAGAAGGGCGGCGGGTGGCCGCGAACATCGGGCTTCTGTTTTCCGCCGTATACACCGTGCTGATCCTGCTGGTCTATTTTGCCCAGACCACCAGCGTGCGCCTGGAAAGCCTAAGCGGCCAGGCAGCGAGGATTTTGGATTATCGGTACGGCGGGCTGCTGTTCAATTACGATCTGCTGGGATATGGCATGATGGCCCTGTCCACCTTCTTTCTCGGCCTGTCGATCGAAGCGGAAGGGAAGGAGGACAAGTGGCTGAAAGCATTGATGATGGTTCACGGCGTTTTCTTTTTCGGCTGCTTTTTCCTGCCGATGACCGGGATGTTTACCGGCATGGCGGAGGGCGATTCCGGCAACGGCGGAACGATAGCGCTGCTTTGCTGGTGCGCGTATTTCCTGCCTGTGGGCGTGCTGGCATACCGGCATTTTTCCAAGTAAGAATGATCCTGACGAGGTGAAAGAAGATGATTTTCGGCATCGTGGGCCTGGGGCTGATCGGCGGTTCGCTGGCCCGGAGCATCAAATTCCATTCCAGCCATACGGTGTATGGGCTGGATAAAAAGGAAACCGCGCTTTTGCAGGCCCGGATGGTGGGCGCGATTGACGGGGAACTGACGGAAGAAAACATCGGGGACTGCGACATGGTGCTGGTGGCGCTGTATCCCGAAGACGCGGTGAACTGGGTGCTGGCCCATCTGAACAGCTTCAAGCCCGGTTCCCTGGTGGTGGACTGCTGCGGGGTGAAGCGGTTCGTGTGCGACAGGCTGTACCCGGCCTTTGAAGGGAGCCGGGCCGCTTTCATGGGCGGCCATCCCATGGCGGGGCGGGAGCGCAGCGGCTTCACCTACGCCCAGGACGACCTGTTTGAAAACGCCTCCATGATCCTGGCCCCCGCGCCGGGCACGGAGATCGAAACCATCCGCCGGGCCAAGGAGATCTTCCTGTCCATCGGCTTTGCCAAGGTGCGGTTCACCACGCCCAGGGAGCACGACGAGATGATCGCGTTTACTTCCCAGCTGGCCCACGTGGTGTCCAGCGCGTATGTGAAAACGCCCCTGGCCCCCAAGCACAAGGGCTTTTCCGCCGGCAGCTTCCGAGATATGACCCGGGTGGCGCGGCTCAACGAGGACATGTGGACGGAGCTGTTTCTGGAAAACGACGACCTGCTGCTGACCCAGATCGAAGCGCTGATCACGAATTTGCAGGAATACTACGACGCGATGAAAAACCGTGATGAGGAACGCCTGCGCTTCCTGCTGCGGGAGGGCCGGGAAATCAAGGAAGGGCTGGAAGAAGGAAACTGAAAAGAGTACAGAGTTCAGAATTCAAATTATTTATCAGCAGTATAGAAATCCTCAAAAATACTGGCACAATGTCCAAATATGAGATCCTTCGCGTTCGGATGCGCTCAGGATGACATAGCTTGTTGGTTGGCTCCAAGTTTGAAGGTGGGCATCCAACTCATATCATTCAACTTGGCTGTCATTCTGAGCACCGCGAAGCGAGAGCGGAGCGGCCAGCGAAGAATCTCATAGCTGGATACTGTGTTGTCAATTTGGGAGACTGCTATACAATTGACCAAGTATATAACTCTGTACTCTCAAAAACCGCTTGGAGGATTGAACATGGAGCGTGTGCGCATTACGGCTTCCCACTGTTACGACGTGCTGATCGGGCCGGGGCTGATCAGGCGGGCAGGGGAGGAAATCGCAAAGGCGGTCAGGCCCTGCAAAGCTGCCGTCATCACCGACGACACCGTAAAGCTTCTGTACGGGAAAACGGTGGTGGACAGCCTGCGGGACGCGGGCTTTGACGCGGACATCTGGGCGTTTCCCCATGGAGAAAGGAGCAAGACCATGGCTACCCTGGCCCGGGCGCTGGAATGGCTGGGGGAGAGCGGCGTGTCCCGGTCCGATCTGGTGGTGGCCCTGGGCGGCGGCGTGCCGGGCGACCTGGCGGGCTTCGCGGCGGCGGTGTATGACCGGGGCATCCGCTTCGTTCAGATCCCCACCACGCTGCTGGCCGCGGTGGATTCCTCCGTGGGCGGCAAAACGGCGGTGGATCTGGCTGCGGGAAAGAACATGGCCGGAGCCTTCCACCAGCCGGAAATCGTGCTGTGCGATACCGACGTGATCCGGGACCTGCCTGCCGGGCTCAAGCGCGATGGCCTGGCGGAAATGCTGAAATACGGCGTGCTGTGCGACCCGGAATTGTTTTCCGCCCTTCACACCGGCGCGTGGGAGAAGCGTATGGAACAGACCGTCGCCCGGTGCGTCGCCATCAAGCGGGACTATGTGGCCGGGGATGAAAAGGACAACGGCAGGCGCCAATTCCTGAACCTGGGCCACACCTTCGGCCACGCGGTGGAAAAATGCTCCGGCTTTACCCTCACCCACGGCCAGGGCGTGGGCGTGGGCATGGTGATGGCCGCCCGGGCGGCGGGCATCGATCCGGCCCCCATCGCGGACGCCTGCCTGGCCTGCGGCCTGCCCATCCGCGTTTCCTATACGGCCGGGGAGCTGGCGGAGGCCGCGCTGCGCGATAAAAAGCGCCGGGGCGGAAAGATCACCCTGGTGCTGCCGGAGACAGTCGGGAAATGTTATCTGAAAACCGTCCCTATTGAGGATTTGCCCGCTATTTTCGTTCAAGCCACAGGAGAAGCGCCATGCAAGTGACCATTGAGCCGGGCAGGCTGAGCGGCTGCATCCCGCGCCTGCCGTCCTCCAAATCCCACGTCCACCGGCTTTTGATTGCCGCCGCGCTGTCCAAGGATGCAACCAGGATTTACTATCACCGGGACAACGCGGACATCTCTGCCACCGCCCAGTGCCTGAAAAGCTGCGGGGTACGGGTGGAAAAGCGGGAGGAATGCTTTCAGATGCGGGGGCCGATGCAGGTGCCCGCCGGAGAGATGGACTGCGGCGAAAGCGGCTCCACCCTGCGGTTCCTTTTGCCCCTGTGCGCGTGCCTGGAGGGAACCTCCCGGCTCATCGGCCGGGGACGCCTGCCCGCCCGCCCCAACGGGCCGCTGCTTTCCGCGCTGCGGGAACACGGGACGGTGATTGCCGGGGACTATCTGCCGCTTTCCGTGGGCGGCGGCTTGCGGGCCGGAACCTTTGCCCTGCCGGGAGACGTGAGCAGCCAGTATTTCACGGGCCTTTTGTTTGCCCTGCCCCTGCTTTGCGGGGACAGCGAGCTGGTTTATACCTCCCCCCTGGAATCCAAGCCCTATGTGGAGCTGACCCTCTCCGTGCTGCGTCAGTTCGGCATCGCGGTGGAGGAAACAGGCAGCGGCTGGCGGGTGCCGGGAAAGCAGGCCTATGCTTCTCCCGGAGAGGTGTACGCGGAAGCGGACTGGAGCGCGGCGGCGTTCTGGCTGGCGGCGGATGCCCTGGGAAGCGCCGTTGCGGTTTCCGGCCTGAACGGCGCTTCCTGCCAGGGGGACAAGGCCGTCGAAAACCTGCTTCGGCAGATCGGCGGGGAGATCGACGTGAGCCAGACGCCGGACCTGATGCCCATTCTTTCTGCCGCCGCCGCCGCGTCGCCGGGCAAAACCACGCGCATCACCGGGGCCGCGCGGCTGCGGCTGAAGGAGTCTGACCGGCTCACCGCCATGGCGGAGGCCATCCGCGCTTTGGGCGGGTACGCGGAGGAGCTGGCGGACGGCCTTTCGGTTCACGGAACCGCGCTGAAAGGCGGCACGGTGGACGGAAAAAACGATCACCGGGTGGTGATGAGCGCCGCCATCGCCGCCACGGCCTGCCAGGGGCCGGTGACCCTCCTCGGCGCGGAAGCGGTGGACAAATCCTATCCCGATTTCTGGAATGATTTTGCACAGATGGGAGGCAGGATCCATGCCTGATTTCACGGTGGGCGAGCGGTTCCGGGTAACGCTGTTCGGCCAGTCCCACGGGCCTGCCGTCGGCTGCGTGATGGAGGGCTTCCCGGCAGGGTTTGCGCCGGACGGAGAGAAGGCTGCCGCGTTCATAGCCCGCCGCGCGCCGGGGCGAAACGCCTGGAGCACCCCCCGGAAGGAAGATGATCGGCCCGAGATCCTTTCCGGCCTGAACGAAAACGGGCAGACCTGCGGCGCGCCTATCACCGCCCTGATCCGCAACGGCAATACCCATTCCGCGGATTACGCGGAATTAAAGGACACCCCGCGGCCCGGCCACGCGGACTATACCGCCCGCGTGAAATACGGCGCGGCCTGGGACGGGCGGGGCGGCGGGCAGTTTTCCGCGCGGCTGACGGCGCCGCTGTGCTTCGCGGGAGCGCTGGCAAAGCAGTATCTGGAGGAAAAAGGAATTTCCGTTGCCGCGCATATCGCCCGCATCGGCACGGTAACGGACGCGAAGCCCGACCCGGTTCAGCCCGCCCTGCCCCTGTACGCCCCCGGCGCTTTCCCGGTGATCGACCCGGAGCGGGGCGAAGCAATGAAAGCCGAAATCGAAGCGGCCCGGCAGCAGGGAGACAGCATCGGCGGCGCGGTCAGGTGTTTTGCCGCCGGCTTGCCCGCGGGCCTGGGGGGGCCGTATTTCGGCGGAATGGAAGGGAAGCTGGCAAAGGCGCTGTTTGGCATCCCCGCTGTGAAAGGCGTGGAATTCGGGGAAACGCAGGCCTGCGGCAGCGCAAACAACGACGCCTTCTGCGTACGGGACGGCGCTGTCCGAACCGCCACCAACCGCGCGGGCGGTATCCTGGGCGGAATCACCAACGGGATGCCGGTTTATTTTACCGTTTCCTTCAAGCCTACGCCGTCCATTTCCATACCGCAGCGGAGCGTGAACCTCAAAACCATGGAAGAAACGCCCCTGGCCGTGCATGGCCGCCATGACCCCTGCGTTGTCCCCCGGGCCGTGCCTGTGGTGGAAGCCGTCACCGCGATCATTCTGCTGGACGCATGGTTGGGAAAATAAGAGAAAGAACAGCAGCGCGGCGGATCGGAATATAACAAAGCAGGCATAGACCGGGTTTCATGGCCCCATGGGTGCTTTTTTCAGAAAGGCGGAGCATAAAAATGGAAATCAATCTGCAGGAAATCAGAAGCAAACTGGATACCATCGACAATCAGCTGATCGCGCTTTTTTCCCAGCGCATGAACCTGGTCAAGGACGTGGCAGCCTATAAGCAGGAAAAGAACATGCCCATCCTGGATACGCAGCGGGAGCGGGAAATCATCAACCGGGTATCCCTCCAGGCGGGCGAAGAGCTGGAATACTACGCCAAGCTGCTGTATCAAACCCTGTTCAGCGTCAGCCGGGCGTACCAGTCCGAGCGCCTGCGGGCGGAAACCGCGCTGTCCAAAGCGCTTGAAAACGCTGCGGCCGGCGAACAGAAGAAAATGCCGGAGCGGGTGATGGTAGCCTGCCAGGGCACGGAAGGCGCGTATTCCCAGAAAGCCACGGAGCGGATGTTTGCCTTTCCGCAAATTCTGTACATGAACACCTTTAACGACGTATTCAACGCGGTGGAAAAGGGGATGTGCCCCTTCGGGGTGCTGCCCATCGAAAATACCACCGCCGGTTCCGTGACCCAGGTATATGACCTGATGGAAAAACACCATTTCCACATCGTCCGGGCGACGCGGCAGAAGATCGACCATCGGCTGCTGGCCCGGCCTGGGGTAAAGCTGGAAGACGTGCGGGAGGTGGTTTCCCACGAGCAGGCGCTTCGCCAATGCTCCGCTTTTTTCGCGGCGCGCCCGGACATCAAGGCCACGCCCATGGAAAACACCGCCGTCGCCGCCGCTTTTGCCGCGCGGACCGAGCGCAAAGATCTTGCGGCCATCGCTTCCCGGACGTGCGAACAGCTTTACGGCATGGAAACCCTGTCCGATTCCGTCAGCGACGCCGAAAACAATTCCACCCGCTTTATCTGCATCGCCAAGGACCTGACCGTGTATGAAGGCGCGAATAAAATTTCCATCATGCTCACCGCCGCGCACCAGCCCGGCTCGCTGTACCGGCTGCTGTCGCTGATATCCGTGATGGGCCTGAACCTGACCAAGCTGGAAAGCCGCCCCATTCCCGGCAAGGATTTTGAATTCCGCTTCTTCTTCGATATCGAAGCCTCCATCCTGGACCCCGCCGTTCGCGGCCTGATCGGGCAGCTCAGGCAGGAAGCGGACCAGCTGGTGTTCCTTGGCAACTATGAGGAAATGCGATGACAGAATACGGCTTGATCGGGGAAAAGCTGGGCCACAGCTATTCCCCGCGCATCCACCGGTTTTTCGGGGAATATGATTACCGGCTTTATCCCATGGCGCTTGAGGAGGTGGAAGCGCTGCTCCGGGGGAAGCGGTTCAGGGGGCTGAACGTGACCATCCCCTACAAGCAGGCTGTGCTGCCCTTCTGTGACGAGCTGTCCCCGTCGGTGCAGGCCATCGGCAGCGCCAATACGCTGGTGAACCGGGGCGGGAGGATCTGCGCCTACAACACGGACCTTATGGGGATGCTGTCCATGCTGGACCGGGCGGGCATCGGGCTGACGGACCGGAAGGTGGTCATCCTGGGCAGCGGCGGCACTTCCCTGACCGCCCAGGCTGCCTGCCGCGCGCGCCATGCCAGGGAAACGGCGGTGGTGTCCCGGCAAGGGCCCGTCACGTATGCGGATCTGTACCAACGCCACGCCGACGCGGAAGTGATCATCAACGCCACGCCGGTGGGGATGTATCCCAACAATCTGGTTTCACCCATCGACCTGGCGCGCTTTCCCCGTGCGCAGGGCGTGGCGGACGTGATCTACAATCCGGCGAAAACAAAGCTGCTGCTGGACGCGGAGGCGGCGGGCATTCCCTGCATCGACGGGCTGTGGATGCTGGTGGCCCAGGCCTGGCACGCGGCGAAGCTGTTTCTGGACACGGATATTCCGGAAGAAACAGTGGGGGAAGCGTACCGATCCGTGCGGCGGGAATGCCTGAACCTGGTGCTGGTGGGGATGCCGGGCTGCGGCAAATCCACCCAGGGCAGGCTGGCCGCGGAAAAGCTGAAGAGGACGTTTGTGGATTTGGACGCGGAAATCGTAAAGCGCCACGGCCCGATTCCCAGGATTTTTGAAGAGCGGGGAGAAGCGGGCTTCCGCGCGATTGAAAGCGAAATCGTCCGGGAGTTTGGCAAAGAAAGCGGCCTGGTGATCGCGACCGGCGGCGGGGCCGTCCTGCGGCCCGAAAACGTGCGCGCGCTGCGGCAGAACGGCGTTCTCTGCTGGCTGCGGCGGCCCGTCGAACAATTGGCGACCCAGGGCCGCCCGCTTTCGGCGAGCCTGGAGAAGCTCAAGGAAATGGAACGGACGCGCCTGCCCCTGTACCGGGCCTGCGCGGACTATTGTACGGACAGTCAGGAGGATAAGGGCCTGACCGCCCAAAGCGTTGTGGAGGGATTTTATGAAGCTGCTGGTGCTGAACGGGCCGAACCTGAATATGCTGGGCATCCGGGAGAAGCATCTCTACGGAACGCAGACCTATGAGGATCTGGTGGCGTATATCAACGAAAAGGCGAAGGAACTAAAGGTCGAAGTGGAAATCTTCCAAAGCAACCATGAGGGGGCGCTGGTGGACAGGATCCAGGCCGCCTATGGAAACACGGACGGCATCGTCATCAATCCCGCCGCCTACACCCATACCTCTGTGGCCATCCTGGACGCGCTGAAGGCGGTCAGTATTCCCGCCGCGGAAGTGCACCTGACCGATATCAATCAGCGGGAAGCCTTCCGCCGGATCAGTTATCCGGGCATGGCCTGCCAGGCGCATTTTATCGGGCTGGGCTTTGAGGGTTACGGAAAAGCCCTGGCATGGCACGCGGCGCGGGAAAGGTAACGCGCTTTGCGTTTACGGACAGTTCCTTATTATTTTTCTAAATTTTTTTAAAACAGACAAACAGCACGGGAGGATCAATTCCCGCGCTGTTTGTGCTTTTTATAGTAAACGACAAAAATAATTTTACTATGCATTGAAAAAGCATTGATGAAGTCAAGCTACATTGTCATCCTGAGCGAAGCCGAGCCAGAGGTGAGGCGAAGTCGAAGGATCTAATCGTAACATATTCAACCAAGCAAATGAAAGCCATCATTTAGATCCTTCCGCTCCGCCAGATCCTTCGACTCCGCTGCGCTCCGCTCAGGATGACATCGCTACGGTCAGGATGACAGTGCAGTTTGGATTCTTCATTGTTTCTTGAGACAAAATGCAACTTATTATTTCGTTTACTATAAGTTTAGCCCTGGCAGTAATACTTCTCCGCCGTTTTCATCAGCCGCCAATGGAAGAACACGGCGCAGCCGGTGAGCAGGGCGGCCATGATGCAGAAATAGGGGATCATGCTGATGTTCCAGACAAATACCAGCAGGTAGGTCAGCCCGCCCAGGGCGATCAGGATGGCCCAGCCCATGAACATGCCGATGGCAGCGCCGAAGTTCTGCTTGACGGCTTCCTGTTCCGTCACCCAGTCCAGCTTGGGATGCTTGATATCCCGCGCCAGGCACATGCAGGCGGTAATGTAGGTATACAGCGCGCACAGCACAAAGGCCAGCGCCGCATGAACGGCTACGGCGGGAACCAGCACGGCGATGGCGGCGGCCGCCACCAGCACGCCAATTACGCTCAGGGCATACCCCACCGCCAACTTGGACAGGATGATGGTTTTCGGGCTCACGGGCAGGGCGTTCATGAAGTCATGGCCCTTGCCTTCCCGGGACACGGCGGTGGACAGCGCGGGATTCAGGCCCGCCATATACGCCATCACAGCGGTCAGGATGGGCAGAAGCCAGTCCGTATTGATGTTAGCCAGCAGTTCAGTCATGCTGCCGCCTTCGCTGTTCATGGAGCGTATAAACACAAAGTACATCATCACCACCATGAAGGCGGGCATGAAGGCTGTGGGGAAGCTGTTGGTGGCGTAGGAGGGCACGCGCACAAGCTGCCTGATTTCCCGCAGGCATAGGGCCCTGAACGCCGAGCCGCCGGAGAAGGAGGCATTTTTGGTGCCGCCCTTCTTTTTGCTGGTTGTGGGCGTTTCGCTTTGGAGCATGGACAGGCTGCGATACCAGAACCCGATGATCCACACCGCCAGCGCCATGGCCGCGGCGCTCGCCGCAAGGAACAGCAGCAGCATCCCCCAGTCGCCCAGGATACCCTTCGCTCCCCACCCGGCGGGCGGGAACACGCGGGTCATGGCATCCACCCGGGCGTAGTTGCTCTGCATGAATTTCATCACCATGTCAGTGGTTTCCTGGCTCTCGCCGCCGGTAATGGCGCCCATATTGAAAGCGGCGTACATATACAGGGCCAGGAACACGATGCCGCTCACCGTGGCGATGGCGTCCCGGTGCTTCCAGAGGGAGGACAAGCGGATGAGCAGGGTGGACACAAACGCCACGATCACCAGGGGCAGCACCGGCGCGGCCAGGGCCACCAGCAGGGCGCGCAGGTAGAACAGCGGCTCTACTCCCATCCGGATGCCGTACAGGATGGCGGCGGGCATGATGATAATCAGGCTGATGCCTGCCTCGCTGATCCACACCTGGCACAGCTTCGCCGCCAGCACCGTGCGGGAGCGCACCGGCAGGGCCGCGATGAACGCCGCGTCACGGCCAAAGTACAGGGAGCTCATGATAAAGAAAAAGCTCATGACCAGGGTGCCCATCATGGACAGGGTGACCGCCATGGAGAGCAGCATATCGGGCATGCCCATCTGGGTCAGCGCGTCCAGCATGGTTTTTTCCATGAAGTACAGAAACACGCCCAGATAGGCAATCAGCACGATCACGCCGATGAGCCTTCCCACGGAACGGCCCCGGTTGTTTTTAAACTCGGCTTTCAGGTTCCGGGGCTTCAAGTCCGCGTAGCGGGACAGCAGCTGCAGGCGCAGCAGCGGGAAAAAGCCAGTCATGCGGTTTCGCCTCCATCGTCGGTCAGTTCCAGGAACAGTTCTTCCAGGCTCGCGCCCACTTCGCCGGAGCGCAGCTCTTCCAGCGTGCCCTGGGCTGCCAGGCTGCCGTGGGCGATGACGCCGATGCGGGTGCACAGCTTTTCAGCCACCTCCAGCACGTGGGTGGAGAAAAAGACGGTGTTGCCCGCCTGGCAGTGGCGGATCATTTCTTCCTTCAGCAGGTGCGCCGCCCGGGGATCCAGGCCGCCCAGGGGTTCGTCCAGGATCCATACCGGGGGATTGTGGATCAGGGCGCCGATGACCACCAGCTTCTGCTTCATGCCCTTGGAATAAGAGCGCACCTGGTTGTTGATGGCGTCCCCCAGGGAGAAGATGTCCAGATACTTTTCGATGTGCGCCTTGCGCTGGGCCGCGCCGACCTGGTAGACATCCGCCATGAAGTTCAGGTATTCCAGGCCGCTGAGCCGGTCATACAGGTCGTTGCCGTCCGGCACGAAGCCGATGAGGCGCTGGGCTTCCAGGCGCTCGGTGTCCAGCCGGTGGCCTGCCATGGTGATTTCGCCCGCGTCAGGCTTGAGGATGCCGGTCATCATTTTGATGGTGGTGGTTTTGCCCGCGCCGTTGGGGCCGATGAAACCGAACAGCTCGCCGCCGTTTACGTGCAGCGTCAGGTCGTCCACGGCCTTCTTATTGTTCTTGGCATAGGTTTTGGTGATATTCCGCAAATCAATCATGATGGATAAACCTCCCCATTTCCCGGATTTGTGCATATCATACCAGCACCGGGTCGAATCCGCAAGGGACTTTGACTGAAAGATACAGTTTTGCGGCTGAATTGACAAGTATTGACCGCTGGAAAATGATAACAGGCTAAAGCCGGCCTTTCCCTGGGCAAAATGCACGAAAGAAGAGACGCAAAGGGAGGCGCTGCTTGGTGCGCAAGGGCAGATGGGGAAGAAGCGTACGGCGGATGGAACAAAAGGAGCAGCGGGAAAGCCTGCGGGATTTGAAAAAACTGGACGGCGCGCGCCGCCGGGGATGGAAGCGGGCCGCGCTGCTTTCCTTTCTTTTGCTGCTGTTGGGCGGAGGGACGGCGTTTTATTTTGTGTTTGACGTATCTTCCTGGCAGACGCTGGATATCCGGAAAATGACGGAAATTCCCCAGACCGGGGCCATTTACGACCGGAACGGGGAGTTCGTCGCCAAGATCCAGTCTGCCCAGGACAGGGTGAGCATTCCCCTGTCATCGGTGCCCAAGGACGTGCAGAACGCTTTCCTGGCGGCGGAGGATTTACGCTTTTACCAGCATAACGGCATCGACCTCATCCGCATTTTCGGGGCGCTGCGCACGAATTTCCGTTCCGGAGACTATGCCGAAGGGGCCAGCACCATTACCCAGCAGCTGGTGAAACTGAGCCATCTCAGCGCCCGGAAAACCATTGCTCGGAAGCTGGAGGAAATGTGGCTGGCCCTGCAATTGGAAGCCCAGGCCAGCAAAGACCAGATCCTGGAAATGTACCTCAACTACATTTACTTCGGCCGGGGCGCTTACGGCATCGAGGCCGCAGCCCAGGCATATTTTGGGGTGAGCGCCTCGGAGCTTACCGTCGCCCAGGGAGCCAGCCTGGCGGCGGCCATCAAAGCGCCCTCCTCCTACGCGCCGCACCTGCATCCGGAAGCCAACCGCCGCCGAAGCGAATATATCCTGCGCACCATGCAGGAAAACGGCCTGCTTTCCGAAGAAGCCTGCCGGGCCGCCCTGGCCCAGGACGTGACGCCCATCGGACAGGCGCCGAAAACGGCGCAGTACGGCTGGTATGTGGACGCGGTGCTGGATGAGGCGGAAAGCCTGCTGTCCATGCAGGCGGAAAACCTGCTGGGCGGCGGATACCACATTTACACCGCCTTTGACCGGGAGCAGCAGGACATCATCGACGGGCACTTTGAGCCGGAAGCGAGCTTTCCCGCCAACGCTTCCGACGGGGAGCGGCCCCAGGCTGCCATGGCTTCCGTGGACGTGCGTTCCGGCGCGGTGCGGGCCATCGAGGGCGGGCGGGAATACACCGTGCAGCGGGGGCTGAACCGGGCCACGCAGATGCGGCGGCAGCCGGGTTCTTCCTTAAAGCCCCTGGCTGTTTACGCCCCTGCCATTGAAAGCTACGGGTACATGACCGCCAGCGTGCTCAATGACACGCCGCAGAAGTTCGGCAATTATTCTCCCCGCAACAGCGGCAGCCTGTACTACGGCAATGTGACCATCCGCACGGCGCTGAAAAACAGCCTGAACGTGGCGGCGGTTTCGCTGCTGAACAGGATCGGCGTAGCGGCGGCAAGGGATTATCTGCAGAAAACCGGCATCCAGCTGGACGACCGGGACTGGAACCTGTCGCTGGCCCTGGGAGCCATGACCTACGGCGTTTCCCCGGTGCAGCTGGCGGCGGCCTACGCGCCCTTCGCCAACGGCGGCACGTTCTATGCCCCTTACTTTATCGAGCGCATCGAGGACGCCGGCGGAAACATCCTCTATCAGCACGAAACCCAAGGCAGGAAGGTGCTGTCCGAGCAGACGGCTTACCTTATGACCAGCCTTTTGCAGACCGTCACCTCCTCCGGCACAGGGGCGAAGCTCAGCGGCGCTGGAACGCCTGTGGCGGGCAAGACCGGCACTGTGAACATGACTTCCGGCGGGAACCGGGACATCTGGATGGCGGCCTACAACAGCGACATTTCTACCGCCTTCTGGATGGGCTTTGACAACCCGGACAACGACCATAAGCTGCAGGGCTGGGTTTCCGGCGGCGATTATACCGCGGCCATGGCGACCCGGTTTTTCAAGAGCTATTACAGCGGAAAAGAAAAGCCCGCCTTTCGCAAGGCGGACGGCATCGTGTGGCTGAACATCGACCTGAAATCCATCGAATGGGCGGGGGAGCCCATGCTGGCAACCAATATGACGCCCAAGCAGTACAGCGTATCGGAGGTTTTTCTGGCCTCCAACAGGCCCACGAAATCCTCCAATGTGTGGAGCGCTCCGCGTTCTCCCTCATCGTTTTACGTGACCCACAACAGCCAGGGCAATCCGGTGCTGGTCATCACGGCGTCCGACGCGGGGCTGTACCGCATCCAGCGGGACGCGGCGGGGGAATGCTTCATCCTGGACGAGCTGAACGGCAAGGCGGGGGAAACGCTGTATTTTACAGACAAAAAAGCCCAGGTGGGCGTGGTGTACACCTACCGCATCATTCCCATCAACGCGGAGTTGCTGAACAACGGCATTCTGCTGGAAGGCAAACAGGCGGTGCAGATCGCCCAGGCCAAAGCGCCGTCCGCTTCCTCCCGGCTGTGGGAGGACATCTCCGGCCTGCTTTTCGGCAGCCAGATCCCAAAGGAAGACGCCTCCGACGCGCTGTCGCTGTTCTGGCAGTCGGGAGAATGAGGAAGCCCACCGTTTTTCCGGCTGAGAGCCGGGCTTCCTTTTCGTCACGCAGGGTCTTTTCTTCGCATACCATGAAACCGTAATGAGGGAGAAGGAGGGATCAGCATGAACCAGGAGAAAGCGGAAACCAGATCGCCCTTTTCGGCGATGAGCTATCAGGAGCAGCAGGATCAGTGGCTGGCCTGGCGCTCCAGGCAGTTGGACTACCAGCCCGCGGGGAGCGGGCAGGCGGAAGAAGAAAAACCCCGCCCATCCGTTCAGCGTCCGGAGGGGCGGGGGAATTATCCCGCAGGCAGGATGCGGCTGCCGAATATGCGCATTGCCGCGCCGACCCGGCATCAGGAACTGGATGAGGTGATCAGCCGCCACCGCAATGCCTTAAGGCAGGCGGGCGCGTTCCGGTCCGCGCCTATCGACTGAAAAACGCCGTGATCTCGCGCCAGTGCCGGATGACGGCGATGATGAGCAGATGGGCGGGATAGAAGGTGTATCCCAGCCAGGTGGGCAGATGAAGCCCTTCCTTCCGGGAGCGCATCGGCAGGAGGATAACGGGCAGCGCCAGAATGGACCAGAACTGAATCTGCGCGATGTGGTTAAACAGCTTTGTCCCCTGGGGCAGGAAAGACACCTGCCTGATCACCGGCAGGCCGAACACCTGCTGGAGGGGGGTCGTGCCGAAGCCCCAGTACAGGCAGTACGCGATCATCATGGAGGCGATGGATCCCGGGGATTTTCTGGATCCGTACAGCAGCAGGATGAGCAGCACGCCCTGATACCCGTAGTCCACTTTCACCGCGCAGGAGGCGAGGATTGCCAGCGCAGGCCCCCAGAACCGGCTGCCGAAGCGGTTTTCCCGGATCCCTGCGATCCCCAGCAGGCCCAGCAGCAGCGTGGCGAATACGTTCAGCTCATATGCCTTGTGGTTCAAGGCAAACATATAGCAGGGCTGGGAGATGACGCCCACGATCAGGATGCGCAGGGCGTATTTCCAGATATTCCGGGTGTACTCCGCGCCTGTGACCACGCCCCACGCGAACAGCGGAAACGCGATGCGGCCCAGCAGGCGCATTTCGGATACGTTGGGGAAAAACACTACGCCGATGTGATCGACGAGCATGGAAACCACTGCGATGATTTTCACAAACGTTTTGTTTTCGTTGCCGCCTGTCTTTGGCAAAACAGGCGTGATGATTTCAGCCATGACCGTTTGTCTTTCCTTAATTATCGGAGTCTCGGGCGCAGGACGCGTTCGCGCCGGCGTCAGTCATGTTTTTTCCGTTTCCGCATAGAATGGTAGTGGGAGATTTCCTGCATTCACTGTCCCGTCGTTTGGCCGCTGAAAAGGCGCGGCGCTGCGGCGGGACAGACGAGCTTTTGGGGAGTGAGGAGCGTATTGCGCTTTTCATGCCCTGCGCTTTATGCAATATCAGTCTACGAAGGAGATCCGGTTTTCTTTTACGTCATGGGCGGGCTTGGTGTCGGCGGGCGTGCCCACGGCAATGGCGATCACAAAGTCCCAGCCCTCCGGAAAGCACAGAGCTTTACGGAATGCATCGGCTTTTTCGGTCAGGAACGCTTCCCGCGGCATGCCCAGGATCACGCTGCCCAGGCCCATGCTTTCCGCCGCCAGAGCGATGTTTTCCACCGCGATGCCGCCGTCGATGGGGGTGTAAAGGTTATCGGGCATGCCGGAAATAAAGATCACGGCGGGGGCGTGGTAGAACACGTGGAAGTCCTTGTCGGCGAAGCGGGGGGAGCGCTTGTCGGAATTGCGCTTCATCATCTGCTCCCGCACGGCTGTGTTGAGCTCGTCCAGCAATTCCTGATTGCGCACCAGGGTAAAATGCCAGGGCTGGCGG
Source organism: Clostridia bacterium (assembly GCA_017550745.1). GTDB lineage: Bacteria > Bacillota > Clostridia > Christensenellales > Aristaeellaceae > RUG563. The sequence continues at coordinate 8,699 of JAFZOG010000031.1, read as the reverse complement.
TTCACCGCGGAAGGAGATTCCACGGCGGCTTTGAGCAGGGCGTCGATCTGCTCCTGGGTCAGGGGCGTCTGCGTGTAGGCGCGGTGGCTGCGGCGGGAAGAGATCAGGCTCAGGGTTTCGTTTGTCATGAGGCGCATCCTCCTTCTTGAATCCTTTTGCGAAATTTGATATAGTTACCATAGAAACCATTGGGATCGGGGGGACCGGTATGCTGCAGGCGGAAGCGTTCATGAAAGAAGCGCTGCGGGAAGCGGAGAAAGACGGAAACGAGGTGCCTGTGGGGGCGGTGGTGGTGCATGAAGGAAAGATTATCGCCCGCGCCCACAACGAGCGGGAAAGCGGCCGGCCCTTCGCCCACGCGGAGATGCTGGCCATGGAGCGCGCCTGCCGGGCGCTGAACACCCGCCGCCTGCATGGCTGCACCCTGTACGTGACACTGGAGCCCTGCCCCATGTGCGCAGGGGCGCTTTTGATGGCGGAAATCGACGGCTGCGTCTTCGGCGCGTACGATCCGCGCCAGGGCTGCTGCGGCAGCGTTTATACCCTGCCCCAGGACCCGGCGTTTTTCCATCGGGTGAACTGCGCGGGGGGCGTGATGGAGGAGGCCTGCAGCCGCCTGCTGCGCCGCTTCTTTCAGGAGAAACGTTCCGCTTCGCCAGTATAACACGGAAAGCGGATTCTCCGCAAGATTCACCCGCCGCAGAATGTGTCAAAAAGCAGAAAAATGATGAACAAGATGTAACTTTTAAGGTTTTCTTTCTGAAAAGCACTTGCGAAGAATGCAAACCTGTGCCATAATATCTCGCGAATGCTTCCCGCCTGCGGCAGGGAAAGAAAAGTGAGGTAAAGATAGTTTTTATGTCTAAAAAGATCGGTATCATCTGCGCAGTTGTGGTTTTGCTGGCAGCTGCGTTCTGCCTGTATCAGTTTACGGATATTTTTGGCGCGAAGCAGGACAAGGCTGCCGCAGTTCCGGCTGTGACGGAAGCGTCTGCTGCCACGGAAGCTCCGGCCACGGAAGCTCCGGCCACGGAAGCTCCGGCCACGGAAGCCCCCGCCGCCACCGAAGCCCCGGCTACGGAAGCCCCGGCGGCTACCGAAGCGCCCGCGGAGGCAGCCGCGGAACCCACAGCCGAGCCTGCTGCCGAAGAAGCGCCCGCCGCTGAGGAGCCTGCGGAGGAAAACCCTGTGCTGGCGACCCTGGACGGCACGGACATCAAGCTGGACGAAGTGAAAAACATGCTTTCGGCCCTGGTTTCCGGCGGCTATATTTCTGACAGCACCGATTACAAGACCGCGCTGGATTACCTGATTCAGACCCGGATCCTCCAGGCCAAGATCGCCGAGCTGGGCTTCGATCAGTTTACCGATGAAGAACAAGCCGAAATCGACGCCAAGGCCGCGGCGGAATGGGAAAACGCCCTTTCGCAGTATGTGGCGTATTTCAGCACCGACGATTCCGACGCGGAAAAGCTCCGCCTGGAGGCCGTTTCGTATTACGAAGCATACGGCGTTTCCGCGGACACCCTGGTGAAGCAGTATACGTCCGAAGCTTCCCAGGCCAAGCTGGAAAGCTACCTGCTGGAGGGCAAGGACGTAGCCGCAACAGAGGAAGAGATCCGGGCTTTGTTTGACGAGACCGCGGAAGCGGACGGCAAGACCATCAGCGAAAACATCGGCATGTATGAGCTGTATCAGACGTATTACGGCCAGGAATTCTGGTATATGCCGGAGGGCTACCGCGGCATCATCCATATCCTTTTGAAAGTGGACGAAGGGCTGATGACCGCCTACAGCGAGGCCCAGGCCGCCTATGAGGAAAGCAAGACCGAAGAAAAGCCCGACGGCGACGAAGCCTTGAAGGCCGCGATGGACGAAGCCAAGGAGGCCGTTTTCGCCAGTAAAAAAGAAGCCATCGACGATATTTACGCCCGCCTGGAGAAAGGCGAAGATTTCACCGCCCTGATCGGCGAATACAACGAGGATCCCGGCATGCAGGACGGCGCGAAGCTGGCTGACGGCTACCACGTGCATAAAGACAGCCTGATGTGGGATCCCGTGTTCACCGCGGCCGCATTCAGCGAAAAGATGGGCAAGCCCGGGGATGTGTCCGACCCCGTGGTGGGCTCCAGCGGCATCCATATCCTCTATTACCTGCGGGACATCCCCAGCGGCAAAGTGGAAATGACCGACGATATCCGCGAGGAAATCAAAACCTATCTGGAAAACACCAAGAAGAATTCCGTATTCTCCGATGCCCTGGTGGACTGGGTGAGCCAGCATGACGTGGTATACAATCAGGAAGCCATGTACGCCCTCACCGGCGAATCCGCCGCCGAATAAAAGGCAAGCCGTTCTTCCAGCTCTTTCCCGCGCTTCGCTTCGCGCGGGAAAGGGCTTTTTTCTTTGCGGATTCTTCTTGCGCCCCCGGATATTTCCGTTTATAATGGCATCAGAATAAATGATCGGGAGGCGCTGCCATGATTCACTATGAGCAGACGAACAGGACCTTTCATCTGCGCAATGATTTTGTATCCCTCGTGCTGCGCGTCCAGCTGGACGGGGACAATGAGCCGGAGCTGCTGATGCCTTATCTGGGCGCGCCGCTGTGCGATCCCGCTTCCTGCCTGTATCTGTGCGCCCCGCGGGGCGGCGCTTCCTTTGATTCCCCGCGCCAGACGCTGCCCTACGCCTGCCCCACGGACGGGCGGGGGGATTACCGCCCCGCGCTGGTATGCGCCGTTGACGGCCAGGGGCAGCGCTGCACGGAATTGTTCTATGCCGGCCATCGCATCGAAGCGGGCAAGCCTGGTTTGAACGGTCTGCCCGCCGCCTATGTGGAGGATGCGGCGGAGGCGGAAACCCTGTTCATCACCCTGCGCGACGCCCTGACCGGGCTGGAAGCGGAACTGCGCTATACGCTTTATGCCGACAGGCCGGTCATCACCGAAAGCATCCTGTATACCAATACCGGCTCCGCGCCGCTCACCCTGCAAAGCGCGGGCAGCGCCTGCGTCACATTGCCTGGGCGGTATGACTTGATCCATCTGCACGGGGCCTGGGCCAAAGAACGCAGCATCGAAAGGGTCCCGCCCGCCCGGCTGTCCCGGGAAATCTCCTCCTGCCGGGGGGCTTCTGGCCATGAGCATAATCCATTCGCCGTGCTGGCTGCCCCGGACGCCACCGAGTTTTCCGGGGAATGCCTGGGGGCGGCGCTGGTATACAGCGGGGATTTTAGCATCACCGCCGATGAAAACGCTTATGGCTCCACCCGCCTGACCCTGGGCCTGAACCCGCGTTCCTTCACCTGGCAGCTGCATCCCGGCGAAGCCTTCCAGGCGCCGGAAGTCCTTTTCGCTTATTCCGCAAACGGCCTGAACGCTATGAGCCAGGCCCTCCACAGCCTGATCCGGCAGCGGGTGTGCCGCGGGTACTGGCGGGACAGGGAGCGGCCCATCCTCATCAATAACTGGGAAGCCACCTATTTTGACTTTGATCCGGAAAAGATCCTGAAGATCGCCCGGGCTGCGGCGGAAGACGGCATCGAGCTGTTCGTGCTGGACGACGGCTGGTTCGGGAAACGGAACCGGGACAACTGCTCCCTGGGGGACTGGGTGGTGAATCGAGAAAAGCTCCCCTGCGGCCTGGACGGGCTTAGCCGGGATATCCATGGCCTGGGCCTGAAATTTGGCCTGTGGTTCGAGCCGGAAATGGTGTCCCCGGACAGCGACCTGTACCGCGCGCATCCCGACTGGTGCCTCCATGCGGGCAGCCGCCGCCGCACCACCGCCCGGCAGCAGCTGATTCTGGACATGGGCCGCAGGGAAGTGCAGGATTACGTGATCGAAGCCGTATCCGGCGTGCTGCGTTCCGCGCAGATCGATTATGTGAAATGGGACATGAACCGGAACTTCATGGAGGCCGGTTCGGACACGCTGGCCGATGGCAGGCAGGGCGAAACGGCGCACCGCTATATGCTGGGCCTGTACAGGGTGCTGGAAACCGTCACGGGGGCTTTCCCGCAGGTGCTGTTTGAAAGCTGCTCCGGCGGCGGCGGGCGCTTTGACGCGGGGATGCTGCACTATATGCCCCAGACCTGGACCAGCGACGATACCGACGCCGCGGCCCGGCTCTCCATCCAGTACGGCACCAGCCTGTGTTATCCCGCCAGCGCCATGGGCGCGCACGTGTCCGCCGTGCCCAACCATCAGGTGGGCCGCGTCACGGACATGCGGATGCGGGGGGACGTGGCCCTGGGCGGCAATTTTGGCTATGAGCTGGACTTGTCCGCGCAGACGGACGCGGACAGGGCGGAGATCCGCCGCCAGGTCAGGCAGGTGAAGGTTCTCCGCAGAACCACCCAGCAGGGTGTGTTCACCCGCCTGCTCAGCCCCTTTGCGGGCAACGTGACCGCCTGGCAGTTCGCCGATGAAGACCGGGTCATCCTCTGCGCTTACCGGGTGCTGAACATGCCCAACGGCGAGCCGCTTCGCGTGCGCCTCCGCGGCGTGCCCGAGGGCCTTTACCAAGCCGCTGAAGGCAGCACTGTGTCCGGTTCCGATCTGATGCGGGCCGGCGTGCCGCTTCCCTTTGCTCCCCATGATTTTGCCTCCTGTGTGGCCGTGTTTGAGCGGATCCGGAAGGTGCTTTAGTGCTCCCCGGGACGTTTAAAGTGGGGAATAGTTTTTAGTAACCAGACAAGGGGAACGCTGGGGCTGTTCGCCCCAGACCCGAACCAGGGGCCACAGGCCCCTGGACCCGCAATAGCGGAAGTTAAAGTATGGGTAGAGAAGACTATGTTTCCGCTGAGACTTGAGAGGAACAGACAAACGATCGACGTTGTGCTTCTGGCCCGGCGGCTGAAAGCCGCCATCCCGGACGCGAAGCGTCCGGGGAAAGCCAGGGAATAATCCCAGGGGAAAGCTCGCTTTCCCCTGAGATTTTCCCGGGCTTTCTTGGGCCAGAAGCTGCTATCTTTTCGTAACCCCAAATCCACTGGCGTATGCAGTTGGGTATAACCAACGGAGAAAATTCGCTTATTGGGATGCAAGGGATGAAATCCCTTTCCGCAGGACGAACCGCCGATGGCCGCCTGTGGCGGGAATCTCATCGGCGGTGAGATCAGCCGAAACGAGCAATCTCCGCATGAAGCGGAGCTGCGACCATTGAGGCTGCGGATCTGGGCGCGCGGAGCGCCCAGCGTAACCCCCTTGCAACTTTCCTCAATACCTGAATCGTTACGGGGAATATGAAACGTTTAAAGCGGGGAATATGATACCGGTTGCGGACGGCGGGGTTTCGTGGTATAATTGTACGGCGTTATGAATGCTTGATTTTTCCGATTCGGGAGGAATGTATGCAGATCATCATCATCGGCGGGGGCAAGCTGGGCATTTCCCTGGCGCAGCACCTGGTGGACGAAGGGCACAACGTGACCATGGTGGACCGCAGCGAGGCGGTGGTGCAGAGATCCATGGACACGATGGACGCCATGTTCATCCACGGCAGCGGCGTGAGCGCGGATACCTTGAAGGAAGCCGACGTGCAGCGCGCCGACATCGTGATCGCCGCCACCATGAGCGACGAGGTGAATATGCTGGCCTGCCTCACCGCCAAGCGGCTGGGGGCCCAGTACACCATCGCCCGCATCCGCGACCCGGAATATCTGAATACCCTGCCTTTCCTGCAAAAGGAGCTGTCCATCGACTACGCCATTAACCCGGAGCGCGCCACTGCCCGTGAAATCAGCCGTATGCTGCGCTTTCCCTTCGCGGGCGGCATTGAAACCTTCGCCCGGGGCCGGGTGGAAATGGTGGACTTCCGCGCCGCCGAGGGCGACCCGGTGGTGGGCATCCCGTTGAAGGAAATGTATAAAAAGAACAGGCAATTGCCCCAGGTGCTGTTCTGCGCGGTGGAGCGCGGCGGCGACATCATCATCCCCAAGGGCAATTTTTTCATCCGGCCGGGAGACCGGGTGCATGTAGTGTCCGACGTGGAAACCATCACCCGCTTCTTCGCCGCGCTGGGCAAGGGCATTTCCACCATCCGTTCGGTGATGGTGATGGGCGGCAGCAGGATCGCGTTTTACCTCGTGTCCATGCTTGTGCGCATGAAGATGAAGGTGTCCATCATCGAGGTGAAAAAGGACAAGGCCCGCAGGCTGGCGGACGCCCTGCCCGGCACCACCATCATCGAGGGCGACGGCACCGACCAGGAGCTGCTGGAAAGCGAGGGGCTGGCCGACACCGGCGCTTTCATCACCCTTTCCGACCGGGACGAGGAAAACCTGATGGCCGGGTTCTACGCCGCCCAGCGGGGTGTGAAGAAGGTGATCGTCAAGTCCAGCCGCGACACCTATTCCGCCATCATGCATAATATGGGGCTGGACAGCATCATCAGCACCAAGTCCGTGGCCTGCAACGACATCCTGCGCGTGGTGCGCTCCCGCTCCAGCCGCGCCAACGCTGCCGTACAGCGCGTGTACCGGCTCATGGACGGCCAGGCCGAGGCGCTTGAATTTATCGCCCAGACAGGGGATAAATACATCCATGTGCCGCTGAAGGATCTGCAGATCATTCCCGACGCGCTGATTGCCGTGATTGTGCGCGACGGCCAGGTGAAGGTGCCTTTCGGCAACGATACCATCGAAGTAGGGGACTACGTGGTGGTCATCAGCCGCAAGGCGGGCCTGAGCGCGCTGGGGCAGGTATTCCGGTAAATAGCTTTCTCAGGATCAATCTTTTGCTCAAGGCCTTGCTATCGGCTGGAAAGTTCCTTCCGTATATCCGGGTTGTGAAAGAAGGTCATTTTGTTGAATTATAAGCTGGTGTTCCGGCTGCTCGGACGGCTGCTGCTGACGGAAGCGGGGCTGATGCTGCCTTCTTTGGGCGTATCGCTGATCTTCAGGCAGGGAGATACGCCGGCGTTTTTAGAGGCGGTTCTCATCACGGGCGCCGTTGGCGCGCTGCTGAGCTTTCTGCTGAAGCCGGAAAGGGACGACCTGACCGCCCGGGACGGCATGGCTGTGGCGGGGCTGAGCTGGGTGACCCTGTCCTTTTTCGGGGCGCTGCCCTTCGTCTTTTCCGGAGCCATTCCCCATGTTGTGGACGCTTATTTTGAGGCCGTCAGCGGCTTTACCACCACAGGCTCCACCATCTTGACGGAAATCGAGCATCTGCCCAAGGGCGTGCTGTTCTGGCGCTCCTTTACCCACTGGATCGGCGGCATGGGCGTGCTGGTGTTTACCCTGGCGGTGCTGCCCCGGCTGTCCGGGCGCACGTCCCACCTGGCCCGCGCAGAAAGCCCCGGCCCCACGTTTTCCAAGCTGCTGCCCAAGATGGGCGATACGGCCAAGATCCTGTACCTGCTGTATTTCGCCCTGAGTATGGCGGAAACGGTCTGCCTGCTGTTTGCGGGCATGAACGTGTATGACGCCCTCATCCACACCTTCGGCACCGCGGGCACGGGCGGCTTTTCAAACTACAACGCCAGCGTAGGCGCGTTCCACAACCCGCTGATCGAGTGGATCATCGGCGTGTTCATGATGCTGTTCGGCGTGAACTTTGCCGTCTATTTCCATCTGATGCGCAGGGAAAAGGAGCCGATCCTGCAAAGCGAGGAGCTGTGGACGTATTTGAGCATCGTGGCGGCGGCCACGCTGCTGATCACCCTCAACATCCTGCCCCGGTACGGCGGTTTCCTGGAAGCGCTGCGCATCGCGTTTTTCCAGGTTACCTCCATCGTGTCCACCACCGGCTTCGGTACGGCGGACTTTGACCTCTGGCCCCTGTTTTCCCGCACGCTGCTGCTGCTGCTCATGTGCATGGGCGCGTGCGCGGGTTCCACGGCGGGCGGCTTCAAAACGAGCCGTGTGCTGCTGCTGGGCAAGTCCGCTTACCGCGATCTGGAGCACACGCTCCAGCCCCGCAAGGTGGCTGTGGTGCGGCTGGAGGGCAAGACCGTGCAGGAAAGCACGCTGTCCCAGGTGGGGGTGTATCTGGCGCTGTGGGTGGTGCTGGCCGTGGTTGGCACGCTGCTGATTTCGCTGGAAGCGGCGGATTTCGTGACGGCTTTCACCGCTGTGCTCACCACCCTTTCCAATGTGGGCCCGGGCTTAAGCGGCGTCGGCCCCACGTCAAACTTCGCGTTCTTTTCGCCCCCCGCCAAGCTGCTGCTGTCCTTCATGATGCTGGCGGGACGGCTGGAAATCTACCCCGTGCTGCTGCTGTTCTCCCCGAATGTGTGGCGGAAAAACTGAACAAATCAAAACCACCGGCTCAGCCGGTGGTTTTGATTTGATCAAGGACAGGGAGAAAACCGGATGGACCGGCGGGGTCATACTATTCGCGTTCTAAAAACTTAACAGATTTCGGATGGATTTTTCGACCTGGCTCAGCTGAACGAAGGGAGGACGAACATCCAATGACCGCCTGTGGCGGGAATCTCATTGGATGTGAGATCAGGCGAAACAAGCAATGTCCGCTGTGCGGACTTGCGTCGATTGAGGCTGCGGGCCAGCAGCGCTACGTTGACCGGAGCAGCGCCGAGCGAAGCGAGGCTGAGGACGGGCAATCCTTGGATTGCCGCCCGAAACCCGCGCGCAAGCGCATGCGCAGGGTGCGGGGCGTATCAAGCAACGCCAGAACGGAAAAGACGCCCGCAGATTCAATGGTGTAGAGGAGAATTAATATTAGAAGAAG
>JAFZOG010000030.1 GCA_017550745.1 Clostridia bacterium | reverse complement strand
TGCATAGGCCAACGGCCGGATGGCTCGACCGTGTTCGCATCCGAGAGCTGTGCGCTGGACGCAGTCGGTGCCACGTTTTTGCGGGATGTGGCGCCTGGCGAAGTGGTGACGGTCGATGGCCAGGGGCTCCATTTTGAGCGGCGGCACTGTGGGTTGGTCCCGAGAAGGATGTGCGTCTTCGAGTATATCTATTTTGCCCGGCCGGATTCCGTGGTGGATGGAAAAAGCGTATGCATGGCAAGACAACAGGCGGGCGTGTTTCTGGCCCAGGAGCATCCGGTGGACGCCGACGTGGTCATCGGCGTTCCGGATTCGGGATTGGACGCAGCCGTCGGCTTTGCAAGGGAGTCTGGCATCCCCTATGCGATCGGGCTTACGAAGAATAAGTACATCGGCCGCACCTTTATCGCGCCCACACAAAGCGAGCGAGAGACGGGGGTGAACTTGAAGCTGAACCCGATCAGAAGCGTTGTGAGCGGAAAGCGGATCGTCTTGATCGACGATTCCATCGTGCGCGGCACGACGTGCCGTCGTACGATCGAACTGCTGCGCCATGCCGGCGCAAGGCAGATCCATATGCGCGTCAGCGCGCCGCCCTTCGTCGCGCCCTGCTACTATGGGACCGACATCGACAGCGCGGATACGCTGATCGCTAACCATCATTCCGTTGCCAAGATCGCCAGGATTATCGGCGTAGACTCTCTGGGATATCTCAGTTTGGAGCATGCCCGGATGCTGACCGGAACAGACGATGGATTCTGCACTGCCTGCTTCGGCGGCGATTATCCCACGGATGTCCCGAAAAATGCCGCAAAGTCCCGTTTTGAGCGTCCTGTCCAGGCATCCACGGACGTGTAAACGAGCAGATGAAACATAAGGAGGTGACGACCTTGTACGATACATATGAATCTCCCTTGTCCTCCCGATATGCTTCGGAGGAGATGAAGCGCCTGTTCTCCCAGAGGACCCGTATTGAGACCTGGCGCCGACTGTGGACGGAGCTGGCCCGAGCCGAGCATGCGTTGGGGCTGCCTGTCACAGCCCAGCAGGTGGCGACCTTGGAAGCCCATGTGGAGGACATTGATTTCGACTTGGCGGCACAACGGGAAAAGGAAGTGCGCCACGACGTGATGGCCCATGTCTATGCCTATGGCGTCGTTGCACCGGAGGCTGCGGGTATCATCCACCTGGGGGCTACGAGCTGTTATGTGACAGACAACGCCGATCTGATCCTGTACCGGGATGCGCTGCGGTATCTTCGGAAGGAGCTTTTGAAGCTGGCCGCCAACCTGGCCGCCTTTTCCGAACGCTATCGCGGCTTGCCGACCCTGGGCTATACCCATTATCAGCCCGCCCAGCCCGTAACGGTGGGCAAGCGAGCGTCCCTCTGGCTCCAGGACGTCCTTGCCGACGTGGAAGAGGTGGATTTCGTGCTTTCCAGCATCCGCTTCCTGGGCTGTCGCGGCGCTACCGGAACGGAGGCCAGCTTGCTGGATCTGTTCGACGGCGATGGGACGAAAGTGGAGGAGCTGAACCAACGTCTGGCTGCAGCTTTCGGCTTTGAACGGTGCTTCGATGTCTGCGGCCAGACCTATCCACGAAAGCTGGACAGCCGTATCCTGAACGCCCTATCTGCCATCGCCCAGACCTGTTGCCGCATGGCCACGGATATCCGCCTGCTGCAGCATGATCGACAGCTGGAGGAGCCTTTTGAAGCGGACCAGATCGGTTCGTCCGCCATGCCCTACAAGCGCAATCCCATGCGTTCAGAACGCATCTGTTCTCTCAGTCGGTATCTTATGGCGGATGCAGCCAATGCTGCAGCCGTCGCCTCAACACAATGGCTGGAACGGACGCTGGACGACTCAGCCAATCGCCGTATCTCCCTGCCGGAAGGATTCCTCTGTGCCGACGCGATCCTGCGCCTCAGTCAGAACGTAAGCGCGCGGCTGCAGGTCAACGAGGCCATGGTAGAGAAAAGCTTAATGGAATACCTGCCCTTCCTCGCTACGGAAAACCTGTTGATGGAAGCCGTCAAGCGGGGCGGGGATCGGCAGACCCTTCATGAAGTCATCCGCCGCTGCTCCATGGAAAGTGTGAAAAAGATGCGTGCGGGAAAGCCCTGCGATCTGATTTCACGCCTTGCCGCCACCGGAGAATTCGGCATGACGGAACAGGAGCTTTCCGCGCTGTTGGTGCCTCAGGAGTATATCGGCCGCTGTGCGCAGCAAGTCGAACAGCTTCTGGAGATCTACCGCGCTCGGTACGGAGCGCCATCGGTCCATGATGCGGAGATATCAGTATGAACAGCTATCGCATAGAACATGACAGCATGGGCGAAGTCCGTGTCCCGAACGACAAGCTTTGGGGGGCGCAGACCGAGCGGTCGCGGCAAAACTTTCCCATAGGCGTCGGCATCGAAATCATGCCCCAAGAGATCATCCATGCTTTAGCCCTTATCAAAAAAGCTTGCGCACTGGCGAATAGAGAACTGGTGCCGGAAAAGATGACGGAGGAGAAGTGCGCTGCCATTTGTACAGCCGC
>JAFZOG010000029.1 GCA_017550745.1 Clostridia bacterium | reverse complement strand
TTACGCCCAGGTGCGTATGCCCTCCGGCGAATTCCGCAAGATCCCCATGAACGCCATGGCCACCATCGGCACCGTGGGCAACACGGACCACAGCAACGTGCGCATCGGCAAGGCCGGCCGCACCCGCCACATGGGCATCCGTCCCACCGTCCGCGGCGTGGTCATGAACCCCTGCGACCATCCCCATGGCGGCGGCGAGGGCAAGAGCCCCGTTGGCATGCCCGCTCCTGTGACCCCGTGGGGCAAGCCCGCGCTGGGCCTCAAGACCCGCAAGCACAAGAAATATTCCAATCACCTCATCGTTAAGCGTGCCAGCAAGTAATAAGGCGCGGACAGGAAGGAGGAAACCGCATGAGCCGTTCCGTAAAGAAAGGCCCGTTTGTACAGGAAGCGCTGTTTAAGCGCATCGTGGAAATGAACAAAACCGGCGCCAAGCAGGTGCTCAAGACCTGGAGCCGCGCCTCCACCATCTTCCCCGAATTTGTCGGCCACACCATCGCCGTCCATGACGGCCGCAAGCATGTGCCGGTTTACATCACCGAGGACATGGTTGGCCACAAGCTGGGCGAGTTCGCCCCCACCCGCACGTTCCGCGGGCACGCGGGTGAAAAGGCCACCGGCCGTAAATAAGGGAAGGAGAGAAAATCAATGGCTACTCGTACCCGTGAAAAGGGCGCGGCCCGCGCTGAAAGCCGGGATAAGCGTCCCCAGGCGCACGCCAGGCACATCCGCCTGTCTTCCCGCAAGGCCAAGATCGTCCTGGATCTAATCCGCGGAAAGAATGTGGATCAGGCGCTCGCCATCCTGCAATTCACCCCCAAGGCTGCTTCTCCCGTGATCGCGAAGGTGCTTTCTTCCGCCGTCGCCAACGCGGTGAACAACCAGGATCTGGACCGCAGCACCCTGTATGTCGCCGAGTGCTACGCCAATCCCGGCCCGACCCTCAAGCGCTATGTAGCCCGCAGCCGCGGCAGCGCTTCCCCCATGCTCAAGCGCACCTGCCACATCAGCGTGGTGCTCGACCAGAAGAAGTAAAGGGAGGATTAAGATGGGTCACAAAGTAAATCCCCATGGCGCTCGCGTTGGTGTCATTTTTGACTGGAGCACCCGCTGGTATGCCGGGAAGAAAGATTTTGCCAATAACCTGAACGAAGACTTCCGTCTTCGCCAGATGCTGAAAGAAAAGTATTACGCCGCCGGGATCAGCCGCATCGACATCGAGCGCAGCGCTGCCCGCATGACCGTTACCATCTTCGCCGGCAAGCCCGGCATGGTGATCGGCCGCAGCGGCAAGGGCATCGACGAGATCCGCGCCGACGTCGAAAAGTTCGTGGGCCACGCCGTGAACATCCGCGTGCTGGACATCAAGAACCCGGACATCGACGCCCAGCTCATCGCCGAGAACATCGCCCAGCAGCTTGAAAAGCGCATCGGCTTCCGCCGCGCCATGAAGCAGAGCATCCAGCGCGCCATGAAGCTGGGCGTCAAGGGCGTCAAGATCGCCATCGGCGGCCGCGTCGGCGGCGCTGAAATCGCCCGCACCGAAAAATACCACGAGGGGTCCATCCCCCTGCAGACCCTGCGCGCCAACATCGACTACGGCTTCTGCGAAGCGAAAACTTCCTACGGCCGTCTGGGCGTTAAGGTTTGGGTGTACAAGGGAGAGGTTCTCCCCAAGCCCAAGAAGGCCGCGCAGCCCGCTGCCGCGATCGAAGGAGGCAAGTAATCCTATGCTGATGCCGAAAAGAGTAAAGCACCGCAAGCAATTCCGCGGCCGCATGAAGGGGACCGCCCATCGCGGCAATTTCGTCTCCAACGGCGATATCGGCCTGATGGCCATGGAACCCTGCTGGGTCACCTCCCAGCAGATCGAGGCCGCCCGTATCGCGCTGACCCGTTACACCAAGCGCGGCGGCCAGGTCTGGATCAAGATCTTCCCCGATAAGCCCGTTACCGAAAAGCCCGCCGAGACCCGCATGGGTTCCGGTAAAGGCACGCCCGAATACTGGGTGGCTGTGGTGAAGCCGGGCCGGGTGCTGTTTGAGATCGGCGGCATTGAAGAGACCGTGGCCCGCGAGGCCCTGCGCCTTGCCGCCGGCAAGCTCCCTCTGAAAACCAAGATTGTGAAGCGGGAAGACGCTCCCAATCCCAACGAAAATGTAGCGGGTGGTGAAAGTAAATGAAGGCCAAGGAATTCGCAGCCATGAAGCCTGAGGAATTGACCGCGAAGATCGCCGAGCTTAAAGAAGAGCTCTTCAACCTTCGTTTCCGGCTTGCCACCGGTCAGCTCGAAAACACCATGCAGATCACTGCGGTCAAGCGTGACATCGCCCGTGCGATGACCGTGCAGACCCAGCAGAGCAAGGCGTGACCGATAAGCCGTGAAAGGAGTCAATACCATGTCTGAAGTAAGAGGCATCCGCAAGACCCGCGTTGGCGTGGTCATCAGCGACAAGATGGACAAGACCTGCGTGGTCAGCCTGTCCACCCGCGTGCGTCATCCCCTGTATGGCAAGTTCATCACCCGTACCAGCAAAATCAAGGTGCACGATGAAGAAAACGCCTGCGGCGTGGGCGACACCGTGAAAGTGATGGAATGCCGTCCCCTGTCCAAGGATAAGCACTGGCGGCTGGTGGAAATCATCGAAAAAGCGAAGTGACGTCGTTCGTGCGGCGCCTGCCCGCCGCTTCGCACCGTCTCAGGGCGGCCTTTCCCCTCTGCGGGCCTTGACGCAGCGCTGCTGCGCCTGCGGCCCTTATCGGGGAAATCCCATCCCTGATCCGGCACGAATCAACGTACATTCGCCTTCTCGCTCCGTCTGGGACCTGTGGGGAACGGACGGAGCATGGAAAAGTATCCGACCTCTCATGGGGGCATTGCGTACCCACCATGAATGAGGAACCTATAAAGGAGGAAACCCCTATGATTCAGCCGCAAACGCGACTCAAGGTCGCCGACAACTCCGGCGCCAAGGAAATCATGTGTATTCGCGTGCTGGGCGGGTCCCACGTGCGTTACGCCTCCATTGGCGATGTGATTGTCGCCTCTGTGAAGAGCGCAACGCCCGGCGGTCAGGTGAAAAAGGGCGACGTGGTCAAGGCCGTCGTTGTCCGCCTGCATCAGCCCCAGCGCCGCCCCGACGGCAGCTACATCCGCTTCGATGATAACGCCGCCGTCATCATCGGCAACGACAAAATGCCCCGCGGCACCCGCATCTTTGGGCCGGTCGCCCGGGAACTGCGTGAGAAGGACTACATGAAGATCGTGTCCCTCGCTCCCGAAGTGCTGTAAGGAGGACAATGAAGATGTTTGTAAAAGCAAAGGATCAGGTCGTTGTCATCTCCGGCAAGGACAAGGGCGCCAAGGGCAAGGTGGTGGCCGCCTCCCCCAAGACCGGCAAGGTGGTGGTGGAAAACGTGGCCATGGTCACCAAGCACCAGAAAGCCAAGCAGCAGGGCCAGCCCGGCGGCATCATCAAGAAGGAAGCGTTCATTGACGCCAGCAACGTGATGCTCCTGTGCCCCAAGTGCGGCAAAGCCATCCGCGTGGCCCACAAGACCGTGGAAGTCACCGGCAAGGATGGCAAGGTAAGCAAGAAGAACGTGCGCGTGTGCCCCAAGTGCGGCGCGCAGATCGACTGATAAGGAGGCAACAAGCAAATGGCTACCCGTATCAAGGAAAAGTATTTGGCCGAAGCTGTGCCTGCCTTGCAGCAAAAGTTCGGCTATAAGAACGTCATGGAGATCCCCCGGCTGGAAAAGGTCATCATCAATATGGGCCTGGGCGACTGCAAGGACAACGCCAAAGCGCTGGAATCCGCCGTCGCCGAGCTGACCCAGATCGCGGGCCAGAAGCCCCTGGTGACCAAGGCCAAGAAGAGCGTGGCCAACTTCAAGCTCCGCCAGGGCATGAACGTGGGCGCGAAGGTCACCCTCCGCGGCGCGCGGATGGAGGAGTTCATGGATAAGCTGGTCAACATCGCCCTGCCCCGCGTCCGCGACTTCCGCGGCGTGAGCACGAAGGCCTTCGACGGCCGCGGCAACTATGCCCTGGGCGTCAAGGAACAGCTGATCTTCCCCGAAATCGAATACGATAAGGTGGAAAAGATCCGCGGCATGGAAATGATTTTCGTGACCACCGCCAAGACCGACGAAGAGGCCAAGGAGCTGCTGCGGCTGCTGGGCATGCCCTTCGCTCAGCAGTAAGGGAGGAGAAACAACAATGGCAAAAACCAGCATGAAGATCCGTCAGGCGCGGCCTGCCAAGTTCTCTACCCGCGCTTACACCCGCTGCCGTCTGTGCGGCCGGCCTCATTCCGTGCTTCGCCGGTATGGCATCTGCCGTATCTGCTTCCGCGAATTGGCCTATAAGGGCCAGATCCCCGGCGTGCGCAAAGCGAGCTGGTAAGTATAAGGAGGTAATAAAATGGTTGTCAATGATCCCATTGCCGATATGCTCACCCGCATTCGCAACGCGCAGATCGCCAAGCACGACAGCGTGGTGATCCCCGCCAGCAACATCAAGAAGGCCATCGCCAAGATCCTGCTTGATGAAGGCTACATCAAGTCCGTGGAGAACATCCAGGACGGCCTGCAGGGCAGCATCAAGATCACCCTCAAGTATCTGGAGAAGAAGCAGCCCGTCATCGTCGGCCTCAAGCGCATCTCCAAGCCCGGCCTGCGGGTGTACGCCACCTGCGATGAGCTGCCCAAGGTACTGGGCGGCCTGGGCATCGCCATCGTTTCCACTTCCAAGGGCCTGATGACCGACAAGGCTGCCCGGAAGGAAAACATGGGCGGCGAAGTGCTTTGCTACATCTGGTAATCTGATCGTCAGGAGGTAAATGTATTATGTCTCGTATCGGAAGGCTCCCGATTGCCGTTCCCGCGGGCGTGACGGTTACCATTGATGATAACAATCTGGTTACCGTGAAGGGCCCCAAGGGCACGCTTTCCCAGCAGATCAATCCCGATATCAGCGTCAAGCTGGAAAACAACGAAATCAAGGTCGCCCGTCCCAGCGACGATAAGCAGCACCGCGCCTGGCACGGCCTGTACCGCGCCCTGATCCACAACATGGTGGTGGGCGTGACCGAGGGCTTCTCCAAGACCTTGGAAATGGTGGGCACCGGCTACCGCGCCGCCGCTGAAAACAACGGCAAGACCCTGAATATCGCCATCGGCTTCTCCCATCCCGTGATCCTGGAAGCCGAAGAAAACATCTCGTATGAAACGCCCGTGCAGACCAAGATCGTGGTCAAGGGCATCGACAAGCAGCAGGTTGGCAGAATTGCCGCTGATATCCGCGCCATCCGTAAGCCGGAACCCTACCTGGGCAAGGGCATCAAGTACGAGGGCGAGCATATCCGCCGCAAGGAAGGCAAGGCTGGCAAGAAGTAAGAAAGGGAGTGAACGCAAATGTTCAATAAGCGCGACCGTAATGAAGTGCGCGTGATCCGTCACGCCCGCGTGCGCAAGAAGATCAGCGGCACCCCCGAAATGCCGCGCCTGTGCGTCTACCGCAGCAACAAGAGCATTTACGCGCAGGTCATCGACGACACCAAGGGCGTCACCCTGGTGTCCGCCTCCACGCTGGATCCCGCCATCCGCGGCCAGCTGGACGACAAGAGCAAGACCGGCGCTTCTGAGCTGGTGGGCAAGCTGGTGGCCGAACGCGCCATCGCCGCCGGGATCAAGGACGTCGTGTTCGACCGCGGCGGCTACCTGTACACCGGCCGTGTGGCCGCCCTGGCCGCAGCCGCCCGCGCAGCCGGGCTGAACTTCTAAGGGGAGGAAAACGAAAAAATGCCTATGAACGAAAACGATCGTCAGAACGACCGTAAAAACGATCGGCAGGATCGCCCCTTCGAGCGCCGCGACCGCCGGGACCGCCGGGACCGCGAACAACAGCCTGAAAGCGAATGGAAAGAGCGCCTGGTCGCCCTGAACCGCGTGACCAAGGTCGTTAAGGGCGGCAAGAACTTCCGCTTCGCCGCCCTGGTCGTGGTCGGCAACGAAAAGGGCCAGGTGGGCGCCGCCATCGGCAAGGCCAAGGAAGTGCCCGAAGCCATCCGCAAGGCCAAGGAAGCCGCCATGAAACATCTGGTCACCGTGCCCATGGCCGGCACCACCATCCCCCATGCCATCGACGGCCTGTTCGGCACCGCCAAAGTGGTGCTGCTGCCCGCTGAAGAAGGCGCCGGCGTTATCGCCGGCGGCGGCGCCCGCGCCGTGCTGGAGCTGGCCGGTGTGAAGGACATCCGCACCAAGACCTTCGGCACCAACAACCGCATCAACACCGTCAAAGCCACCCTGGAAGGCCTCAAGGGCCTGCGCAACGCGGAAACCGTTGCCAATATGCGCGGCAAAGCGGTGGAAGATATCGTGGGCTAAGGAGGAGTGGAAAGATGAAACTGAAAATCACCCTCACCAAATCCCCCATCGCCTGCCTCCAGGTGCATAAGGACACCGTGGCCGCGCTGGGCCTGCGCAAGGTCGGCATGACGGTCATCAAGGAGGACAATCCCTGCGTCCGCGGCCAGATCTTCCGGGTGAAGCACATGGTCAAGGTCGAGGAAGTAAACGAATAAGATAAGGGAGGATAACCCCTATGAAATTGCATGAGTTGCAACCGGCTGCCGGTTCGACGACTGCCCCGAAGCGCCTCGGCCGAGGCGTAGGCTCTCAGTTGGGCAAAACCTCCGGTAAAGGCCACAAGGGCGCCAAGGCGCGCTCCGGCGGCGGCAAGCGCCCCGGCTTCGAAGGCGGCCAGATGCCTCTGACCCGCCGCCTGCCCAAGCGCGGCTTTACCAATATCTTCGGTAAGGAATACGCCGTTGTGAACGTGTCCGCCCTCAACGTGTTTGAGGATGGCGCCGTGGTCACCAACGAAGCGCTGACCGAAGCGGGCCTGATCAAAAAGACCCTGGACGGCGTGAAGGTGCTGGGCGGCGGCGAGCTGACCAAGAAGCTGACTGTGAACGTGGACAAGGTCACCGAATCCGCGAAGCAGAAAATCGAAGCGATTGGCGGGAAAGTTGAGGTGAAGTAACGATGTGGGAAACCCTGCGTAACGTGTGGCGGGTTCCGGAGCTCCGCAAAAAGGTGCTCTACACGTTCTTCATGCTGCTGATCTACCGTCTTGTCAGCGTTATCCCCGCGCCGGGCGTAGACGTTCAGGCTGTTCAGAGCGCCATGGGCCAGTACGACATGCTGGGCCTGGTGAACATGATGACCGGTAATGCCTTCGGGCAGATGACCATCATGGCCATGGGTATTTCGCCTTACATCAACGCTTCCATTATCATGCAGCTGCTCACCATCGCCATCCCGGCGCTGGAGCGGCTGAGCAAGGACGGCGGCGAGGAAGGCAAGAAGAAAATCAACCGCATCACCCGTTATGTCACGGTGGGCCTGGCCGCGCTGCAGGCCATCGGCATCATCGCCGGCCTGCAGGCCATCAAGCCCTCCTATGCCAACTTCTTTGGCTACATGACCATCGGTATCATCATGGCAGGCGGCACCGCCCTGGCCATGTGGATCGGTGAAAGGATCACCAAGAACGGCATCGGCAACGGCATTTCCCTGCTGATCTTCGCCGGTATCATCTCCAACCTGTTCAACGGCACGCTCGCCGCGGCCGCGAACGTCTTCAACGGCGGCGGCATGCACGCTGTGGGCCAGCTGGCCACCATCGTCATCGCCACCCTCGTGATCCTCGTGATCGTTACCTTCGTGGACATGGCCGAGCGCCGCATCCCCGTCCAGTACGCCAAGCGCGTGGTGGGCCGCAAGATGTACGGCGGCCAGAGCACCCACATCCCGCTGAAGCTGCTGAGCGTCGGCGTGCTGCCCCTGATCTTCGCCTATTCATTCATGGCGTTCCCGGGCACCATCCTGGCCATGTTCGGCACCAGCTCCGCGGCGTATAAATGGTGGAGCGCCAACATGACCCAGTCTTCTCCCTGGTACATGATCGTGTGCGCCCTGCTGATCATCGCGTTCAGCTACTTCTACACCTCCATCACCTTCAATCCTGAGGATATCGCCAAGAATATCCAGCAGCAGGGCGGCCACATCCCCGGTATCCGTACCGGCAGCAAGACCGTGGAATTCCTCAAGCGGACTTCCAACCGCCTGACCCTGTTCGCCGCCCTGTTCCTGGCCATCCTGTCCACCATCCCCTCATTGCTTACGGTTTGGCAGCAAGTGTCGATCCCCTTCGGCGCTTCCTCCATCCTGATCGCTGTGAGCGTGGCCATCGAGACGGTGCGCCAGGTGGAGAGCCAGCTGGTGATGAGAAACTACAAAGGCTTCCTGGGCTGATTCTTCGATCAATCCACGGAATACGCGGAATGCACCCCTGGCGGGAGCGAGGAGTTCCCCCAGGGGCGGCATTCCAACTTCTATGTTAAGACACAATTAAATTGTATTCTCTGTTTTGACGGATACAATATATGGGGGAAAAACTGAAACTTTGGCCAGAGGTGCCGGAAAAACCCAAGATCCCTTTACGGCTTTCTCGGAAGGGGGTCTGGGGGAAACCGCTCTTTGGCCTGCAAAGAGCGGTTTCCCCCAGGTTCCCCCCAGTAAAAATTCTACATAGGAGGTGCTGGTATGAATCTGATTTTCCTGGGCCCTCCCGGTGCGGGTAAAGGCACCATGGCGCAGCTGCTGATGAACGAAACGGGCATCCCCCAGATATCCACCGGCGATATGCTCCGCCAGGCGATGAAAGCGGGCACGGAAATGGGCCTGAGCGCCAAGCGGTATATCGAGGCGGGGGAGCTGGTGCCTGATGAAGTGGTCATCGGCATCGTGAAGGACCGGCTGCAGGCGGAAGACTGCAAGAACGGCTACATCCTGGACGGGTTCCCCCGGACGGTTCCGCAGGCGGAAGCGCTGGCGCAGTTCGCCAAGATCGACGTGGCGCTGAACATCGCCCTGGATGACGAAGTGATCATCAGCCGCCTGGGCGGACGGCGCGTGTGCCTGAAGTGCAACGCCACGTATCACATCAGCACCCTGAACGGCAGCGACACCTGCGCGGCGTGCGGCGAAAAGCTGGTGCAGCGCAAGGACGACGCCCCTGAAACGGTAAAGAACCGCCTGGCCGTGTACGCGGCGCAGACCGCTCCCCTCATCGACTACTATGAGAAGAAGGGCCTGCTCAAAACCGTGGCGTGCGCGCCTAAGGCCACCGTGCAGGAAAACTACGCCAAAGTGCGGCAGACGCTGGGGATTGCATGATCAGTATTAAAAATCCCATCCAGCTGGCTAAAATGCGCAGCGCGGGCCACCTGCTCTACGACGTGCTCATGGCGGCGCGGGAGGTCATCCGCCCCGGCATCACCACCATGGACATCAACGCCTTTGTGGAGGAGCATATCCGCAAGGGCGGCGGCATCCCCACGGAGCTGGGGTACTGCGGGTATCCCGCCTCCATCTGCGCTTCCATCGACGACGAGGTGGTGCACGGCATCCCCTCCAAGGACGTGGCGCTCAAGGAAGGCAGCATCATCTCCATCGACGTGACGCTGGCCCTGGACGGCTGGCAGGCGGACAGCTGCTTTACCGCGCCGGTGGGCAGGATCAGCGCTGAAAAGCAAAAGCTGATTCAGGTGACGGAGGAATGCTTCTGGCGCGGCGCCCGGCAGGCGGTGAACGGCAACCGCATCGGCGATATCAGCTATGCGGTGCAGAGCTTTGCGGAAGCCAACGGCTACGGCGTGGTGAAGGACCTGACGGGCCACGGCATCGGCAAGGACATGCACGAGGATCCGGCGGTGCCCAATTTCGGCGCACCGGGCCACGGCCCCCGCATCCGCCCGGGCATGACCTTCTGTGTGGAGCCCATGATCGCCATGGGCACATGGAAGGTGCATCAGCTCAGCGACGGCTGGACCATGGTGACCAACGACCACGCTCCCGCCGCGCATTACGAGCACACACTGGCCATCACGCCCAAGGGTTTGCCCGAACTTTTAACGCTTCCGGGCTTCAATTGGAAGGAGCAGGAAGAATGAAACCGCCAATTTTGCCCGGTTACGCAGTTTTTTCAAAAAAAGGGCGTGACAAAGGCAGGTACTTTGTGGTATTATATACGTTGGACGCCGAATTTGTGATGATGGCGGACGGGGACACCCGGAAGCTGGACCACATGAAGAAAAAACGGCGCAAGCACCTGTGCGCCTGCCCCCATGAGTTCCCCCACCTCCTGATGCTGCAGGAGCAGGGACGACTCAAGGACAGCGACATCCGCAAGGCGCTTTCCACGATCCAGCGCAATACCCCCGGCGAACAAACGCCGAACGAAAACAGGGAGGGTTAATCCGCTTGTCCAAGGACGATGTCATCGAAATGGAAGGCAAGGTCATTGAGGCGCTGCCCAATGCCATGTTCCAGGTTGAACTGCCGAACGGCCACCGCATCATGGCCCATATTTCCGGCAAGATGCGCATGAACTTCATCCGCATTTATCCGGGGGATAAGGTCACGATCGAGCTCTCCCCCTACGATTTGACCCGCGGCCGCATCACGTGGCGCAGCAAGAATTGATTCCACCCGACTAAGGAGGTAGAACCCCAATGAAAGTCCGTCCTTCTGTAAAGCCTATCTGCGAAAAATGCAAGATCATCAAGCGCAAGGGCCGCGTGATGGTCATCTGCGAAAACCCCAAGCATAAGCAGCGCCAGGGCTGACCCACCCTGACAGCTCACGGGAGCGCCGTCCCGAGCGCCTGCTGTATTCAGCGGACGCCGGGGACGGCGTTCCCCGCGCGAATCGGAAGATTCGCAGCACCACGCTGAACCCATCTTACCAACGCAGACAAGCCTGTGTGGGCGGCTGCCCCGAAGCGGAGCGCGACGGGGACCATGCATGCTGTCACATAAATGATCCGCCTGGGTTGCGGGCGGAGCGCAACGCGGGCCGCGCGCCTGAAGAGGCAAGTTATCTACGCCTTGCCGAGGAAGGGACGCGCCCGGCCCCACAAAAACCCCAACATTTCCCACAGAATCATTTGGAGGTGTAACCAACACATGGCACGTATTGCGGGTGTTGACCTGCCCCGAGAAAAGCGCGTCGAGGTTGGCCTGACTTACATCTACGGCATCGGCCCGACGGTAAGCAAGCAGATCCTTGAAGTGACCGAAGTGAATCCCGATACCCGGGTCAAGGACCTGAGTGAATCGGACGTGAGCAAGCTGCGCGAATACATCGAACATCACCTGAAGGTGGAGGGCGATCTGCGCCGCGAAGTTTCCCTGAATATCAAGCGCCTGGTGGAAATCGGCTGCTACCGCGGCGTCCGCCATCGCCGCAACCTGCCCGTGCGCGGACAGAACACCAAGCAGAACGCCCGTACCCGCAAGGGCCCGAAGCGCACTGTCGGCGGCAAGAAGAAGTCTTAACCCGTGCCGGATCATGATCCGGCCGGCAGGAATGTCTTTCTTCCTATAAGGATAAGACATCCTTCAGCAGTCGCGGTTGAAGAACCGCATCCAAAAGGACGCCCCGAAAGGGGTTCGGAGGGATAATAGAATGGCTCCTAAGAAAGCGCTGAAGAAGATATCGCGCAAGCGCCGTGAAAAGAAGCTCGTGGAGCGCGGCGTGGCGCACATCCGTTCTTCCTTCAATAACACCATCGTCACCATTACTGACGTGCAGGGCAACGCCCTGTCCTGGGCTTCCGCCGGCGGCATGGGTTTCCGCGGCAACAAGAAGTCCACCCCCTTCGCCGCTCAGATGGCCGCCGAAACGGCTGCCAAGGCCAGCGCAGAGTTCGGCCTCAAGTCTGTGGACGTGCTGGTGAAAGGCCCCGGCTCCGGCCGTGAAGCCGCCATCCGCGCCCTGCAGACCGCCGGTCTGGACGTGACCATGATCAAGGACGTGACGCCCATTCCCCACAACGGATGCCGTCCGCCCAAGCGCCGCCGCGTGTAATTGAAGGAGGAAAACAAGAATGGCTAACAACAAGCAGCCGATTGCCCGGAAATGCCGTGCTCTTGACATTACTCCGGCTACCATGGGCTACGCGAAGAAAAAGTCTACGCGCAACCCCGGCGGAAACCGCCGCAAGAAGGTCTCCGAATACGGCGGCCAGCTGAAAGAAAAGCAGAAGGTCAAGTTCATCTATGGCGTGCTGGAAAAGCAGTTCCGCCATTACTTTGACAAGGCCTCCAACATGAAGGGCGTTACCGGTGAAAACATGCTGTCCCTGCTGGAGCTGCGGCTGGACAACGTGGTGTACCGCCTGGGCCTGGCCAAGACCCGCCGCATGGCGCGCCAGATCGTGGGCCACGGCCACATCCGCGTGAACGGCCAGAAGGTGGATATTCCTTCTTACCAGGTGAAGAAGGGCGACGTGATCACCCTGCGTGAACGCTCCACCCAGATGGAAATGTTCAAGGCGCTGCGGGAAGGCACCACCGTGCTCACCCCCAAGTGGCTCACCTTCGACGCCCAGAACCTGACCGGCACCGTAAACGAGCTGCCCACCCGCGCTGACATTGACTACGAAGTGCAGGAGAACATGATCGTTGAATTCTATAGCCGCTGATCCTGTTCTGACCGTATGATGCAGTCCACTACGACCGTATCGAATAGGAGGGTTGGACTCAGTGATTATCGAAATCGAAAAAGCGCATATCGATTGCATCGAGATGGCGGCCAACAACACCTACGGCAAATTCGTGATCGAGCCGCTTGAGCGCGGTTTCGGCCACACGCTGGGCAACGCGCTGAGGCGGGTTTTGATCAATTCCCTTCCCGGCGCCGCCGTGACCAGCGTGAGCATCGACGGCGTGCAGCACGAATTTTCCACCGTTCCCGGTGTGAAAGAAGACGTGACCGAACTGATCCTGAACCTGAAGGAGCTGGCCCTGAAGCTGTACACGGACCAGGTCAAGATGGTGGAGATCAGCGCCCAGGGCCCCTGCGAGCTGACCGCGGCGGACATCCGGGTGGATGATGAAGTGGAAATCGTGAACCCCGATCTGCATATCGCCACGCTGGGCGACGGGGCCAAGCTGCATATGTGGCTGAGCCTGGACCGGGGCAGGGGCTATGTTTCTTCCGATAAGAACAAGAACGCCCAGATGCCCATCGGCGTCATTCCCATCGATTCCATCTACACCCCCATCCGCAAGGTCAACTACGTGGTGGAGGACACCCGTGTGGGCCAGATCACGGACTATGACAAACTGACATTGGAAGTGTGGACGGACGGCTCCGTGGCCCCGGACGAGGCCATCGCCATCTCCGCCCATATCCTCACCGAACAGCTCTCCCTCTTCGTCGGCCTCACCGATCAGACGATGCCCATCAGCACCTCTGAGCCCGAGGACGATAAGATGGAGAAAGTGATGGAGATGACCATCGAGGATCTTGATCTCTCCGTCCGCGCCTATAACTGCCTCAAGCGCGCGGGAATCAACACCGTGGCCGAGCTGGTTCAGCGCAACCAGGAGGACATGATGAAGGTGCGCAACCTGGGCAAAAAGAGTCTGGAAGAAGTCGAGCAGAAGCTGCAGGCGCTGGGCCTGGGTCTGCGCCCGACCGAAGAGTGATAGGAGGAAACCCCCATGGCAACAGAGCGCAAGCTGGGCCGTACAGCGAGCCAGCGCAAGGCGATGCTGCGGAACCTG
>JAFZOG010000028.1 GCA_017550745.1 Clostridia bacterium | reverse complement strand
TGCCTACTATGATTGTGTTCTTTGTCCGAACTGCCAGGTATTAAGCTATTCTACCACCAACCGGGAGGGATACCGGGAATACAAAAGCAAAGCGGATATTTGCCGGAACTGCCCGGATCTGGAGCGCTGTACCGCTTCAGCTAACTGTGTGAAAACGGTGGGCGTGCATCTCTGGAAGGGTTATATCGAGCGGGCCGAGGATATCCGGCACAGTGATCTGGGCAAGAAAACCTACGAAATGCGAAGTCAAACCATTGAACGGGTTTTCGCAGACGCCAAGGAAAAACACGCCATGCAATATACCTACTACCGCGGGCTTAAACCGGTTACTAACTGGGTTAAGCTCAAATTCGCATCTGTGAATCTCAAAAAACTGGCCCTGTAGCTCAGTTTTTCCTCTTGTATTTTCCAGGTTTTTCATTTATATTATATTTGTGATGATCTCATCACCATACAGGACCGATTGGAGGAACAGACATGGGCATCTTATCAAAATATCACCGTTTCCGCGAAGCCGGCGAGTCCGTGAACGTGAACAATGCCGAGCGCTTCGGCCAGCCGGATCATTCGCTGTTTACCACAAGCAAGGTGTTTTCGCTGCATCACCACATCGATATCACGGACGATCAGGAGCGGGTGGTGTATCAGGCCAACACCAAGTTTCCCTCCCTCCACGATAAAACCGACATCACCGACGCCCAGGGCAACCATGTGGCGCATATCGAGCGCAAGTTCTTTACCCTCCACCAGCGGCATTTCATCACCATGGCGGACGGCACGGCCTTTCAGGTGTCCACCGAGCTGTTCCATCTCTACAAGGATGTGAACAACATCGAGGGGCTGGGCTGGCAGCTGCGGGGCAACATGTTCGGCCTGAACTTTGAGCTGTATGACACGGATGAAAGTGTCATTGCCGTGATCAGCCAGAAGATGCTGTCCCTGCATGACAAGTACTGCATCGACATCTACCGCCCGGAGCTGGAAGGCATCGTGGTGGCGATCCTCATCACCTTGCAGCATATGATGCAGGACAGGAAGGCTTCCTCCGCCGCGTCCTCCTCGTCCTCCTCCTCCAACGGCTGACGCCGGGGAAAACAAACAACCTTCGCCGGACAATCTGTCGGGCGAAGGTTGTTTTTATGAAAGAACAGTATCAGTCCCGCAGCGTCAGTTCCACGGGGCAATGGTCGGAGCCGAAGATTTCGGGGTGGATGCAGGCGCCGTCCAGCCGGGGCCGCAGCGCTTCGGAAACGATGAAATAGTCGATGCGCCAGCCGGCGTTGTGCTCCCGGGCGCGGAAGCGGTAGCTCCACCAGCTGTAGGCCCCGGCTTCATCGGGGTGGAAGAAGCGGAAGGTGTCGATGAAGCCGCTGTCCAGCAGGGCGGTCATTTTGTCGCGCTCCTCCTGGGTGAAGCCCGCGTTGCGGATGTTGGCCTTGGGGTTCTTGATGTCGATTTCCTGATGGGCCACGTTCAGGTCGCCGCAGAAAACCACCGGCTTTTGCCGCTCCAGGGATTTCAGGTAAGATAAGAAAGCGTCCTCCCACTGCATCCGGTACGGCAGGCGGGCCAGGCCGTCCTGGGAGTTGGGGGTGTAGACGGTGATGAAAAAGAAGTCCGGGTATTCCAGGGTGATCACCCGGCCCTCGTGGTCGAATTCCTCCACCCCGATGCCGTACCGCGCCGAAAGCGGCTCCCGCTTCGTGAACACCGCGGTGCCGGAATAGCCTTTCTTTTCAGCATAGTTCCAGTATTCGCGGTAGCCGGGCAGGTCCATTTGGATCTGCCCTTCCTGCAGCTTGGTTTCCTGCAGGCAGAAGATGTCCGCGTCCAAGGCGGCAAAAGCGTCCATGAAGCCCTTGCCCATCGCGGCCCGCAGGCCGTTCACATTCCAGGAAATCAGTTTCATTGCTTTTACTCCTTTGTGTTTTCGATTCAGCCGGGGGGAGGCGTTCAGTCCTCAAATTTCAGCGTGGTCTTCATCCCGTCCAGGCCGCAGACAACGCCGGGGAAAGCCTGGCGGGCGTTATCGGCATACGCCTCCGGATCCTCCACCATCTGGGAATAGTGGGCCAGCCAGAGGCGCTTGGCCCCGGCTGCGGCGGCCAGGCCCGCGGCCTGGGCAAAGGTCATGTGGCCGTGCTCTTTGGCGGTCTGGGCCTGCCCGTTTTCGCCGTAGGTGGCCTCGCTGATGAGCAGGTCGGCGTCCCGGGCGGCAATTTTCAGCCCTTCGCAGGGAACGGTGTCGCCGGAGAAAACAAACTTCAATCCCCGCCTGGGGGCTCCCAGCACCTCCTGGGGCCTTACCTCACGGCCTGGGATGTCCACCGCTTCCCCGTGCTGCAGGGCCTTCCAATACTGCACCGGCACGCCCAGGGCTTTGGCCTTCTCCGGCAGGAACACCGGGGGCCTGCCCAAAGTAAAAACGTAGCACTGGCTGGGAACGCGGTGCTCCGTGGGGAAGCAGGCCAGCTTCGCCTCCGCGGGCCAGGCTTTATGCAGCGCATGCATCGAAAGCCCTTCGGGCGGCATTTCCATCAGCCTCACCGGAAAGGGCGTCCACCCGGCCAATTGCAGCACAGGCGCAAGCTCAGCCTGAATGTCCGGCGGGCCCAGGAGGGCCAGCGGCTCCGTGCGGCCCTGCACGCCCAGGGTCTGCAGCAGGCCGGGCAGGCCGAAAATGTGGTCGCCGTGGTAGTGGGTGAGGGCGATGAGGTCGGCGCTCATCAGGCTGACGCCGGCCTTCCGCGCGGCGGTCTGGGTGCCTTCGCCGCAATCGAACAGGATCGAGCGCCCGGCGCAGGCCAGCACGGCGGCTGTCAGCGCGCGCTCGGGAATGGGCATCAGCGCGGCCGTGCCCAGCAGCGTTACATCCAGCAGGAAAACCGCCCCCTTCCCGGAAATATGCGATTACAGTATAACACAAACCGGGAAAATAGAAAATCGTGAAATCGCATCTTTCTTTCACCGGTTTTTCTTTTTTTCTTGCGTTCCGGCGTATGCATGTGCTATAATTCAGGAAAGCCTGTTATTTGGCTGCACTCTTGTTTTTATATTTTTCAGGA
This sequence comes from Clostridia bacterium, assembly GCA_017550745.1. Taxonomy (GTDB): domain Bacteria; phylum Bacillota; class Clostridia; order Christensenellales; family Aristaeellaceae; genus RUG563. The sequence continues at coordinate 1,398 of JAFZOG010000028.1, read as the reverse complement.
GGAAGGGATATGTTTCATTATAAAACCAGCGGCACCTGTTCCACCCAAATCGACCTGGAAATCGAAAACGGCGTCATCACCGCCTGCGCGTTTCACAACGGCTGCCGGGGCAACACCCAGGGCCTGTCCAAAATGGTGATTGGCCGCAAGGCGGACGAGGTAAAGGAAATCCTGCGCGGCGTGCAATGCCGGGGCAACACCTCATGCCCGGATCAGCTGTCCAAAGCCATTGAAGCCTATCAGGCACAGAACTGAGAAAGGAAGGCTATTCTGTCAATGTCCAATAAAAATCAGTCAACGAAGATGTGGATACGCATCCTGTGCATCGGCCTGGTCATCATTCTGGTGGGTTCCACTATACTGGCCGCGCTGGGTATCTTCTGATCTTCGCGGCATAAAAACCTCCCGGTCGAAAACGATCGGGAGGTTTTTTATCGTTCCGTCAGAACAGCTGCACGATGATTTCCGCGCAGCGCTCCACGCCCAGCACGCCGCTGTCCAGGGCCACGTGATAGTTTTCCATGGCGCCCCACTTATGGTCGCTGTACAGCTGGTAATACGCCTTGCGTTTTTTATCCTTTTCCTTCAGGCGCTGAATGGGATCCTGCTCGGTTTCGCCGTATTGCTTCAGCACCCATTCCACCCGCTTCTCCATAGAGGCGTGGATGAACACCTTGAGCAGATTGTCATAGTCGCTCAGGATGGAATCGGCGCAGCGGCCGATGATCACGCAGGCGCTTTTATCCGCCAGCTCCCGGATCACCTTGGTCTGCGCGGTGTGCAGATCGTCCTGCAAAGAATGGCCGTAATAGTCCCTCCCCGCCAGGATGGACAGCCATCCGCCCTGAACGTCCTCCACGTTGGACTCCACATAGGATTTCAGCATTCCTGTTTCTTCCGCGATTTTTTCGATGATTTCCTGATCGTAACAGGGAATGCCCAGCTTTTCCGCCGCCATCCGGCCGATGGTGCGCCCGCCGCTGCCGAACTCGCGGCTGATGGTGATGATCCTGTTGCTCATAATCCTTCCTCTTTCCATATGGTACGTGCCTGCGTTCTTTTTTACATGATCATTTTAAACCACAGCCCGATGTTTTGTCAAGCGGAAGCAGCCGCATGGGGGGAATCAGCGTTACTACTCAGCCTTCGGCTTCGTAGTAACGCGACAGGGGGAATCCTTCCCCCTTTCGGGAACCCCCTACGGTTTTTCCTAAAATCCCAGTGGGATTTCCGGGCGGAAAAACCGCAAGGAAGGAAAATTTCTTTCAGTCGCCTGCGCTCCTTACAGAAATTTTCCGTCCTCGCGCCGTACACGCCGCCGCTGCGGATTTCAGTCAAGGGGAGAACCCCTTGACAATCCCCCTCTTGTTCCGTTTCTTCGTTGGTTCTCCAGGGGTG
>JAFZOG010000027.1 GCA_017550745.1 Clostridia bacterium | reverse complement strand
CTTTCGGCGTCTTTTCCGTCCTGGCGTTGCTTTGGTCGCCCCGCGCTGCTCCGCTGCGCGGAAGCGCGGGTTTCGGGCGGCAATCCAAGGATTGCCCGTCCTCAGCCTCGCTTCGCTCGGCGCTGCTCCGGTCAACGTAGCGGTGCTACGCCTCCCTTCGTTCAGCTGAACCAGGTCGAAAAATCCATCCGAAATCTATTAAGTTTTTAGAACGCGAATAGTATAATCTTCTTCCAACCAACTTGATTCGATCATAAAGCATATGCCGGTTTGCATAGCATGCCAACAAAAATGGCGCGGGATGCCAAGGATAAGCATCCCGCGCCATTTTTTTCGGCGTTCATGTTTTTGCGGAGGGAGTAGACGAACGGTCATACGTAAAGCCTTTTCCATCGGGAAGCTCGGCTTCGTCCAGTTCCGGAATGCTGCTGATCTGCCCCTTTGCGTACCTGTCCAGCACGTCCGCCACGTCCAGCAGCCTGCCAACCGCGCCGCCGTAGCGAAGGGCCAGCACTTCCCAGCCCTGCCGCTTGCTGTTGCTTTCCCACAGTGCCCGGTGCGCCGCCATCAGCTCTTTGTAAGACTGGGCCAGGGCGGGGATTTCCCGGCTGCTGACGGCATCCAGCGTCTGCAGGCTTCGCTCGCCATAGGCGCGGCGGATATTCTGCAGGAGCCGGATTTTTTTCAGGAGCGTTTCAAACAGCGCCAGCGCGTACTGCGTTTCTAAGGCGGGAGGGGCATTTTTTAATACAGCCGCGGCCTTTTGCGCCGCCTGTGCCAGCGTATTTTTCTGCGCGTCCGCCACACCGCAGGGATACAGCGGATCGCACCAGATCAGGATTTTGCCTGTGCTCTCTTCACAGTCGTCCGCGTAGAAGGCATCCCAGGCATTTCTGATCTCAGTTTCCATCCCCGTCAGCAGCGCCGCCATGCCCTCGCATTCCTCCATGGAAAAACCCTCGCCCTGCCAGCAGGCCTCGGAAAACATTGTCAGCCGATCCACGGCCATCAGATAATCCGTTTCAGCGCCGTCATCCCCCCACAGGGTGGCGAATACGGTATCGGTTTCCTGCCGGGCGCAGATGCGAAGGGCGGGCTCCATGGTGCGCGCTGTGCGTTCCCTGTTCGGCAGGAATCCGGACCAGGACCATACGCCGCCCGCGAACACCGTGTTTCGGTTCATGCGCCGGTGGCCGTTCAGCATATGCTCATAGAAGGAAGCATCCGTGTGGTAATAATCCCAATAGACCATATCCACGTCGGGCAGGGCAGCGATCACCTCATCCGGCACGCGGCTTTCCAGGTCATAATAGCTGTTGGTTTTCGAGCCCAGCCGGAAAAACATGTCGCTCCACATCATGGGCTTGAATCCGTACTTGGCGCAAAGCTCCGCCACCCGCCCCAGATGGCGGTTCAGCAGTTCAAAGCGGTTCACATATCCGTGCCGCAGCAGGTATTGCCCCAGGCCCACGCCATGGGCTTCGTCCATGCCGATATGAATGCGCCGGGAGCGGAAGCATCCCGACAGAGAACGCAGGGCGGCGTCCAAAAAGGCGTAGGTTTTTTCTTCGTCGATCAGCAGAATATCGGGCTGGTCGCGGAGCGGGGCAGACGCGGGCCATTGCAGAAACTGCTTCAAATGTGCCAGCGTCTGCACGCAGGGCACCAGCTCCACGCCCATGCTGAACGCGTAATCATCCATTTCCCGCAGCTCCGCCTGGGTGTAGCGGCCCCGCAGATACCCGAAATAGGGATACTCCGGAATTTCATAGGTATCCTCTGTATACAGCATCAGCAGGTTCAGCCCCAGGGCGGCCTGCCTGTCGATCCATGCCTTCACGCCTTCCACAGTCATCACGCGGTTTCTGGACATATCCAGCATCGCTCCGCAGTGGGCAAAATGCCGTTTTTCTTCCGTATGAAGCGCGCTTTTCCCCTCGCGGACAGCGCGGGAGAGCAGAAACAGGCCGCGGCAGAGCGCAGTCTGGTCTTCCGCCTGGACAGACGCGGCCCCGCCGTCCCAGTGTACGGCCAGGCCATTGCCAAAGCATGCTTCCACAGGAAACGGCAGCGTTATGCCTGTAACGGCATGGACCCGCTTTTTAAGATGCGCCACGGTTTCAAACTTCATCTTCCCTTACCTCCTCTTTTGTCAATGCTTCGGCCAAGCCGCCGTTATCCCAGGTCTTCGCCGTTGGAGGCGATGACCTTTTGATACCAATAGAAGGAATCCTTCCGCTCACGGGTCAGGTCGCCGGTGCCGTCGTCGAACTTATTGACGTAGATGAAGCCGTACCGCTTGGCCATTTCGCCGGTGGACGCGCTGACCAGGTCAATGCAGCCCCAGGGGGTATAGCCCATCAGATCCACGCCGTCCCGGACGGCTTCCTTCATCTGCTCGATGTGCGCCCGAAGGTAGTCTATGCGATAGCTGTCATGGATCCTGCCGTCGGGGCCCTTTTCATCAAATGCCCCCAGGCCGTTTTCCACGATCATCAGAGGCAGGCGGTAGCGGGCGTAGATCTCATTGAGGGCATAGCGCAGGCCCTTGGCGTCGATCGGCCAGCCCCAGTCGGACGCTTTGAGATAGGGATTCTTCGCCCCGCCGAATACATTGCCGCCGGCGGCCTCGCCGTCCTTGTGGGTGGTGACGCAGCGGGAGGCGTAATAAGAGAAGGTGTAAAAATCCACGGTGCCGCGCTTCAGCTCCTCCCTGTCTTCATCGGTGATCGGGAACGCAATGCCGTTTTCTTTGAAGAAACGCCGGGCGAAATAGGGATATTCGCCGCGCACCTGCACATCGCCGCACAGCCAGTTGCCCAGGTTCATGCTCTGCTGGTTGGCCAGCACGTCGTCTGGATCCGGCGTGAGCGGGTAAGAGGTGGTGAAGGCGATCATGCAGCCCATCTGAAACTGCGGATAATGCGCGTGGGCGTAATTGACGCAGCGGGCACTGGCGACAAACATGTGGTGCAGGGCCTGATAACGCACCTGCGGATCGTCCGGCACGGCGAACACGGGCCCCTCAAAGCCGCGGAAGGTACCGGTGCTCATCACGTTGCCGAAAGGCATGCAGCCCATGTTGATCTCATTGAAGGTGAGCCAGTATTTGACCTTGTGCTGATACCTTTCGAATACCGCCTTGCAGTAGCGCATGAAGCAGTCGATCACCGCGCGGTCGGCCCAGCCGTTATACTTTTCCACCAGGGCGAAGGGCAGCTCGTAGTGGGACAGCGTGACCAGCGGCTCGATCCCGTGGTTTTTGCAGCAGTCGAACACCCGGTCATAGAAGGCCAGGCCCGCTTCGTTCGGTTCTTCCTCCATGCCGGTGGGGAAGATGCGCGTCCAATTGATGGACAGGCGGAACACCTTGAACCCCATCTCGGCGAACAGGGCGATGTCTTCTTCATAATGGTGGTAGAAATCAATGGCCTCATGGGAGGGATACAGCCGATCCGGGCGGATGGTCCTGGTGACCCATTTGGGCGACGTATGGGTGCCGTTGGTGCACATGTCGGAGACGGACGGGCCCTTCCCATCCACGTTCCAGGCGCCTTCAAACTGGTTGGCCGCCGTGGCCCCGCCCCACAAAAAGTCTTTGCGCAGTACAGACATTGGTTGATCCGCTCCTTTATAAATGGCTTTTTTATTATTGTATCTGCAAATACGGCGCTTGTCAAGGAAGCGCCATGGGAGCAAAGGACAAAGCCGGGCAAAGAATTTGTTACTACTCAGCCTTCGGCTTCGTAGTAACGCGAAAGGGGGAATCCTTCCCCCTTTCGGAAACCCCCTACGGTTTTTCCTAAAATCCCTTTGGGATTTCCGGGCGGAAAAACCGCAAGGAAGGATAATTTCTTTCAGTCGTCTACGCTCCTTACAGAAATTTTCCGTCCTCGCGCCGTACACGCCGCCGCTGCGGATTTCAGTCAAAGGGAGAACCCCTTGACAATCCCCCTCTTGTTCCGTTTCTTCGTTGGTTCTCCAGGGGTG
>JAFZOG010000026.1 GCA_017550745.1 Clostridia bacterium | reverse complement strand
CAGGATCATCCTGGCGAACAACGCCATGCTGGGCAAATCTCCCGCCCAGATTCTGACGGACGCCAATAAAGCGATATGCGCCAACAACCGGGAGGACATGTTCGTCACCGTCTGGCTGGGGATTCTGGAATTGTCTACCGGCAAGGTCACCGCCGCCAACGCTGGCCACGAATACCCGGTTCTGCGGCATGCGGGCGGCGATTTCGAGCTGGTCAAGGACAAACACGGCTTCGTGATCGGTGGTATGGACGGGGTAAGATACAAGCAGTATGAATTGCAATTGTCCCCCGGCGACAGGCTGTTCCTGTACACGGACGGCGTACCCGAGGCCACCAACGGCGAAAAAGAACTGTTCGGCACGGAACGGATGCTGAACGCCCTGAACGATGTCAGGGACGCCGCGCCTGAAGATATCCTCAAGGGCGTGCGCCGGGCGGTGGACGCTTTCGTGAAGGACGCGGAACAGTTCGACGACCTGACCATGCTGTGCGTACAGTACAAAGGCGGCGGAAAAACAGCCTGACCGAATAAGGGGACGGCTGCTTTCATAAAAATGCACCGCTTTTTCAGGGCGGTGCATTTGGGGTTTTGCTTGCATCGATTATAAGGTTTCCCGGTTACAGGATTTCATCCCGTCCAAGAATGATTCTTTCCAGAATTTCAATATACAGATCGTGAAACGCTTCGATCCGCTCTTTATCAAACAGCCCTTCCGCGTATTCCATTTCGGAATCGAAGCCGCCGTCGCCGAATTCGTTTTCCAGCAGCTCCAGCTCCAACCTGGCGCCCGCAGCGCTAAATTCGTCTTTCAGTTCAATCAGTTCATGAGGCAACGCGTCCATCTCATCCCCGTTGATGCCCAACTGTAGATTGACCTCCATGCAGTCGTTCACATAAGCCTGCCGGGTTTCGGACATAAAATCCCAGCTTGCGTGGGCAATGCCCTCCGCAACCTGTTCTTTTACGGAATGAAGCATTTCACGGACAGAAGAAACATCTTCCATCCGAATGGCGGCGGGCAGGTTCCGGATCAGCATGCCCACGGTGTTTTCCGCTTCGGGGGCAAGACGGTTGTTGAATATCCAATTGATCATGACGTGCTTTTTTTCAGTGAAACGGGAGAGCGCCATGATGCCCGCGCTGATGGCTATAACGGAGTGGGAAACGCCCCAGTATTCCTCCGCTGCCGCCACCTGTTCTGCGTCAAAGGACAGCCGCCGCATCCGCCCGGCCTGATTGATGTTGGTGCTCTCGTGATCCGGCGCGGGAATGCTGCACCAATCGTCTTCCTGATCTCCGTAGCGTTCCGTGAACCAGGCGTGATCCTTTTTTGTGCTGCCCTCCGCCGCCCGTTCCTCGGCTTCTGAAAGCATGGCAAAGTAATAATCCGGTTTCAGTTCCCGCCCGAAATAGGCGTTCATGATGTCCCCCAGCACCACGCCCAGAGAGCCGCCATCCATCAGCAGATGATGCGCGTCCATGAACAGATAGCAGCCTTTCCGGCCCCGGAACACGTTGACCCTGCACAGGCAGGCGTTCAGGATGCGGTTGAAAGGCATGATGAGAATATCCGAAAGCGCGTCCTCGGTTTCCGGCAGGATGTCCCGCACCTTCACTTCCGGCAGCAGGCCGGGTACATACTTCTGCTTCAATTCGTTGTTTTCGTCAAAGAAGAAAGCAACGGACAGTGCCGTATGGTTCTTCAGCGCTTTGTTGACCGCGGCGCAGAGCCGTTCCGCGTCCACGTCCTTTTCAAACCGGGCCAGGAAGTGCATATTGCTCCACATGGTGGAACCGGGCCGGAACAGCTGATTGTCGATCATCTGCAATTGCAGGGGAGAAATATCGTGGGGAACCAGGCGGGCCTTTTGCTCCCGCTCATCTAAGCTTTCCCGTCCTGCCCGCTTTTCCAGTTCCTTGGCGATGGCCCCGGGCGTGCGCAGCTGGAACACGTCGGCGGCGGTGAGCCCGTCGATCTTCGCTTCCGAAAGCACCACCATGGCCCGCAGGGAATCGCCGCCCAGGTCGAAGAAGTCGTCCAGCAGGCCCACTTTGTTTTCCTCCAGCTTCAGCGTCTTGGCAAAGGCGGCGCAGAGGGCTTTTTCGGTTTCCGTTTCCGGGGGGATATATTCCGCTTTCAGTTCCTGCAAATCAGGCTCCGGCAGCGCTTTGCGGTTCACCTTGCCGTTGGTGGTCATGGGCATTTCGTCCAATTGCATGAGGACGTTTGGCACCATGTACTCCGGCAGCTTTTCCTGCATGAACGCTTTCAGATCGCCGACGGAAACATCTTTCTTGGCGGTGAAATACCCGGCCAGGTATTCCGTTCCGCCGGTCTTGCGCACGGCGGCGGCGCTGCTGGAAACGCCGGGGAATTCCGTCATGACCTTTTCGATCTCATCCAGCTCGATGCGGAAGCCCCGCAGCTTGATCTGGTTGTCGATGCGCCCGAAAATGCGGATCTCGCCGTTTTCCGTCCAGGCTGCCAGATCACCGCTGTGGTAGGCCCTGAGGCCGTTATGGATGAAAAACGCCGCCGCGCTCTTGTCCGGCAGGTTCACATAGCCCCGGCCCACCTGATCGCCGCAGATGATGAGTTCGCCTTTCTGCCCCACGGGCAATTCGTTGCCGAAGGGATCGGCCACATAGAACACCGTGTTGGCAATGGGCGGGCCCACCGTTACCTGCTCCCCGCCGGTCATCAAAGCGGCGGCGCAGCCCATGGTGCACTCCGTGGGGCCGTATACGTTGAGAATCACACTGTCCTGCCTTAGCTCCCGCAGCCGGTCGTAGAGCTGCCGGGGGAACGCCTCCGCGCCGATGTCGAAGAAGGTAAACTGCCGGATGGCTTCCCGGCTTTCGGGGATTTCCAGCAGGCTTAAAAGATAGGTGGGGGTGCAGGTGATCCCGTCCGCTTTGGTTTCCTTCACCAGCCGGGCAAAGAGCGCCGGATCGTGGATTTCCGCCTCCGTGGCGATAATGACCGTGTTTCCGTTGCAAAGGGGCACAAATTCTTCCACCACGGACACGTCGAAGGAGAAGGAGGCCAGGGCCAGATTCACCCGTCCCGGAGATGCGTAGTGCATGATTTCCAGGGATTTTTCGTTCCGGTGGACGTAGTTCATGATGTTCCTGTGTTCGATCATCACGCCCTTGGGACGGCCCGTGGAACCGGAGGTATAAATGCAGTAGGCCAGGTTTTCGGGAGAAACAGCCACGTTGGGGTACGCCGCCGTGATCGTGTCCGGGCGGATTTCCTTTAAGCTTTCCACCTGGAACGCTTCCTCCAACGTCAATACCCGGCAGCCTTTCGCTTGAAGCGCCCGCCCTTCCATTTGCCGCTTTGTGGACAAAAGCAGCGGGCAGGCCCCGTCCTCCAGGCAGAAGTCGATGCGGTCGTCCGGGTATTCCGGGATGAAGGGCAGGAAAGCGGCCCCGGCTTTCAGCACGGCGATTTCCGCCACATACGCCCAGATTTCCCGGTCGAACAGTACGCCGATCAGCCGGTCTGTCCCGGCTCCCGTTGCGATCAGAACCTTCGCCAAAGCATTGGTCAACTGATCCAGTTCCCGGAAGGTGAGGCGCTTGCCCGCCGCCATGACCGCGATTTTATCCGGCTGGGAAAGGGCGTGGCGGTGAATCTGCTCCTGCACAGGGATGAAATCCATGGGTACGGCGGTGTCGTTGAACGCTGCCAACTGCTTCCGGTCTTCTGCCGTCAGCAAAGAAACCTGCCCGATGGAGGAAGCGGTCAAAAGCTGCTCCGCCGTGGTAAATAAATCCTGGGCAAAGCGGCGCACCCATTTTTCCGTGAACTTTTCGTTCCGGTATTCGACGGTCATGTTGTACAGGCCCGCCGTGGAAAAGAACTGGATGGACATGCAGCCCGTTACCATGCCGGTGTGGTAGTGCTCCATGAACCACTTGTCGCCTTGCAGCAAAGTTTCACCCGCTGACGTTCCCATGTTGTCCGTAAAGAGATCGCCTTGGTAAATAAATTCAACGTCCTCGTTCACAGGGCAGGTTTTCAGCACCTCGTCGAAGGAATAAATATCGTTGGCCATGGTGGTGAAAACCTGCTTACTGACGCCCCGCAGGAAATCCCCCACGGGCTGATCCTTGCGCAGGTCGCCATAGACGGGGATGCGCTTGATCAGCGTGCCCATGGTATGGCTCATTTCAGAAAGCGGCCTGCCATTGTATACCGTAGAGAAGGAAACGTGCTGGCTGTTCAGGTACTTGCCCAGCATCAGGGCCATAGCGCCCATGAAGAAGCTGCTCTCGGAGATATGTTCTTTTTCGCAGAACGCCTTGACCCGTTCAGCGGTCAGCGTGCCGGGCTCATAGCGCATGTTTTCGCTGACGCCGGGGGTCAGCGGGCCGTTCAAATCGCCGGGCAGGGCGGGCACGTCCTCCGCGTCCCTGAACAGGTTCAGGTAGTATTCTTTGGCTTTCTCATGCGTGCCGTCCGCAAGCTGCCTTTCTTCAATCATGGCCGCCTGCTGGATGGTGCATTCCTCGCCCGCCAGGGGCTTTCCCGCCAGCGCCCGGTTCATTTCCGCGATGAATTGGCTGATGGCGGTGCCGTCGAAGAAAATCAGGTGGGATTTGATGGCTAAATAGCAGCGGACCGGCGTGCGGTATACCGCCAAATGCAAAAGGACGCTGTCCATCATGGGCACCACAGGCATAAAGGTCTTCATGAAGTCCAGCCGGTTTTCTTCCGTACCGTCGAACACCGGAACGTCGATTTCCGCCTCCGGCGTCATGACCATCCGGGGCATACCGTCCGCGCCCGCCCGGATGATGTATTGCATGCCGGGATGGGCGGCAATCAGGGCCCGCGCCGCCCGGATCAGCTGTTCCGCCGTGACTTCCGGGGCTGCCTGGGCCAGATAGGAGCAGGTGTAGGTTTCCTTGCTGCCGCCGGTCATGCTTTCCAGATAAATGCCCAGTTGGGTCTTGGTCAGGGGGTAATCCGCCCGATCCATCGGCGGCAGTTTCGCGTCCTTTTTGGATTCCAGAAAAGCCGCCAGCTTCCGGGGCGTGGGATGGGCGGAAATATCCTGGAAGGACAGGGCATAACCGTCCAGGCGGCTGATGAGCACCGCCGCGCTCAGCGACGTGCCGCCGCAGGCGAAAAAGTCCGCGGTCACGCTGGCCCGCTCCATTTCCAAAGTTTCGGCAAACGCCCGGCAGATGGTTTTTTCCAGCTCCGTTTCCGGCGGCTCGTATTCTGCTTCCTCCGTCCTGATTTCCAGGGCTTTCAGGGCCTGAAAATCCACCTTGTTCCGGTCGTTCCGGGGCAGGGCGTCCAAATGCACGCAATACTCCGGCACCATGTACTCCGGCAGGGAAGCGCCGATAAACGCTTTCAGCGCTTCCGGGGACGCTTCGCGGCCCGTGTAATAGCAGCAGATATGATCCCCGCCGTTTACCTGAACAGGCACGCAGGCCGCTTCCTCAACGCCCTCAAAGCGGGCGGCGGCGCGGCGCACCTCGTCCAGCTCCACCCGGTAGCCGCGCACCTTGACCATGTGATCCTTCCGGCCGTGGAAGATCAAATCGCCGTTTTCGTCCCAGGCCATATAATCGCCGGTGTGGAACAGGCGATGTCCCTGCAGCGACGGATGATCGGTAAACTTCTTCGCCGTTTCTTCCGGCAGGCCGTGATAGCCGATTGCCATATAAGGGCTGTCAATGCACAGCTCCCCGATCACGCCGGGCTCCGTCAGGAATCGGCCTTCTTCGTCCATCAAATACGCCGAAATGCCCCGGCAGGGCTTTCCCAAGGAACGGGCGTCGCCCTCGCCCATCCGGTGCATCAGCATGGACGGGGATTCGCTGGCCCCGTAAAATTCATAAACCAGAGGATCGTCTGCCGTATGCTCCACCCGCGCCTTTTCACCGGAAAGCAGCACGTATTCAAGCGGCAGCGGCCCGTGCAGCTTCCGCATGACGCCGTACATCTGGGGCGGCAGGAACATGCCGGTGATCCGCCGCTTGCCAAACAGCGCCCAGAGCATGTCCACGTTTTTCCGCTCCGTCTCATTGGCAATGTATACGCTGCCGCCGAAGAACAAAGGCAGGGTCAGGTCGATCAGGGAGGCGATAAAGCTGAACCCCGCGATGCACAGGGTACGGGTGCTTTCGGAGAGCGGAAGGACCCCGGTCATGGTATCGGGATTGACGTTCAGCTCCTTCTGGCGGTGAATGACCCCCTTGGGCTTTCCCGTGGAGCCGGAGGTATACAGGATCAGCCCCTCCGCGTCCAAATCGGAAAGATCCAGGGCGGTGTCCGCTTTGGGCACGTCTTCACCCTCCGGGAAAACGTCCTCTAAGAACAGGCAGGGGGTGCCTGCCAGCTCTTTTTCCCGATTCTTGGTGGTGACGCAGAGGGCGCAGCCCACGTCCTCTAACATGGCGCGCACCCGTTCCGCCGGGTATTCCGCGTCCATGGGCACGGCGGCGCAGCATGCCCGGAGAACGGCCAGCAGGGCAGTCAGATACTCCTTCGTCCGGGGCAGCAGCAGCGCGACCCTGCCTTTTTGTTTTCCATCCCTGGAAAGCAGCGCCAGAATCTGTTCCGCTAAATACGCGGAACGGCGGTTCAGTTGGTCATAGGTATAAGCGCCCTGAATATCCAGGACGGCTATATTCTGCGGATGCTTCTCCGCCTGGGCTAAGAAGTGCTGAACAACGGTTTTCATCTGCTATTCTTCCTTTCCTTTGGATGCCCGCCGCTTATCCATGCGGAAGCGGCGGGACGCGCCACGGCTCCGCCCGTGCGCTCATCTGTTTTTTTGGGAATTTTGTTTAAGCTTCGGAAGCCGCTTCTTCCCGGACTTTTTGATCTTCGTTTTTGCTCCACCACAGAAAGCACATAAGCGCCGTTCCCAGCGCTAAGATTTCCGCCGCGGGCGTGGCGAGCCACAGGCCGGTGGAACCCATGAAAAGCGGCAGCAGGAAAACCGCCCCCAGCGGCCCGGCAAAGCCCTTCACCGCCGCAATGGCCAGGGAGGCCGAGCCCTGGTTCAATCCCGTAAAATAGGAGGAACTGTATGTGGTGATCCCGCCAAACAGGAAAGACAGGGAAATCACTCGCAGGGCCAGGATGGAAAGTGCGGTTAAATCCTCATTATAGCCCACAAATACTCGTGAGATGGGGTCGGCCAAAATCTGGCACAGCCCGGTCATGGCAATGCCGAATATGCTCATCAGCAGGATGCCGTTCCGCCGCAGGCTGTGAAGTTCTTTGATATTCTTTTGCCCTAAGTGATAACCCACCACGGGTACGATGCTCATGCTGACGCCGTAGAACACCGCCGAAAACAGGCCGCCCACGTATTCGCTCACGGCATACGCGCCTACGCCGTCCTCGCCCAAATAGCGAAGCAATTGAAGGTTGAAAATCAGGGCGACGATGGCGTAAGAAACGCCGTCCACCATTTCCGAGGCGCCGTTGTACAGCGTCTGCCCCAACGCGCCCACATCCAGGATGGGCCGGGTGAAATGGAGGGAATGCTTCCGATTTGCGAAGTAGACAAAGGGAATCACGGCGCTGACCAGCCAGGCCAGCCCGGTAGCCACCGCCGCGCCCCGCATCCCCCAGCCGAACCCGGCAACGAAGGCCCAGTCCAGCAGGATGTTGGCCGCCGCGTTGGCGATGGTGGTAATCAGCCCCAAACCGGGCCGCTCCGCCGTAATCAGCAGCGGATGGAAGGCCATGGAAAGCATCTGGAAGGGCATGAAGAAGGCCAGCACCCGGCCATAGGTCACGCAGTCCGGCGCGAGCGCTTCCGAAGCGCCCACCCAGCGGGCGATGGAAGGCAAAAGGAAATACAGCGCAGCGGACAAAACCACCCCGAGCACGGCCAGCACCAGCGCCGCCATGCTCAGAATTTTATTGGCCTTTTCCTTTTGCCCTTCGCCTAATTCTTTTGAAATCAGGGCGCTGGCACCGGTGCCAAACATCAGCCCCACATACATCACGATCAGCAGGGGCGGGAAAATCAGGTTTTCCGCCTCAAAGGCTGCTTCGCTGATATAGTTGGAGATGAAATATCCGTCCGCTACCTGATAGGTATTGTCCACGATCTGCATTCCAATGCTGGGCAGGGCAAACAGCAGCATCGTGGAGCATTTGAAATGATCCGACAGTTGAATGCGTTTCATGGAACCTCCGATTTCCCTTGTATATTCCCCGAGCTTCCCAAATTACCCTTCTGTAAACCATTATAAAGTACGGGAGCCAAAATTGCAAGATGTTCCGGAATGGAAAAGGCCCTTCTTCCGCCTTTCATATCGCAGGTTCTTTATATCGCGGCTTCCCAATCGAGCTTTTATCTTTCTTATTCCCTATGTTGCAGTTTATCCTCCTTGCGGCGGTCTCGGACTACGTTGATGTTGTTGGTGTTTGAGGTGGGATAGGCGTATAGCACTTTAGCGCCCCGTACTCTGGACACTATAACACTATAGCCGCTGATACTCTGGATACTATAACACTATAGCGCCGATACCATGGACATTATAGCCATTGTACGATAGACACTATAACACTTTAGCCATCGGTACTATGGACACTATAGCCTTGTATTCTGGACACTATAGCTTTATATTATAGATACTATAGCTTCATATTATGGATACTATAGCTCCTGTACGATGGATACTATAGCTTTATACGATGGACACTATAACACTTTAGCCCTGGCACCAGCTAAAGTGTTATAGTGTCCATCGTATAAGCCCCTCCGGCCATTCCTGTCCGCCGTTCTACTCCGTCCCACAGTTAAAATGCAACCTTCATTCGCAAAAGCCCTGATTTCAAGCGGTTTTCGGGCCTCGTAAAGTTTACATCGTATGAAATCCGTTGTTCTAAGTTTGCCCAGTATATCGATTTCCCCGTCCTTCAGCATCCGCAGAAGTTCGGACCAGCCCGCTTCCACATACTCGTATTCCCGGCCGGTGTAGGCGATGATTTTCTGCTTGGTATTCATAGGTATACCCGGACAGCCTTCCGTACTGATCCGTAATGAAGTAGGGCGGTTCATGCCACCCGGCGCGAACGGTTTTGCGGTCGGCTTTTTCCGCAAGCACAATCACGGGAAAAGCAAATAACAGGCATAGTAAAAAGAGGATTGATTTTCTGAAAATATGCATCGTCTCTTTGTTCCCCCTCAAATGATCTGTGATAATGCATCAATAGCGCTCTCAATTCAGGCTATCTGATAACCGCTGCCACGAAAGGAATCCGGCGTTCATGCGTGCCGTTGATACCGTGATAGCATCGCTGTTAATTGGCAAGATATTTCGGCAGGAATTGCCCTTATTCATCATAGCATAAATCTAAACTTTTTTCGCTATCTGTATTTTCAAAAGAGGCTGATGTGAATCGTTTGTTTCCAACATGTCTGAAACAAACACGAAAAACCTTCCCTGCTCTGGACGATAATTGTTCATATCGGTTAATTTTCTTTCACATTATAATTTTACCGGACAAGCAGAAATCTCCCGAGCGCTTTCGCTCAGGAGATTTCTGTTGCGGGCTTTTTTCACGGCCCCTTTTCTGACAATCCGGCCAGGGACAGGATCTCATTCCTTAGATAGGCGCACAGCCGCTCCTTTTCCGTATTGACCGCCGCATCGGCGTCGTAGCGGGTAGGCCGGCCGAAAGTCATGACGCGCCGGCGTTTATCGGCGTACATGGGCACGAACAGGGGACACTTGCCCGTCTTGTTGTAATACATCTGGCCGATCATGGTGAAGCCGGTAAAAAACTCGCTCACGCCCTCCTGCATATAGCGGTGATCCGGGGAGGTGTCGGCGTTCTCGGGAAATACCAGGATGCTGTCCCCCGCCTGCATGGTGGTCACGGTTTCCCGGAAGGTCTGCATCAGTTTCCGGGGATTGTCGTGATACACCCGGATGCAGTATTCGGATTCCAGCAGCCAGACCAGGAAAGGAGCGCCGATGTGCTCCATCAGCCATTGCAGCGCTTTCCGCCAGACGCCCTTGACGTTCTGGAAGGTGCCGTTCATGGTGCGGTCGATCACCGTGTGCTTGTCCATCATTTCATAAGCCGACCAGGGGCGGAAGGGCTGATAGGGAACAAACAGCGTGCAGACCACCGGGCCCAGGATTTCACCGTGGTTGCAGACGAGCACGCAGGGGACGTCTTCGTCCAGCTGAACGTTTTCCGTGCCCCGGACCTTGTGGTAGAAGAAGGGGCGAAGAATGAGCTCCACAAGCCGGATGCCGTAATTCCGGAAGCTTTTGCCCACAGCCACAGGCTCCAACTGTTCCTTTAAGGGCAGGTTTTCAATGCCCTGCCGCTGCTGCCTGGCGTATTGGCGCAGCTTGATGAGATGCACCTTGGTGAGGGGAAAGCAAACCTCAAACACGGCGGATGCGCAGGCCAGCAGCAGGGCGGGAACGGACAGCAGGAGAAGAAAGGCGCCGAAATCTCCGCTCCCATCGCTGCCGGAAGCGGCAAAAAAGCTGATCAGGGCCATGCCTGTCAGGGAGAGCGTTTGGCCTGTCAGGGCGGCGGCCTCCCGCCGCGCCCGCTGTATGTTTTCCAAGAAATCTCCGGGCGCGTGCCCCAGCGCGAACGCGCCTACATTGCGCATGTGCGTTTCCATAGAAGTCAGGGTGCGCACGCATACTGCTGCGCAGGCTGCGCAGAAAGCGAAGGACAGGCAGGAAACAAAAGCGCTGTCCTGAGGCGCGGAGAAAACGAATACCGTCAGCCCAGCCAGCCAGCCAGCCAGCCCCAGTCCTTTCAGCAGATTGGGATTGGCTTTTTGGACTGCCGGGCGGCGCAGCAGGGCTTCGCTGGCAATCAACGCGCCGAAGGCGCAAAGCAGGCCGATGGGCAGGCAAAGGAGGGGCCTGTCCGCTTTGGCGGCGATGCAAGCGCACCCCGCTGCCAGCGTGGCCTGCATCGCGGCGGCTGCCGCCAGGGAAGCGCGCTGGTACATCTTATAGGCATGGGCTTTTTCAACAGCTGCCATTTCTGCTTTGTCCGCGTCGGTGAAGGCTGCGTCGCAGGATTTCGTCCGAAAACCGAAGCAGCATTCCAGGATGCCGCAAAGCGCAAAACCGGCTGTGAGGATTCCCGTTTCGCTGCCGGGCAGCGCGCGGGACAAAAGAAGCAGCGCAGCCACCACCAGGAAAACGATCTGCGTCAGGCATCCCAGGGGGAAAAAACGTTTGTTTCCCCAGCGCTCCACAGCGAACCGGGTGACGGCAGGCCGAAGGAGGACGCAAAGGATGATGCCGGCTGCGCATCCGAAATCAGGGCTGTCCGCAAAACCGGGACGCATACCCGTCCATAGGATCAACAGCGCTGCGAATAAAACCGACGATGCGATGCCCACGATCCGGGCATGCCTGCCCAGCATCCCCTTCCGGATCGGCCCGCGCAGCGCAAACAGATTAAGAAAGCAGCGCCCGGCCAGATACAGCGCGCCGCCCCGGAAAGGGGAATGCAGCATCACGCCGGATAACGCCATGCAGTATAATAAAGAAAAGAAGGCGCCGATCTGGATCGGGCTGCCAACCGTCCTGTTCTCTTGTTTCTCTTGCTGCACTGGAGCAGCCTCCTCTCAGGGGTTCGTGCCTGTGGGATCCCTGTTCATTGTACCGCGATTCTTCTTTTTTCGCAAGGGATTCGTTGCTTCCAGTCTGCCGCGCTCATTTTGAAAATGGATGTTCAATATCGCCGTTTGGTGTGTTATAATGAAGAAGCAAACGAAAAGGAGAACCCTTCCCATGGAAGGATTCTCTCTGCTGCAAACGGGTCAAATGGTGCCGCGCATCTGCTGATACTTTTGTTTGGCGGTCTGGATATCGGGCTGCTGGGCGGGCTTCACGGGATACCAGCCCTGCTGCTCCATGGCGTTGAAGATGTCCAGCTGGTCCTGGCCGATCTGCATGTAGCAGTCGTTGAGCACCTGGCGCATGCCGGGCTGGCTCACCTCCAGCACCTCGGAGGCGATGTTGGAAAGCAGTGCCTTTTCCTGATAGAGCAGGTCGAAGGCCAGCTCCTGGTCGGTCAGGGGCTGCTGGGCGACCTGCTGGTTCTGGGCATTCTGGCTCCAGGTCTGATTCTGCTGGTTCATGTTTTTCCCTCCCTTACTGACAGCCGTTGAGGAACGCGTAAAGCGCGTCGAAGTGCTGGCGGTGATGCTGGGCCACGGTGGCGGCCAGCTTCTTGAACTGGGGATCCTGGAACGACTCTGCGTGGTGCTGGGCCACGCGGCAGCTCATGGCCACGTGGGTCAGCTGGTCCTCCAGCACGCTCAGGTCTTTGCTGGTCAGGGCGCATCCGTTCTGATTGGGCATATTGTTTTCCCTCCTTTTCATCGGGTATGGGCTTATTGTGCGCGGAGGGAACCCATTTTATGCAAGGAGAACCACCATGAAAAACTGGGGACTGTACCGGTTGATTCTGGGCTTTTTACCGGCGAGACGAAAAATGAACGCCTCCGATATGCCGAAGGCGGATGCCGGCGCGGTGGAAAACGTGCTGAATAAACATCGCTGCCTGGGCGCTTCCCTGTGTTTATTTGATCAAACGGGAATCACAGGCACAGCGGCTTTCGGCGTTTCACATCAGCCCGGCACAGCGGTAACGGAGAAAACCGTATTCCGCGCCGCGTCGGTGAGCAAGTTTGTGACGGCCTTGGGCGCGATGAAGCTGAAGGAGCAGGGGCGGCTGGACTTTGACCGGGACGTGAACGAATACCTGCCCTTTTCCCTTCGCCATCCCAAAGCGCCGGATACGCCCATCACCCTCAGGATGCTCCTGTCCCATACGGCGGGGATTCATGACGGCGTTGATTACAATACCGGCATCGTCAAAAACGTGCCTATGAGCGAATTGCTGCGGGGCGACAGCTTCACCGGCCATCTGCCGGGAGAGAAATGGGAGTATTCCAATTTCGGGGCGGGGATCGCGGGAGCGGTGATGGAAGCGGCGGCGGACAGGGATTTTGAAACGCTGATGCAGGAAACCGTGTTCCATCCCTTGGGCGTGACGGCGACGTATTATCCCCAGAAAGTCCAGGGCGATCTGGCCGACGCTGTCCGCATTCTGCCCCGGAGCAAAACCCCCAACTTCAATGCCGCGGAACGAAGAACCCGTCCGATGCCGCCCGCCGAAGTGAACCCGGAAGCGCATTACAATTTGGCCCATGGGTCATTGTGCGTATCCGCGCCGGAGCTGGCAAAGCTGGGCATGGCCGGGATGAAGCCCGGCTTCCTGGCCGAAGAAAGCCTGGAGGAAATGCGGCATGCCGTCACGCGCTTCGGGGAGCGGGCCAGCAACCTGTCCCAGGGCATCGGCACATTTGTCCTGCACGACGGATATTTCCTTTCGCCCCTGCTGTACGGCCACCAGGGAATGGCTTACGGCGCGGTGCACGGGCTGTTTTTTGATCCGGAAAGACAGCGTGGTTTTTCCCTGCTGACCACCGGAGCCAGCGAAGCGCGGCGCGGGGTGCTGGCGGATCTGAACTTTGAAATGATTTGCGTATTGCTGGGGGACAAGGACAGTGGCCGATAAAGTGATCGAAATCAAACGGCAGCACGGCGTTGCCACGGTAAAACTGATGAGCGGGGACACGCTGAAAATTCCCTCCGCGCTGTATCTGGAACGAAAGCTGCACGTGAACCAGCCCCTCGACCCGGAGGAATACCGGCTGTTTATGAGGCAGCGGAGTTATCCCCATGCCCTGGAAGCGGCGATGAAATACCTGGCCCTGCGGGAGCGCAGCGGGCAGGAAATCGTCTCCCGCCTGCGCCGCTCACAGTACGATGAAACGGCGATTCAAAAAGTGCTTGCCGCCCTGAATCTGCATGAACTGGTGAGCGATAAGCGCTTCGCCGAGCAGTGGGTGCACAGCCGGGCCAGGAAGTACGGCAAGAACCGGATCGCCCAGGAGCTGCGGATGAAGGGCGTATCCGGGGAGGAAGCCCGGGCGGCGCTGGATACCGTGCCCGAGGAGGAAGAATACCGGCGCTGTCTGGAGCAGGCGAAAAAGCTCCTGCGTAAGTTTCAAAACGATCCGAAAAAAATCGCCCAATCGCTGTCGCGAAAGGGCTATTCCTGGACAATGGCAAGGCGGGCGGCGGAGGAAGCGGCGCGGGAAGAGATATAGCGGAAAGCATGGGGCTCCGCGCTTTGCACCGCCTGTTTCAGGGCTTGGGCGTTTCGGCGGGCTTCGGGGTTTTGGAGGGCCTGGGGGCGTTCTTCGTTTTCACGGCGTTGCCGGAGAACACAAGCTCCTGCAAGGCGGGGTCGGCAATGCCGGTTTCTTCCAGGCCGTTGTTTTTTTGCAGCTTTTTCACCCGTTCTACCGTCAGGCTGTTGTATTGGTCGGACACATTTTTGTCGTTGAAGTATCCCAGCCAGTACATGGCGATTTTGAACTGCTGCACGTCCCGTCC
The DNA here is from genome assembly GCA_017550745.1 of Clostridia bacterium. Classification (GTDB taxonomy): domain Bacteria; phylum Bacillota; class Clostridia; order Christensenellales; family Aristaeellaceae; genus RUG563. The sequence continues at coordinate 53,950 of JAFZOG010000026.1, read as the reverse complement.
GCTCATGCCCTTTTTCAGCGTGCGGTATCCGGACGTGTTCTTTTCGTCGGCGGCTGCGGGTTTTGCGGTCGCGGTGGGCTTGGGGGTCGCAGTGGGCTTGGGGGTCGCGGTGGGTTTGGCTGTCGGCTGGGGAGCCAGCTCCATCCACAGCCATTCCAGGTTTTTTTCGCTCTGAAACACATGATAAGGCATACGGCTGTGGGTGGAATCAAACTGCACCGCTTCCGAAGTATAGCCCGCGTCCGCCACTGCCTGGGCAAATTCCAGCGCGGACTGGGGCGGCATATTGGTATCCCGCGTGCCCACAAAGGTGCGCAGCTCACAGCACGCAAAGGCATCGGGGCTTACGTCCTCGTTCACCCGGCCTGACACGCTGATGGCCCGGCAGAACTTGTCCGGATACAGGTTGACCAGATCGTATACGCCGATGCCGCCCATGCTGAAGCCTGCCAGGGCGATGCGTTTCTCGTCTATATGATATTCTTCCACCGTGCGGTCGATCATTTTCATGACCGCGTTTTCAATACTGATCCATTGGCCGAAATTGGACGGCATTTGCGGAACGAGCAGGATCGCGTCGCTGCAAAGCACGATGCCGTTCTCTAAAAACAGCGGCAGGCTGGTCAGCAGCGCGCCTTCGCCGCGTTCTCCCGACCCGTGCAGGTACACCACCAGCGGCATGCCCGGCTCAACTTCCGGCGGAAGATACAGCCAGTATGTGATCAGTTGGTTCTGTTTTTCATCCCGGGCGCCGTGCTGGATAAATCGGACGCTGGAGGCTGCCCGACTGCCCGGAATGAGGGAACAAAACAGCACGGCGGCCAGGATAAGGATCAGTCCTCTTTTTTGAATTGCCATGTATTTCCTCTTTGAAACCCAAGACTGCCCCTTTTCTCTTTTTGACGGGCAGTCTTGGGTTGGTTTTACCCCAGATCCACGATAATGGGCAGGATCATGGGATTTCGCTTGATCTTTTCATAAATGAAGCGGTGCAGCTCATCCTTGATGCGGTTTTTGATGCTGGGCCAGTCGCTGCCCTCGATGCGGCTGTAGCTGGCGATGATGCCGCGCACCACCTCGCGGGTGCATTCGATGATGTCCTCGTTTTCCCGTACATACACGAAGCCGCGGGAGATCACGTCCGGGCCGGACACCAGCACGCCGTTGGTGCGGTCAAAGGCCATGGCCACGATGATCAGGCCGTCCTGGGACAGGTGCTTGCGGTCGCGCAGCACCACGTTGCCCACGTCGCCGATGCCCAGGCCGTCCACCAGCAGCTCGCCCACGGGCACGGTGCCCGCGATGGACAGGCTGTCTTTGCTCATTTCGATCACCTGGCCCGCGGCGGGCAGGACGATGTTCTTCCTGTCCATCCCCATGGATTCCGCCAGCTCCGCGTGCTGCCAGAGCATGCGGTATTCGCCGTGGATGGGGATGAAGTATTTGGGCTTCACCAGCGCGTGCATCAGCTTGATTTCCTCCTGGCAGGCGTGGCCGGAAACGTGCACCTCTGCCATGGCCTCATAGATGACCTCCGCGCCGCAGCGGTAAAGCTGGTTGATGACCCGGGAGACGAATTTTTCATTGCCGGGAATGGGGGTGGCGGAGATGATCACCTTGTCGCTGGGCTTGATTTGCAGTTTGCGGTGCTCGGAGAAAGCCATGCGGGTCAGGCCGCTCATGGGCTCGCCCTGGCTGCCGGTGGTGAGGATGAGCAGCTCGTCGTCGCGGTAGCTGTCCAGGTCATCCACCTCCAGGTAATACCCGTCCGGAATCACCAGCTCTTCCAGCTGCATGGCCACCCGGGTGACGGATACCATGCTGCGGCCCACGAAGCATACCTTCCTGCCAAAGCGGATGCCGCTGTCGATCACCTGCTGGAGGCGGTTGATGTTGCTGGCGAACATGGCCACGATCACGCGGCCCTGGGCGTTGCGGAACTGGTTGACGAAGGTTTCGCCGATCTTGCGCTCACTCATGGTATAGCCCGGACGCTCGATGTTGGTGCTTTCGCACAGCAGCGCCAGCACGCCCGCGTCGCCGGTGGTGGCAAGGGAGCTCAGGTCGGTGATTTCGCCGTCCACGGGGGTGAAGTCGATCTTAAAGTCACCGGAATGCACGATCACGCCCGCGGGGCAGGATATGATCAGCGCGCACGCGCCTGGAATGGAGTGGCTCACCTTGATGAATTTCACCGTGAAGGCGCCGATCCGCACCTCGTCCCGGGGATGGATGGCGTTCATCTGGATGCCGCTGACCCGGTGCTCCCGCAGCTTCAGGTCGATGAGCGCCAGCGTAAGCCTGGTGCCCCAGATGGGCGCGGGTACCTGCTCCAGGATATAGGGCGTGGCGCCGATATGATCCTCATGCCCGTGGGTGAATACATAGCCCCGCACGCGCTCCTTGTTGGCCACCAGGTAGGAAACGTCGGGAATCACCAGGTCGATGCCCAGCATATCTTCCTTGGGGAAGATGGACCCGCAGTCTACCACCAGGATATCGTCTTCGTATTCAAAGACGTATAAATTTTTACCGATCTCGTCCACCCCGCCCAGCGGGATGACGCGCACTTTTGGATACTGAGCCATAAAAACCTCCTTTTATTTCACAATGTACGAAAGAAGAAAACAAACGCACAGCATATTGATTTTTCTATTTGCTGAAAGAAGCGGCTGTTTTGAACGTAATTGTCCTGAAAAAGAATCAGAACAGTTCTGTCATTATTATATCACACTTTCTTGAAAAATACCAGAATGATTTATTGACAAAAACAATGCGTGTTTCTGTATGATTCTGATTAAAAACGGGGATCGGGCGGCGGAAATTCAACCGTTTCGGCAAACACCGGCGGTTTCTCATGAAGGCTGATTTGTTTCATTGCGATTTTTCCCTGTTTCTGTTATAATGGGGGCGGAAAAAAGGGAGGGATTCCTTTGCATGAAAGAATTCGCCAGGTGCGCAAGTGTTTCGGACTGACGCTGGACCAGTTCGGCGAAAAGATCGGCCTGAAAAAGAGCGTGCTCAGCCGCATTGAAAACGGATACAGCAGGCCCCAGGAGCAGACGCTCCGGCTCATTTGCCGGGTGTTCGGCGTTTCTTACGCCTGGCTCAAGGACGGCGTGGGGGAGATGCTGGCACAACCGGATGAGGACGACGCGGTGAACCGCCTGATGCTGGGGCAGGATGAATTCCCCAAGCAGGTGTTCCGCGCGCTGGCCGCCATGCCCCCGGAGGGATGGGACGCGCTCAGGCGGGTGGCTGATCTTCTTCGGGATCAGGGAAAATGATTCGGCCGTCCATCTTTCGTTCCCCTCCTTCCTGCCGCTTTCTTTTTTGATTGCAGCCCTGTTCTGTCTGCCTGTCCGCCGGAAGCGGTTTGCCGCCTGCCCTCGTCTCCGCAGTGCAGCTCCCGGCCTCCGTCAGGATGCGCAGATAGGCCAGGGCCTTTTTTTGTGCCCACTCCGTTTGAAGCTGACCACAATAATATAAAAGCATTTCCTGATTCTGATTCATCTTTCCCTCTCCTGTTTCGCTCCGGGGGGGGGCGGCCGGAACGAAAATACAGAACAAATGTTCTTATATGAACGGGAAAATCATACCGCTTTTCAGAGGGACTGTAAAGGAAAAACATTTTTTACCTGTAAATATCAGGAAATATAGCAATGATTTGTACGGTGAGTGCAGTTTTCGTACGCTGCGGTTTTCGGCGGATCAAAACCCGGCTTTTTTTCGGTTTTTTTGTTTGATGAAACAGACAGGATTTTCGTTTTCAGCGGAGGATATGGAACACATGTTTCTGTTCATGCCCGCGGAAAAAGCGGAAAAAAGAGATTCTTTGTCCCCGCTGACAGTTCAAAACTGTCGAAATTCGTGTTTTTTTCATGGAAATAATTCTTATAGATACTAAAATCTTGTATAAATTATTCTTTTGGGTAAAATAGATTGTGTAATGCCAAATAAATGCAAAAAACTGTAAAATGCAGTACAAGAATGCGAGGGTGACATGAAATGGGCAATATCCGATTGGCGATCGTAGAGGACAATGATGAACTGAGGGGCTTCATGGCGCAGTACTTCGGAAAACAGCAGGACATCCTGGTGGTGGGGGAAGCGGCGAACGGCCTGAACGCGCTGAAGCTGGTGCAGGAAACGCAGGCGGACGTGATGCTGCTGGATATGATCATGCCCGGACTGGACGGCTTCGGGGTGCTTTCACAGCTGCAAAGCATTCCGGCGGAGAAAAAGCCGCATGTGATTGCCGTGACCGCCCTGGGCCGGGATGACTTCATCCGCCGGGCGGTGGATCTGGGCGTGCAGTATTACATGATCAAGCCGGTGGAGCTGCAGGTGCTGCTGGAACGCATCCGGGACGTGGCCCGGCAGCGCAGGGACGAGCCGCCGGACAGCTGCACCCCTTCCCCCTCTACCCTGAGCCTGGATGATAAAATATCCAACCTGTTTCTGGCCATGGGCATCCCGGCGCACATCAAGGGCTACCAATACCTGCGGGAAGGCATCAAGCTGGTGATCGCCCAGCCTGCCATGATCAGCGGCATTACCAAGGAGCTGTATCCCGCCATCGCCCACCGCTTCGGCACCAGCTCCAGCAAGGTGGAACGCGCCATCCGCCACGCCATTGAGGTAGCCTGGAACCGGGGAAGGGTGGACTCCCTGAACAAGGCCTTCGGCTGTGAGGTGGCCCAGCCCAATGAAAAGCCCACCAACGGCGAGCTGATCGCCCTGATTGCCGATAAGCTGAGAATGGATCACAGCGCTTGATTCTATTAGAGAACAGAGTGCAGAGTACAGCGTTCAGTTAGATACAGCTTGACAATTCTGATTCCAATCAGCACAAACTGCATCTGCACTCTGCACTCTGTTCTCTTAAATCACCCGCAGGTACTTCCGCGTGAGCTTGCCTTCCTTGCCCAGGGCGATGAGGCGCGTGTAGCGCGCCACGGCCTGCTCCATGATGCCGTCCCAGGGAATGGGGATCGTTTCCTGGGCTTTCTTTCCGATTTCGTTCAGCTTTTCCTGATCGACGAAAGCGTTGGAAATGACGCGCGCCAGATCAAGGGCGTCGTTTTCACACAGAAAACCGTTTTCCCCGTCCCGGATGATTTCCGCGGCGGTGCTGCCCCGCACCATCACAGCGGGCGTGCCCATCACCGCGGCTTCCCGCACAACCATCGGCGCGGCGTCGTACAGCGAGGGGAAGCAGAAGAGGGATGCCCTGCGGTACAGGCCGTCCAGCAGGTCCATGTCCGTGATGTGGCCCGCCAGATGGGTTCGGTCTTTCAGGTTCAGTTCGCTGATTTTATGCTCGATCTCCCGCAGGTCAGGCCCCTGGCCCGCCAGGATCAGGTGAAATCTGTTCCCTTGTTTTTTCAGCTCCGCGCAGGCCTCCAGCACGCAGAGGATATTCTTTTTCCAGTTCATCTGGCCCACGAACAGGAGCAGCGGCTCTTTTTTCAGCCCCCAGCGGCGGTTCACTTCTTCCACTGCGCCGGGCTTTGCCTGGCGCAGCGTCACGCCGTTGGGCATCACCTGAATGTCTCCCTCATAACCGTAGGTGTGCAGCACGTCGGCGGTGTTCTGGCCCACAGCCCATACCTCATCGCAGCGGTTATAGAAATCCACCACGAATTTGACCCCCGCCTTGGCCAGGGTTTCGGACCTGGTGACTTTCAAAAAATCGTCGTAATACTTGGAATGGAAGGTGGCTACCAGCGGGATTTTCCGCAGCACGGCCAGCCGCAGGGCTTCGCTGCCCGCGGTGAAGGGACTGTGGGCGTGCAGCACGTCCAGGGGGATCATGCGCATGCGCTTGCGGTAATGCGGGTCCCAGGGGGCTTCCCCGGTCTTATACTGCTTCATGCCGGGCACTGCCTTCGCGGAATAGTCCACCATCTCAAAGGGATACCCGCCCCGATATCCGGTGTCATACATGGGGGTCACCACAGTCACCTGGTGGCCCAGTTTGCACAGGGTTTCCGAATAAGCCAGGGCCACCCGCCCCACGCCGTCCACCACGGGAAGAAATGTATCTGTAAATTGTCCGATGCGAAGCAAGGCTTGTTATCCTCCTGAAATAAAAATATTAACCGATTTCTTCCATGAGCCGCTGCTGCAGGGTCGTATACCTGGCGGCGATATGGTCGTTGCGCACCATGGCGGCGATGGCGTCCTCCCGGCCTACCAGCACCACCAGCTTCCGGGCGCGGGTGAGGGCCGTATAAAACAGGTTCCTGGTCAGCAGCTTCGGCGGGCCGCCCACTACGGGCATCACCACGCAGGGGAACTCGCTGCCCTGGCTCTTGTGTACGGAAAGGCAATAGGCCAGCTCCAGCTCTTCCAGCTGCTGGTAGTCGTATTCCACGGTGCGTTCGTCGTCGTAGCGCACGGTGATGATCCTGTCCTGGGTGTCCACCTTGAAAATGAAGCCCACGTCCCCGTTGAACACGCCCTCGCCCTCCGTGCCGTCGTCGGCCTTCCAGGGGAGCTGATAATTGTTTTTTACGTGCATCACCTTGTCGCCCAGGCGGTAGGCGGTTTCACCGTAATGGATTTCCGGCCTGTCCCGTCCCGGCGGGTTGAACGCGGCCTGCAGCATGGCGTTCAGCTGGTACACCCCCGCCCCGGCCTTCTTGGTGGGAGCGAGCACCTGAATATCCCGCATGGGGGCGTTCGTATGCAGAAAGGCAGGGAGGCGCTGGGTACAAAGCCCCACGATGGTTTCCGCCGCGGCGTCGGGCTGGGGGCGGCGCTCAAAGAAAAAGTCGCTGCCCTTCTGGTTCAGGATGGGCGCTTCCCCATGGTTGATGCGGTGGGCGTTCAGCACGATCAGGCTTGTTTCGCTCTGGCGGAAAATGTCGGTGAGCCGCACGGAGGGGATCACGCCGCTTTTCAGAATGTCCCCCAGCACGTTGCCCGCGCCGACGGAGGGCAGCTGGTCGGCGTCGCCCACCATGATAAGCCGTGTGCCGGGCTTCAATGCCCGGAGCAGGGAACGCATCAGAAACACGTCCACCATGCTCATTTCATCCACGATCAGGCAGGCGCAATCCAGCGGGTTCTGCTCGTCCCGGAGGAAGTGCCCGTCGTCGCCGTTGAATTCCAGCAGGCGGTGGAGGGTTTTGGCCTCGTGGCCGGTGGCTTCGCTCATGCGCTTGGCGGCGCGGCCGGTGGGCGCGGCCAGATACACGCCCCGGCCCAGCAGCGACAGCATACAGTTGATGATGGTTGTTTTTCCCGTGCCGGGGCCGCCGGTGATGACGGCCACACCCCGCCCCACGGCCTCGGACACGGCCAAACGCTGCTTTTCGCTGAACTGGATCCTGTTTTCCCGTTCAAAATCCCGGATTTCCTGCTGAACGGCGGGCTGGATGACCGCCTGGGCCTTGCCCATCAGCAGCCGCAGATACCGGGCGATTTCTTTTTCCGCGTAGAAATACGCGCTCAGCATCATGGCGTCGATGCCGCCCATGTCCATGGCGATGATTTCGCGGCTGAACAGCAGCCTGTCCAGATGATTAAGCAGCAGATCCCCGGACACGCGCAGGCCCGAGGCCGCCCTTTGCAGAAGGAGGTCCCGGGGCAGATAGGTGTGCCCTTCGCCCGCGGCTTCCTGCAGGGCGTATTTGATGCCGGCCTGCAGGCGGTATTCGCTGTCCTGGGGAATGCCCAGGGAGAGGGCGATGCGGTCCGCGGTCAGAAAGCCCACGCCCTCGATGTCGTCGATGAGCCGGTAGGGATTCTCACGTATTTTCTGTTGGGCGTCGGCCCCGTATCGTTTGCTGATTTTTACTGCGAGGGAGGCGGATACGCCGTAGCTCTGCAAAAACACCATGGCTTCCCGGGCGCCGTACTGCTCCAGATAGGACTTGGCGATCTGCTGGGCGCGTTTTTTCCCGATGCCCGGCACCTCCGTCAGCCGTTCCGGATGCTCTGATAATATATCCAGCGTGCGCTTGCCGAATTCCTGCACCAGCAGCTTCGCTGTGGACGGCCCCACGCCGTGGATCAGCCCGGAGCCCAAATACCGTTCAATGCCCAGCAGGGTGGTGGGCTTTCTGATTTCACAGCCCGAAGCTTTCCACTGCCTGCCGTACTGGGGATGCTCCACCCAGCCGCCGTCCAGCAGCACCTGTTCCCCGGCGGCGAGGGCGGGCAGCGCGCCCACGGCCATGACCCTCTCCCGGCCCACGCGCACTTCCACGACGGAATAGCCGTTTTCCTCGTTGCGAAAAACGGTATCCACGATCACGGCTTCCAGCTGCCGGGCCTCCTGGGGTGCATCGGCCATCGTAGGGCGCCTCCCATGAAAAGAATCGTCCCTATTATACCGGATATTTTTCCCACATGCAAGCCAGGGATATTTTTTCGGCCCGGCGCATACAGTGGGATGACTTGACAAAGGGGGGCGGCGGCATGAAGCGAAACTGGCATCTGTTTCCGGGGGGAAACACGGCGGCGGGGTTCGTAGGGTTTTTTGAGGATTTGCGGCGGCAGGCAAAGCGCACGGTGATTTTGAAGGGCGGGCCGGGCGTGGGCAAAAGCACGCTGATGGGAAAAGTGGGCAAGCACTATGAGAAGCGGGGCCTTGCGGTGGGTTATTACCACTGCTCCGGGGACCCGGACAGCCTGGACGCGGTGCTGGCGCCCCAGGCCGGTTTTTTGATCCTGGACGGCACAGCGCCGCATGTGGTGGACCCCGTGGCGCCGGGGGCGGCGGACGGCATCCTGAATCTGGGAGAATGCCTGGACGAAGAAGCCCTGGCCGAGCAGGCGGAGGAAATCACGGCGCTGACCCGGGAAATATCCGGCTGCTACGCCCAGGCTTACCGGTATCTCAGGGCTGCGCTGGCCGTGTGCGAGGACGCGGCGGCGGTATACGACGCGGCGCTGCCTGAAGCGGAGAAGCGAATCCTGCAGCGGGAATGGGTGTCGCTGCTGCCCAGCGCGGAGCCGGGCCTTGAAACCCACGCCTTCGCCCAGGCGATCACCTGGAAAGGTGTATTGCAGCAATTGGACGCGGCCCTCACCGGCACGGTATACAGCCTGGACGCGCCCTGGGGCTTTGACGCCGATTCCCTGCTTCGCCCCGTGTGGGAGGCTGCGAAACGCCGGGATATTGCCCGCGCCGCTTATCACGACCCGCTGGACGCGCGGAAGCTGGCCCATGTGGCGGTGAGCGGCGTATGCTTTACATCTGCCGTCGCCGCGGACGCCACGGTATTCACCCCGGCCTTTGACGCGGGCATCCTGCGCCGGGAGGCCTCGCGCCTGGCCTTTGACCGCGCGGCCTTTGACCTGATGCGGAACCAGGCGGTGGAAGCCCTGGCCAACGCGAAAGCCCGCCACGACGCGCTGGAGCGTTTCTACATCGACGCCATGGATTATGACCGGCTGGATGAGACCAGAGAGAAGTTCCTCAAAACCCTGCCGTAAAAAGCTATGGCCCGCGCGATTCAAATGCGCGGGTTTTTTCTTGCATGGCTTGTGTTTTCCGGCATGATCAGATATAATATTGGTAAATCTTTCGAAGGGAGAAACACGTGTGGGCATTCTTTCCAGCCTGCAAAGCGACCCGCGGGGCACGCTGATCATTCTTTTATATAATCTTCCGGCGATTCTGATCGCCCTGACGCTGCATGAGCTGGCCCATGGCTATGTTGCCCTGCGCTGCGGCGACCCGACGGCGCAGATGATGGGGCGGCTGAGCTTTAATCCCCTGCGCCATCTGGATCCCATCGGCACGCTGTTCATGTTTCTGTTCGGCTTCGGCTGGGCGCGGCCCGTGCCGGTCAATCCCCGGAATTATAAAAACTTCCGCCGGGACGATCTATTGGTGTCCATCGCGGGCATCGTGATGAACCTGTGCCTGTTTTTGGCGGCCATGCTGATCATGACCGGCGTGAATGAGCTGTTATGGGATCCCGAATTATGGGAATTGGACAAATTGTCCGGTTCCTTCCCCCTGCTGGCCCGGCGGGATTTCCTGCGCTTTGACGGGTATAATTTTTATTCCGTAATATCGGGAGAAAACGTGCTGTTTACCGCCGCGGCGGGGGAAAACAGCGCTTATGTGCTGAGCAAGGGCACCGACGCTTTCAACAGCTTCCTGCGTACGCCCTGGCTTCTGTACGTCCAGCGCTTCCTGATGTTCTTTGCCCGTATCAACCTGAGCCTGGCCGTGTTCAACCTTTTGCCCATCCCGCCGCTGGACGGTTACCACGTGGTCAACGACATTTTCCTGCGCGGCAGGCTGCATATCCCCGCCAAGGTGGTCAACATCGTGATGATCGCCATGATGGTCCTGCTTTACTTCACCCGGTTCATTTCTTCCGCCATCAGCACGGTCGTTTACACGGTGCAGGGCGCTGTGGCGGACGGGATCCTGGCGGTATTCGGGCTGGGGTAAAAAAGGGCACAGACTGGCCCGTCTGATCAAATCGGGAAGCTTCCGTTCCATACACTGAACGCTGCCCAGGAATACGCTGTAAATCGAGGGATCGTAATGCCGCTGACATTGCATCTGAGCCAGTTCGAAGGGCCGCTGGACATGCTGCTCTTCCTGATCGGCAAGGCGAAAATCGACATCAAGGATATCTTCGTCTCCCAGGTGACGGACCAGTACATCCAGTCCGTGCAGAACGCGCCTGACCTGGACATGGACGACGCCAGCGCGTTTATCAACATGGCGGCCAGCCTGCTGGAAATCAAGAGCCGCGCCTTGCTGCCCAAGCCCAAGCTGGAGGAAGGCGAGGAGGACCCGGAGCAGGCGCTGATCCGCCAGCTGGAGGAATACCAGCGCTTCAAGCAGATCGCCCAGGACATGCAGGGCTTTGAAAAGGCGGCGGCGCTGATGTTTGAAAAGCTGCCGGAGGAATACCCCCTGCCACCGCCCACGCTGGAGCTGAAAAACCTGACCATGGAAGGGCTGCTGGCCGCGTTCGCCCGGGTGATGGCCCGGGTGAAGGAGGAGGGAGAGGAACCCATCCAGACCGCCCGGCGCATCGTCCGGGACGAGTACACCGTGCCCCGGTGCAGCGCCCACATTTTGAGGCGGCTGAAAAAAGGGCCGGTGAAGTTTGACGAGCTGTTTTCCCCGCAGCCCACCCGGGATGAGGTGGTGACGCTGTTTCTGGCCCTGCTGGAGCTTTTGCGCCTGGGCAGGGTCAGCGCGGAGCAGGAAGGCATTTTCGGGGACATGATGCTGGAAGCCCGGGCGGGCGAACCGGCGGAGGGAGATTTGCAGATTGATGGATACGAATGAGCTGGCCCACGTGATCGAGGCCATACTGTTTGTGGCCGGGGAGCCGGTGAACCTGAAAGACATGCAGCGGGCATTGGACGTGACCGAGGACGAAACCCGCCTGGCCGTCGACGCCCTGGACAGCGACTATTCCTACCACCGCCGGGGCATCACCCTGAAGCGCTTCGGCGAGCATATCCAGCTTTCCACCCGCGCCGAGTACGCGCCCTATGTGGAGCGGCTTTTGCAGCCCATCCAGAAGCAGTCTTTGAGCCAGTCCGCCCTGGAAACCCTGGCCATCGTGGCCTACCGCCAGCCCGTCACCAAGCTGGAAATGGAGGCGGTGCGCGGGGTGAAGTGCGATTACTCCGTGCAATCCCTGGTAAACAAGGGCCTCATTGAGGAAGTGGGCCGCAAGGAAGCCCTGGGCCGCCCCATCCTCTACGGCACCACCGACAAGTTCCTCTCCCACTTCGGCCTCCGCACCCTGGACGACCTGCCCAAGCCCCCGGAGGAAAGCACGGAAGCGGAGGAAAACGACCCGCTGGTGCCGTAGGACGGGGAAGGAACATGTTCTTTCTTGGAGCCCAAGAAAGAACCAAAGAAGGCGTAATGCCTGTTTCCTACGTTATTCGTTAAAAAATCACTGGTTCATGGCCGCTCAGGCAACTTCAAGGAACACACGCAATTCTGTCATTCTGACGGCTCAAAGAGCCGGAAGAATCTCCCTCGCCGTATCCCTTTCGGAAGGAGTTTAGCGGTGTCCTGAAGCGCAGGAGATCCTTCGCTATCGCTTCGCGATGCTCAGGATGACATATGAGATTGTTCAATCATGAAGAATAGCTTCATAGATTATTCCGAGGACGGCTGAACAGATACACGAAAGGAACAGCCATGAGCACATTTGATTGGTATGCTTTCAATATCGCGGACAAAGTGCAATTCAAAGAAGCCAAACCTTATCTGGAAACCATGCTCTCTGAACTGGGATACAGCTATGAACGGCTGGGCTTTTCCCTGAGAGGAACGAAAGATACCGTTGCCAGCGCGGTGAAAAAATACCCGTCCCTGTGGAAGTATTACATCATAGACGATTCGCATGAATTGCATGTCCCCACGCTGACCAGCTTTGGCACGGACTGGCAGGAAGGCAGCTTGTACGCAGACCCCGGCGACGAAGCGGACATTAGCGCTCTGGTTTCAAAAATACCCCGCCCGATCAATCTTAACGATGATATCCTGGTGTTTGAAGGGATTCGCTGGTTCAGCGACAGCAGGGACGACACAGTGATTGATTATGGGGATTTGTATAATCGGAACCATTCCCTGGACGGAAATTGGCCCAAACCAAATTGCCATCTGTTTCCCATTCTTTCCAATCATATCACCCTGCGCCGGTTCTGCGACAGCGGCACAAAAGAAGTTTTCGTATCCGTGTGTATGGAAAAAGGTTCCGGAAATCCCGATGAGATACTGGAACGATTGAAACCTTATTTGGGCGAGCCAACTCAGCGCGAACGCAAACGCGTGTATCTTCCAGATGAAACGGTTCGGCGCTCTTTGCAGGAAAGCAGGCACACAGCTAAATTGATTGCGTGGATGACGGCTGTTATGCCTGCCTCCCGCGTGCGGGAAGCACGCATGCGTACGGTCACGATCTTGCAGCCGGGGAATATTCTGGCAACGACCATGGAACTTCCCATTCCCCATATTTGCGACAAATCCACACTGGACAAGGCGTTTCATGGCACGGGATTTATACGGAAAAAAGACGTGCCCAACTGGTTACATTGCTATATCTGTCAGGACGCTCACGGTTATCTTTACGAAGCTTACGCGCAAAAGCTTTCCAGGCGGAATATGTTTCGCGTGTCGCTGCATATCAGCGGAGATCATTTTAAAGTGGGATGCTTCGTACCAGATGATTATTATGTAACAGAGAAAGGGGAATCCCTGCCCATCCTGCAAGCCTTCGCCGCATGCTGCGTGAAGGTGCGGGATGAATACAGCGCTGAACTGGTGAAGGATTTTGGCAACTGTACAAATGACCGAAAGGAAACCACTCCCCCATGATGAGCAAAACCCATCTGACCGTCGGTATCGCGGCGGCCCTGGCGGTATGCAGGCCCGACGACCTGGGCGGGATCTTCGCGGCGGTCATCGGCGGCGCGGCGGGCGGGGTGTTCTGCGATGCCGAGTGCGACGCGGGCCAGCCCATGCGGGACGCGCTGCTTGGACGGCTGAACGCGGGCGGCATCACGGCAATCCTCCTGGCAGCGGACTGGATCCTCAAAACCGGCATCTGGGCGGGCATCCTGTCCCAGAGCGCGGCGTCCCTGGGGACGGGCCTTGTGGTGTTCATGATCACCTATCTGATCGGCAGGCTGTGCCGCCACCGGGGCTTCACCCATTCGCTGCTGTTCGTTTTTTTGGTTTCCTACGGCCTGTTCTGTTTTTCCCCGGCCATTGGCATCCCCGCCCTGATCGGCGGGTTGTCGCATCTCATGCTGGATACCCTCAACAAAAAGCCGGTGCCCTGGTTTTTCCCCATCGGCAGGGGGTTCTGCCTTCAATTGTTTTACGCGAACCGGACCGCAAACACTGTGTTCATGTGGGCGGGTTTTACAGCCGGCGTCGCCCTGATTACCTGGAGACTGGCAGGATATATAGGAGGTTGAGAAGATGAAGCGAGTTATCTGGATCGTACTGGACAGCGCAGGCGCGGGCGCGCTGCCCGATGCCGCGGCGTTTGGCGATGAAGGAGCCAATACGATCGGCCACATCGCGGAGAATATGAAGCTGAACATTCCCCACATGCTTTCCATGGGCCTGGGCCAGCTGCCCGGGCTGAACCTGCCCCATGAATACGGCGCGGGGGCCTACGGCCGGGCGCTGGAAAAATCCGCGGGCAAGGACACCACCACCGGCCACTGGGAAATGGCGGGCGTGACGGTGAAGCAGCCTTTCCCGCTATATCCCGACGGCTTCCCCAAGGACGTGATGGATGCCTTTGAAACGGCCATCGGCACAAAGACCCTGGGCAACAAGCCCGCCTCCGGCACAGAAATCCTGGACGAGCTGGGGGAGGAGCACATGAAAACCGGCTATCCCATCGTGTATACCTCCGGGGACAGCGTGTTCCAGATCGCCTGCCATGAGGAAATTTATCCCATCGAAAAGCTGTATGAGATGTGTGAGATCGCCAGGGCTCAATTGCAGGGCAAGCACGGCGTGGGCCGGGTCATCGCCCGCCCCTTTGTCGGCACCGGCAAGGGCCGTTTCCAGCGCACCGGGCGGCGGCGGGATTTTTCCATGAAGCCCATCGCGCCTTCCGTGCTGGACGTGCTGAAGGAAGCGGGCTATGAAACCCTGGGCGTGGGCAAAATCGAGGATATCTTCGCCCACCAGGGCCTGACCGGCAGCAGCCACGCCGCCGGGAACCCCGCCTGCATCGACGCCACCATCGAATACATGAAGCGGGATTTCGACGGCCTGCTGTTCACCAACCTGGTGGATACCGACTCCATTTACGGCCATCGCCGGGATGTGGAGGGCTACGGCAAGGCGCTGGAATACTTCGACGCCCGCCTGCCGGAGATTCAGGCGCTCATGGGGGATGACGACCTGCTCATCATCACTGCCGACCATGGCTGCGATCCCACCTACAAGGGCACCGACCATACCCGCGAATACGTGCCGCTGCTGCTCTGGAAAAAGCACATGGTGGGCCAGCACCCCATCGGCACCCGGGAAACCTTCGCCGATACCGCCGCCACCGTCTGCGATTACTTCGGGCTGCCCGAGCGGTTCGGGGCCAGGAGCTACCTGCACGAAATAGAAGCCGGCTGCGAGGAGGAAATGCGCCGCATCCAGCGGGCCGCCGACAAAGTGGAAACGGAACTGGGCCGGGCGGACATCGCCATCGTGCTGGGCAGCGGGCTGGGGGATTTCGGAAACGACCTGAAGGATGCAAAAGAGCTTCGCTACGCCGATATTCCCGGCTTCCCCAAGGCGACCGTGCCGGGCCACGCGGGCAAATTCATCATGGGCAGTCTGGCGGACAAGCGCGTGCTGCTCATGTGCGGACGCTTCCACAGCTATGAGGGCCATGCCATGCAGGACGTGGTGATGCCCGTGCGGGTAATGGCCCGGCTGGGGGTGAAGATCCTGATCCTCACCAACGCGGCGGGGGGCGTGAACTATGATTTCCGCCCCGGCGTGCTGATGCTGATTTCCGACTTCATCAACCTGTCCGGAAAGAATCCGCTGATCGGCCCCAACATGGACGCCTTCGGCCCCCGCTTCCCCGACATGACCGAGGCCTATGACCGCGCCTTGCGGGAGCTGACCATGCACGCCGCCCGGGAATTGGATATCGACCTGCGCCGCGGCGTGTACTGCTGGATGAACGGGCCTGCCTACGAAACCCCCGCTGAAATCCGCATGGCGCGTATCCTCGGCGCGGACGCTGTGGGCATGTCCACCGTGCCGGAAACGATCGCCGCCGTCCACGCGGGCATCAGGACAGTGGGCATCAGCTGCATCACCAACATGGCCGCGGGCATCGAGCGCGAAGGCATCAATCACGAAGAAGTGATGGAAATGGGCCGCCGCGTGCGGGGCGAATTTGCCGCGCTGCTCACCCATCTGGTGGAGAAATTATAAATATTTATATCGCTATTCCGTATTTTCATTACAAATATTGATGTTTTCCCTTCTGGCTGGGAATAGTTTCCAAAGGAATACTTTACAAACACTTGAAAATATTGTATGATATATTCGGTTGGAGTTACCGGAACACCTTTTATACCAAGCGCGGAGGTGCGACCCGATGAAGAAGAACACATACATCCCAGCCGAACGGCAAAAGAAAATGATGGAATACATTGAAGCCAATACCAGCGCCCAGATCCATGAGCTGGCAGAAAAGTTTCATGTATCGGAAGCGACGGTGCGCCGCGACCTGGACGACCTGGACCAGCAGGGCGCGCTTCGCAGGACCCATGGCGGGGCCATCAAGATGGACAGAAGCACTGCCTACGAATCCATGTACTCCGAAAAGATCAGCCAAATGCTCGATGAAAAACACCGCATCGCAGAGTACGCGGCAAAACTGGTGCATCCGGGCGACACCGTGCATATCGATTCCGGCACCACCACATTTTTCATCGCGCAGGCGCTGGCGCACCATGAAGACCTGACCATCATCACCAACGACCTCTATATCGCTTACCAGACGCCCATCCATCCCTCCAGCACCCTCATCGTCACCGGCGGCGTCCGGCGGCAGGGCAGGCAGGAGCTGGTGGGCACCATCACGGAAAATTTCATCCGGGATTCCCATGTGGACGTGGCTTTCATCGGGGTAGACGGCATTGATATGACCGGCGGCGCTACCAACGCCAACTTCTCCGAAGTGGGCGTGAAGCGCCTGATGCTCATGTCCGCTGCCCGCAGCGTGATCGTGGCGGATCACAGCAAGTTCGGCCGGGTCGCCCTGGCCCGTATCTGCGACCTGAAGGAAGCGTCCCTGCTGCTGACAGACAGCGGGCTGGACCCGGACATTCAAAACCGTCTCAGAAAAATGGACGTGCAGCTCGAAACCGTATAAATGGCCAAACAATAAAACGCGGCGGGTTTTGATCCCAGCCGCGTTTTTTCGTCTGCTTAGGGCCTTTCCGTCAGCTTCACGTGCACCGTATCCCCGGGCTGCTTGCCGATGGCGGCGCGGATGTCCTTGCGGATCCCGATGATGTGGCAGGGGGTGCCCATGCGCACCACCTGCCCGTCGTAGGGATAACCGTCAAATTCCGCATGCACCGCTACCCGGCCTTTGCCATACACCGCTTTTACGTCGAAGGGGATTTCCACATACGCCGCGTCCATGTCCCCGTTCCGGATGATCACCGCGTCAAATTCCCTGGTCATGGCTTTCACTCCGGAATCGTTACGCTGACGCCGTTGACCTCCACGTCCTCGTCGGCGCGGATGAGGATGTAGCGGTGCCCGTCGATGAAGCGGGTTTCCACCAAGTCTGTGCGGTCCGAATTGACCTTGATGACCACGCTGGGGGTCTTCACCTCAAACTGCTTCGGGTTGGTGATGTTCGCGGCGGGGATGCGGGCTTGCCGGCCGAATTCCATGTCGTATTTATCGTTGAAGGCTTCCATATGGGCCGTGGATACGCCGCATTCCTTCAGCACGTCGGCCACGTCATACTTGGTTATCTCCAGCGGATCGCTGTTCTTTTCCTGCCTGCGCTCCTCCAGGCGCTCCATCACCTGCTCATGCACCGCCTGCATGACCTCATAGCTGCAATCCTCCTCCAGGGTTTCCTGCAAAATGGACTGGAAGATTTCCTTCTGCCGGTCGGCAGGCATGGGCAGGGCGGACCGGAAAACGGCGTTCACAAAATCGCCGTGGCCCTCGGCTGTATCGCGGGTGTAGTACAGCGCCTGGTTGACGTTGGCCGCCCGCTCTTCAAAGGCGGGGAACAGGAACCCCATCTCCGGCGCGCCCACGATCCAGTCCGACTCCTTGCTGCGGAAATCGTTTTTCCCCGCGTCATAGCTGAGGGAAGGCTTCGTAAGGCGCACCGGGCACACGCTGCACAGAATATAATGGAATACCTCCGTGCCCATATCGGCCATCCCGCTGTCATCCTCTTTGGACCGGTAAGGAATGTCGTACCCGTCGTGCATCAGCAGGATCAGGTAATGGTCTTCCGGCTGCAGGCTGCCGATAATCTGCTGAAAAAAGGATTCCACCGCTTCATCGTCCTTGAGGGCGGTGTTTTTTAAGTCGGTCAGCAGCCGGTATTCCGGCGAGCTTTCCATGGCTTCCGGGTCAAAGTCAATATCCAGCAGGTTCTGGCCCTGGTTTCCGGACAGGGTGCGCTTGAAAATGGCCAGGTATTTTTCCGCTTCCTCCTGCGCCATGCCCACCAGCGAGCGGGTGAAGGAAGAAATCACCTGGCCCTGATCGTTCACATAGCAGCCGCGGATGCAGGTGATGTTGTTGTGCTCCAGGTTAAACCGCCGTTTGATCTCGGCAATGTCCTTCTTGTTCATGTGTCCCCCTGTGTTCGTTTAATCGGCGCTCGGCGCCGGGAGCCAGTATACCACAAAACGAGGGAAAATGGAAGCAAAGTATCTTTCTCTTGTTTGATCGGGATTTGTCTGGTATAATGCTGTGCGTACCGCGAGATAACGAAACGCGGAAAAAAGGATGGGAGCGGGACGGATGAAGACCACGATCCAGCGGGCGGAACTGCCGGATGATCGGCGCGTTCTGATGATCAGCGACGTTCACGGCCACGCGGACGGGCTGCGGGCGATCCTGAAAAAAGCCGCCTTTACGCCGGAGGACGTGCTGGTCATCGTGGGCGATTTGATCGAGAAAGGCCCGCAAAGCCTGGAAACGGTCCGGCTGGTGATGGAGCTTTGCAGAACGCATACGGTCTATCCGCTGATGGGCAACGTGGATCTGTGGCGCTGGGAATTCCTGACGGAACAGCGCTGCGGCGATTGGAAACGGATGCGGGAGTACGCCTTCAACGCAGTGAACTGGTGGGGCAGCAGCCTGCTGCATGAGATGTGCGACGAGATGGGCGAACCCCTGACCCGGGAAGCCGATATGGATCAGCTGCTTCCCCGCCTGCGGGAGCGCTTTAAGCCGGAAATCGGATTTCTGGGCAGCCTGCCCACGGTCCTGGAAACCCAGCGGATGATCTTCGTCCACGGCGGCATCCCCCATGAGCGGCTGGACGAGCTGGAGGGTGAGGACGCTTTTCCCATTTTAAAGTACGATGACTTTTATTCCAGCGGCCTGTCTTTCCGGAAATATGTGGTGGTGGGCCACTGGCCCGCTGTGCTGTACAGCAAAACCTATCCGCGCTACGAGCCGCTCATCGACCGGCAGCGGCACATCATTTCCCTGGACGGGGCGTGCGGCATCAAGACGGAAGGGCAGCTGAACCTGCTGATCCTGCCGGACTGGAGAAGCGATGATTATTCGCTGCTTACGTGGGATCGGCTGCCTGTCATCACGGCGCTGGAGGGGCAAGCGCCTTCCGACCCGGAGGAGGCCCGCTACATCCCCTGGAACGACCACGCGGTGGAACTGCTGGACCAGGGGGAGGAAGTATCCCGGGTGCTGTACCACGGCAGGCCCATGACCGTGCCGACGCAGTACATTTTCCAGCACAACGGCGTGCTGAGCTGCGTGGACACAACGGACTATGTGCTGCCTGTTTCGCCGGGCGACCGGCTTTCCCTGATCCTGAAGCTGAATTACGGCTGCTTTGTCAAGAAAGACAGCGTGTCCGGCTGGTATTTCGGGCGATATGAAACGAACGAGGTGAATGAACCATGAAGCTGTGGGGCGGACGATTCGAAAAAGAAACCAATCAGATGGTGGATGATTTCCATTCCTCCATTTCCTTTGACAAACGGCTCTATCCCCAGGACATCCGGGGCAGCATGGCCCACGCGAAAATGCTGTGCAGACAGGGCATCATCAGCGCCGAGGACGAAAACGCGATCCGGCAAGGTTTGGCGGGCATTCTGACCGACATGCAGGCGGGCAGGGTGGATTTTCCCGCGGAAAGCGAAGACATCCACATGCTGGTGGAGCAGATCCTGACGGCGCGGGTCGGCGACGCCGGCAAGCGCCTGCATACGGGCCGAAGCCGCAACGACCAGGTGGCCACCGACATGCACCTTTACGCGATGGATACCTGCGCCCAAACGCTGGACATGCTGCTGGAGCTGGAAGAGGTGATCCTAGACCTGGCGGAAAAGCACGCGGGCGACATCATGCCGGGGTACACCCATCTGCAGCGCGCCCAGCCGATCACCCTGGGCCACCACCTGATGGCGTACTTCGAAATGTTCCGGCGGGACTGCCGCCGGGTACAAAACGCCAGGCAGTCTGCCGACTGCTGTCCATTGGGCAGCGGCGCGCTGGCGGGCACAACCTATCCGCTGGACAGGGAATTTACCGCCGCTGAGCTGGGCTTTTCCGCCGTGAGCCGCAACAGCCTGGACGGCGTTTCCGACCGGGATTTCCTGCTGGACTATCTCTCCGCCGCTTCCATCGGCATGATGCACCTCTCCCGCTTCTGCGAAGAGCTGGTGCTGTGGAGCAGCCTGGAATTCGGCTTCCTGACCCTGGACGACGGCTTTGCCACCGGCTCTTCCATGATGCCGCAGAAGAAGAACCCCGACGTGGCGGAACTGATCCGCGGCAAGACGGGGCGGGTCTACGGCGACCTCATGGCGCTGCTGACAGTCATGAAGGGCCTGCCGCTGGCTTATAACAAGGACATGCAGGAGGATAAGGAAAACTACTTCGACGCCCGGGATACCTGGCTCAAATGTATGCACGTGTTCACCGAAATGCTGCGCACCGCCACGTTCCGGGTGGAGAATATGGAAAAGAGCGCTGCGGCAGGCTTTGCCAACGCGACGGACTGCGCCGATTACCTGGTGAAGCGCGGCGTGCCCTTCCGGGATGCCCATGCCGTGGCGGGCAGGCTGGTGGCCCACTGCCTGGAAAAAGGCTGCGCTTTGGATGACCTGGCCCTGGACGAGCTGCGGGCCTTCTCTCCCGCGTTTGAACAGGACGTGTATCAGGCCATTTCCATGCAGGCATGCGTTTCCGCCCGGAATCTGATCGGCGGGCCTGCCCCGGAGCGGGTGCTTGCCGCGGTGAGCCAGGGCAGGGAATGGCTGAAAGCAAATAAATAACTACAATCAGCCTGCCTCTTTACAAGGATTGCAGGGAAATAACATCATGGTAACATTCAATATTTGCATGGAATTATTCTGATTTTTAATGTAGAAATATCTGTTTCGGCATAAAAAGCGCCTGATTTTCTATCCGGTTCAGGAAACAGGCGTTTCATATTTCCTATATTCATAAAAATATTTTATAATTCGATAAAGAATTATTCATTGCGCAACGGATTGTTCACAGCTATAATATGGCAAACGTCCAGAAAAAGGGAGCTTTCAAGCGTAAAAGGCTGAAGGTTCTTTTCCTGTTTTTTCCGAACGGAGAAAATGAGATGGAAGGGGGCGAAAGCCATGCCAAAGTATGAAAGGGATCTATTTGTGAACAGTCCCGTGCTGAAGGCCATTTTGCGGCTCGCCGTTCCGACGGTGATCGGCCAGATCATCCTGGTGATTTACAATATGGCGGACACCTTCTTCATCGGCCTGACGGGCAGTGACGCAAAGCTGACCGCGGCCACGGTGTGCATGCCCGCGTTCATGTTCCTTTCCGCCATCTCCAACCTGTTCGGCGTGGGCGGGGCCAGCGTAATCAGCCGCGCCATGGGCAGCGGAAATCTCGCCCGTGTGAAGAAGGCCTCCGCTTTTTCTTTCTGGGGCTGCCTGACCCTGACGCTGATGTATTCCCTTTTTGCTTTTCTCGCGGGGGACATATTCATCGACCTGCTGGGGGGAAAAGCGCCACAGGTGCATGGACACTCGAAGGACTACCTGATGATCACCGTGGTGATCGGCGGTCTGGCCGCCTCCATGAGCACACTGCTGTCCCACCTCATCCGTTCGGAAGGCCGCTCCATGCCTGCCAGCGCGGGTATTATGCTGGGCGGTATACTGAACATCGCGCTGGATCCATTGTTCATGTTCGTGCTGCTCAAGCCGGGCCGTGAGATCATCGGCGCCGCGGCGGCCACCGCGCTTTCAAATGTCTGCGCGCTGGTTTTCTTCATCGTCTATTTCCTGCGCCACCCCTCCTCCCTTTCCTTTAAACCGGGCGCGGCCATGCTGGAAAAAACGGTGGTGCGGGACGTGCTGGGCACGGGACTGCCCGCCTGCCTGATGACGCTGTTTGAAAACATCTCCTACGCCGTGCTGGACAATCTGATGTGCGCTTACGGCATCGCCTGCCAGGCCGGCCTCGGCGTGGCGAAAAAGATCAACATGCTGGCCCATTCCATCGTGCGCGGCATGTCCCAGGGCGTGCTGCCGCTGATCGGATTCAACTATGCCGCTAAAAACTACCGCCGCATGAAGCTGAGCATCCTTTACTCCGGCGCGATCTCCTGCGGCGTGGCGCTGGTGTGCATGGCCGCCAGCCTGGTTTTCAGCGAGCCGCTGGTATCAATTTTTATCCGGGATGAAAACGTAAGGTCCATCGCCGCAGGCGCGCGCTTCCTGCGCATCCTGTGCCTGGGCTGCCCCTTCTCCGCCTGCGCCTACGCCATCATTTCCTTCTTCCAGGCCACAGGCAAGGGCATGCGCTCCTTCTTCCTGGCCATTCTGCGCAAGGGGCTGCTGGACATTCCCATGATGTTCCTGCTGAACATTTTTCTTCCCGTGTATGGCATCGTGATGGCGACGCCCATCGCCGACGTGCTGTGCTGCGGGGCCGCCTCGGTATTATTCACCGCGTTCCTCAAGACGCAGCGGGAAATGTGGGCGGACCGGGAGTGAACCAAAAAAGCTTGAATTTTGACGCATAACCGTTTATGATGAGGGTGGACCGGAATACATGGAAAACGGGGGAATGCGCATGTATGATATTTTGATCGTAGGCGCGGGGCTGTTTGGCGCCGTGTTTGCCCATGAAGCGAAAGCGGCGGGGAAAAACGTCCTGGTGGTTGATAAGCGTTCCCATGTGGCTGGAAACGTGTATACAAAAGAGATCGAAGGCATCCACGTACACGAATACGGGGCGCATATTTTCCATACGAATAACAGGCAAGTGTGGGATTACGTGCAGCGCTTCGCGGAATTCAACCGCTTCACCAATTCTCCCGTGGCGAATTATCGCGGCGAACTGTACAGCCTGCCCTTCAACATGTACACCTTCAACAAAATGTGGGGCGTGGTGACGCCGGAGGAAGCGGCGGCGAAAATCGCCGGGCAGCGGAAGGAAATCAAGGGCGAACCGAAGAATCTGGAGGAACAGGCCATTTCCCTGGTGGGCCGGGATATCTATGAAAAACTGATCAAAGGCTACACGGAGAAGCAGTGGGGGCGGGCCTGCCGCGACCTGCCTGCTTTCATCATCAAGCGCCTGCCGGTACGGCTGACCTTTGATAACAACTATTTCAACGCATTGTATCAGGGCATTCCCGTAGGCGGTTATACGCGCATGGTGGAAAACATGCTGGAGGGCATTGAAACACGGTTAAATGAAGACTACCTGGAAAATAAGGGTTCCTGGGACGCCCAGGCCCGCCGGGTGGTCTATACCGGCCCCATCGACGCCTATTTCCAATACCGGCTGGGCGCGCTGGAATACCGCTCCGTTCGATTTGAGACAGAGCTTTTGGATATGCCCAATTTCCAGGGCAACGCCGCCGTGAACTACACCGACCGGGAAACGCCCTGGACGCGCATCATCGAGCATAAGTGGTTCGAGTTCGGAAAGGACGGGCAGGGCCGCGACCTGCCCAAGACCGTGATTTCCCGGGAGTATTCCTCTGAATGGCAGCCGGGCAACGAGCCATATTATCCCGTCAATGACGAAAAGAACGGGAAACGCTATGCGGAATATAAAGCCCTGGCGGATCAGGAAAAAAATGTCATCTTCGGCGGGCGGCTGGGCGAATACAAATACTACGACATGGATCAGGTGATCGACTCCGCGCTGCAATGCGCCAAACGGCATTTATGATCCTTTTACGCACATAAAAACAAGAGGCTGCCGAAA
This sequence comes from Clostridia bacterium, assembly GCA_017550745.1. Classification (GTDB taxonomy): domain Bacteria; phylum Bacillota; class Clostridia; order Christensenellales; family Aristaeellaceae; genus RUG563. The sequence continues at coordinate 30,003 of JAFZOG010000026.1, read as the reverse complement.
ATACTTTTTCGACAGCCCGATATGAGGCTGCGGCCTCATTTTTTGGTTTATTCGTAAAGCGGATAATTCTTCATCAGCGCCGCCACCTCGTCCCGCACCTGCGGCACGGCGGATTCGCCTTCCCGCAGCACCTTGGCGATCCATCCGGCGACCTTCACCATTTCCGCCTCTTTCAGGCCACGGGTGGTGGCGGCGGGGGTGCCGACCCGGATGCCGCTGGTAACGAAAGGACTGCGGGTCTCGTTGGGCACGGTGTTTTTGTTCACGGTGATGTTGGCGTCCTCCAGCAGCGCTTCCATTTGTTTGCCGGTCATTTCCGTGCCGGTAAAGTCCAGCAGCAGCAGATGGTTGTCTGTGCCGTCCGACACCATGCGCACGCCCTCTGCGCGGAAAGCGCTTTCCAGGGCTTTGGCGTTCTTTACGATCTGCCGCTGGTATGCCTTGAACGCGTCCGTCATGGCTTCGCCGAAGCACACGGCCTTTCCGGCGATCACATGCTCCAGCGGGCCGCCCTGGGTGCCGGGGAAAATGGCCTTGTCGATGGCCTTGGCGTACTGCTCACGGCACAGGATCATGCCGCCCCGGGGGCCGCGGAGGGTTTTATGGGTGGTGGTGGTCACGACGTCGGCGTAGGGCACGGGATTGGGGTGCTCGCCCGCCGCCACCAGGCCCGCGATGTGCGCCATGTCCACCATCAGCAGCGCGCCCGCCTCATCGGAGATTGCCCGCAGCTTCGGAAAGTCGATCACCCGGGGATAAGCCGACGCGCCCGCCACGATCATTTTGGGCTTGCATTCGAGGGCGATGGAACGCACCTCGTCATAATCAATGGTTTCCGTTTCTTTGCTGACGCCGTAGGGAACAAAGTTGAAATATGCGCCGCTCATATTCACAGGGCTTCCGTGGGTCAGGTGGCCGCCGTTGCTCAGGTTCATGCCCATCACGGTATCGCCGGGCTTCAGGAGGGCAAAATACACCGCCATGTTGGCCTGCGCACCGCTGTGGGGCTGCACGTTGGCGTGATCCGCGCCGTACAGCGCGCATGCCCGTTTCCGGGCCAAATCCTCCACGATGTCCACATACTCGCAGCCGCCGTAATAACGCTTGCCCGGATATCCCTCGGCATATTTATTCGTCAGGCAGGATCCCATCGCCGCCATCACGGCAGGGGAGACAAAGTTTTCGCTGGCGATCAGCTCGATATGCGTGCGCTGACGGTTCAGCTCCAGGTTGATCGCTTCCGCGACTTCGGGATCCACCGAACGGATAAGCTCCAATTCCATCTGAAAAATCCTCCATACAAAAAAATCTTTTACAGTATACCAGCATACAAAAAAATCGGCAAGACGGGAAACAGAAAAAGTACCGTCTTGAAAAGCAGCTCATTTCACGTGTTACGATTCAGGTATTCACTGTCGATGAGATTTCCGCCACAGGCGGTCATCGACGGTTCGTCCCCTTCCGAGAAAGGCTATAAAAGGGAGAAGGTTTTTACTGTAAGAAACCACCTACTGTGTTTGATATTCTTTATGGCTTTCTTGGAAAGGGGCCCGGGGGAAACCTTCTTTGGGGCCGAAGCGCGCTGAAAACAGTCCGGTGGACTGTTTTCAGCGCAGGCCGGGCGGCAGCCCCGGAAAGCAAAGAATGGTTTCCCCCCGGATATTTAAATGGTAGCCTTTACTGCGTAAAGGGAAATCATTGCTTTCCGGGCCTTGCAAAAACGCCAAAATCTGATATAATGAAGGAGGAAATAAGCGTCCGGCCCTGCCGGAGCATTAGAGGGAAAGAAGGTAGATGAACATGGGCAAGCAATTTATCGTGGAAACCTCCGCCCGTCACGTACACGTGACACAGGAAGCGCTGGAAACCCTGTTCGGCAAGGGCTATGAGCTCCATCCCAAAAAGTATCTGAGCCAGCCTGGCCAGTTCGCCAGTGAAGAGCGTGTGGACGTAGTCGGCCCCAAGAAGACCCTCACCCGCGTGAGCATCCTGGGCCCCGTGCGCCCGGAAACCCAGATCGAGCTGTCCCTGACCGACGCGCGCTCCATCGGCTGCACCGCGCCCGTCCGTGAATCCAGCGACATCGCGGGCTCCGGCTCCTGCAAGCTGGTGGGCCCCTGCGGCGAAGTGGACTGCCCCATCGGCGTGATCGCCGCCAAGCGCCACATCCACATGACCCCCGAAGACGCGAAAGAATTTGGCGTAGAGGACAAGCAGATCGTCTCCGTGAAGGTAGACACTGAAGGCCGCTCCCTGATCTTCGGCGACGTGGTGGTGCGCGTCAGCCCCAAGTACGCCCTGGCCATGCACATCGACACCGACGAATCCAACGCAGCCGGCTGCGGCGGCAACGTGATGGGTGAAATCGTCTGACGGGCAAAATATCATAACGCGCATACAGAAAGAACACCGGCAGCGCCAACCAACTGCCGGTGTTCTTTTGCAAAAGGATCAGTTAATGCTTACATAAGACAGCAGGTCCAGGATATCCAGATTCGTGACGGCGGCGTCACCGGCCAGCGGCGCATATACGTCCACCACGTACAGATCGGAATCGTCCCGGGCCAGCACTTTATAATTCGTGCCGGCTACCAGCTGTGTGCCCAGCAGCGCGATGGGGGAAAGGCTTTCATCGGCGGCCTGAGCAGCTTGGGAGAAGGCGGCCTGCGCTTCTTCGTCCAGCGCCGCGCAGTTGTCCGGCGCCGGCAGCGACCAGCCTCCGGCCAGCCCGGCGGGCAGGGGCTTGTCCGTCGTCAGCAAATGATACAGCGCCAGCACGTGCGCATTCAAAATCTGCACCTCGCCGCTGAGGCCGCTGTAAATCGTCACGATGATCCACTCCCCGTCCCCGTCCTTTTCCTGGCAGAGATAAGCATAGTTCGTGCCCGCCACCACCTGGGTCGCCAGCACGGTGATGGGTTCGTAATCCATGCCTGTCAGCGCCACGGCCTGGTCAAACACCTGCTGCTCCGTTTCGGTCAGGCGGACGACGTTGTATTCATGGTTTACTTCCCAGCCGCCCGCCATGGCCGGAGGGTTTTCCACGGGTTCTTCTGAGGCATCCGGCGCCTCCGGGGTTTCAATGATTTCATCTTCCACGGCCGCTTCCTCGGTTTCATCCGCGGGGAAAGGTTCGGCGGGGGTGAACGCCAAAGTGGCAAGGAAGTCCATGGCGGCCTGGGCCTCTTTTTCGGTCATGGCAGATACGACTTCTTCCACCGGGGAAAGGGTGATCTGGATCAGGCAGCCGTGGATCACGGTTTCGACCATGGCGTAGGTCTGCTTTTTCGCGCTCGTTTCTGCAAGCCAAACGTATTTTTCACCGTTCTTTTCCTTGACCGTCGTCTTGAGGCCGTCTTCTTCCAGCACATCCGTAAAGGCTTTCAGCGCTTCTTCGTCCAGCGCGCCCAGGCTGTCGATCTCCGCGTAATCTTCCTCCACCATCACGACGAACAGATAGCTTGCCTTTTTCGGGTTGCTGTTGGCCAGCATTCCCTCCAGGGACTGGTTGTCCGTCTGGGTGTGGAAAACCGCGTATTGATCCGGGACAGAACAGGTGATGCTGTAGGCCGCTTTGGCATTTCCGATCGTTCCAAGCGCCAGAGGAGCTTCCTCGGCAGCGGCGTATGCGCCGCTGAGCAGGCTCAGGCACAGCAGCAAAGCTGCGAGCTTTTTCATATGTCAGATCCTCCTTATTCTTCACGGTCGTTGACCGGTATACATATTATATAAAGCGCAAACCTGTTCGTCAAGGGAAGGGGAATGCGGGGATTGTAAATTTTCTTTGGGCGGATTTCGGGCAGGTTTATGCCGGAAGCCGATTGCCGCAGAAAAAATTACGGGAGCGGAAAAAAGGATTGACAAAGCCCCTCGAAACGGGGTATAATATGTGCCGGTCACGATTGGAGGGATGGAATTGCTGCTGGATGTTTCGCGCGCTATGCGCATGCCAGACGAGCCGATTCCATTTGAACACCGTGACGAGATCCCGCCCCAGGACATCCACGGCGAAACGGTGACGTTTGACGGCGTGCTCCTGGCGGGACACTTTTCCGGCGCGGACGACCGTCTGCGCATCTGGGGAGAGTTGACCTGCGTCGCCCACGGCCATTGCGCCGGGTGCCTGAAGCCGGTGGATTATCCGATGACGGTTCCCTTTGACGAAACCTTCATCCGGCAGACCCGGTTCACAGAGCAGGAGGAAACCCCGGAGGGAGAAGAAAGATGGATGTATGAGGGCTCGAAAGTGGAGCTTTCCCATCTGTCAATGACTCTGGCGGTGCTTGAATTGCCCATGCGTTTCGTGTGCGGCGAGGATTGCCCGGCCCTGGCCGGACTGCCGTCGGAGGAAACTTTATCTTCGCATGCTTGCCAGAAGGACATGCCCGACCAGCATCCTTTTTCGGCATTGCAGCAATTGCTGACAAAGGATCAGGAGGTGTAATTATGGCTCTGCCCAAAGGAAAAGTATCCAAGGCCCGCGGACGTTCCCGCCGCGCCAATTGGAAGCTGGAGGTTCCCGCGATCGTCGAGTGCAAACAGTGCCACCAGATGAAGCTGGCGCACCATGTCTGCAAGCATTGCGGCTACTATGATGGCAAACAGGTCATCAACATGGAAGAGAAAGAAAAGAAGAACGCGTAAGTTTTTCTTTCATCGGGAAAATGCCTGTACGGGCATTTTTTCGTAGAAATCCAATATGCCTTGCTCAGAGAACGGAAGGAGTACGTTTCAGGCACCCCCAAAGAGAGGCGGTTCACCGGCTGAAAGGCCGCCGGGGCAGCGAAGCGGAAGGTCGTCCGGGAGAGCGGCGGATGAAAGCGCAAGCAATTAGTCCGCCCGTGTTTCGCACGTTACAGCGTCAAGAGGCAGCGTCGTTCGCTGTGAAGCAAGGTGGTACCACGGGTCAATCCGTCCTTCGGGAGGGGTTGGCCCGTGTTTCTGTTTACCAGACAAAGGAGGAAATAAAATGCCTGAAGAATTTTCTATGGAGAAAACCTATAATCCCCAAGCCATTGAAGGGGAAACCTACAAAAAATGGGAAGAAAGCGGCGCGTTCGCCCCGAGGATCGACAAGAGCAAAAAGCCCTTCACCATCGTGATGCCGCCGCCCAACGTGACGGGGCAGCTGCATATGGGCCACGCCATGGACGCCACGCTCCAGGACGCGCTGATCCGCTATCACCGCATGAAGGGCGACCCCACGCTGTGGCTGCCCGGCACCGACCACGCCTCCATCGCCACCGAGGTGAGGGTGGTGGAGAAGCTGCGCAGCGAAGGGCTCACCAAGGAAAAGCTGGGCCGCGAAGGGTTCCTGGAGCATGCCTGGGCCTGGAAGCGGGAGTACGGCGGGCGCATCACCCGCCAGCTCCGCCGCATGGGCGCTTCCTGCGACTGGAGCCGGGAGCGCTTCACCATGGACGAGGGCTGCTCCAAGGCCGTGCGCGAGGTGTTCGTGCGCCTGTATGAAAAGGGCCTCATTTACCGCGGCTACCGCCTGGTGAACTGGTGCACCCACGATATGACCGCCATCTCCGATGCCGAGGTGGAATATGTCGAAAAAGACGGCAATTTCTGGCACATCCTGTATCCCGTGAAGGAAACGGGCGAAAAGCTGGAACTGGCCACCACCCGCCCCGAAACCATGCTGGGCGACACCGCCGTGGCCATCAACCCCAATGACCCCCGCTATGCCCACCTCCATGGCTGCCACGTGATCCTGCCCCTCATCAACAAGGAAATCCCCATCGTATGCGACGAGCACGCTGACATGGAAAAGGGCACCGGCGTGGTGAAGATCACCCCCGCCCACGACCCTAACGACTTTGAAGTGGGCCAGCGCCACAGCCTGCCCATCGTGCGCGTGTTCACCTACGACGGCCATATGACCGGCGCAAAGGACAAAGCCGAAGCCGACGCCATCTTCGCTTCCGGCAAAGCGGCGTTCAACGAGCCCGAGGTGCTGGACTGCGGCAAGTATGCCGGCATGACCACCGACGAGGCCCGGAAGGCCATCGTGGCCGACCTGGAAGAATTGGGCCTGCTAAAGGAAATCGAACCCCTCAAGCATGAGGTGGGCACCTGCTACCGCTGCCATACCGTGATCGAACCCATGATGAGCAAGCAGTGGTTCGTGAAGATGGAGCCTCTGGCGAAGCCCGCCCTAAAAGCCGTGCGGGAGGGAAAGACCAAATTCCTGCCGGACCGGTTTGCCAAAATTTATTATAACTGGATGGAAAACACCAAGGACTGGTGCATCAGCCGCCAGCTCTGGTGGGGCCACCGCATCCCGGCCTGGTACTGCGAGGACTGCGGCAGGATCATCGTCAGCCGCGAGGATCCGACGGAATGCCCCTGCGGATGCAGGAAGCTGACCCAGGACGAGGATGTGCTGGACACCTGGTTCTCTTCCGCCCTGTGGCCTTTCTCCACGCTGGGCTGGCCGGAGGAAACCGAAGACCTGAAATACTTCTATCCCACCACCACCCTTGTGACGGGCTACGACATCATTTTCTTCTGGGTGGCCCGGATGATCTTCTCCGGCATCGAGAATATGGGCCATGTGCCCTTTGAGAACGTGGTCATCCACGGCCTGGTGCGCGACGCTTTGGGCCGCAAGATGTCCAAGAGCCTTGGCAACGGCGTGGATCCGCTGGAAATCATCGGCCAGTACGGCGCGGACGCCCTGCGCTTCTCCCTGGTGATGGGCATCAGCCCCGGCAACGACACCCGCTATTCCCCCGAGAAGGTGGAAATGGCCCGGAATTTTGCCAACAAGGTGTGGAACGCCAGCCGCTTCGTGCTGATGAACCTGGACGGCCCCGAAACCTTGGAGGAAAAAGAACTGACCCTGCCCGACCGCTGGATCCTGAGCAGGTATAACGAGGCCGTGCGCCAGATCAGCAAGAACTTTGAAGAAGCGGAATACGGCCTGGCCGCGCAGAAGATTTACGACTTTACCTGGAGTGAGTTCTGCGACTGGTACATCGAGCTTGCCAAGGGCGGCCTGTTGGGCGATGACCTGAAGCGCAAAGCCGCTGTGCGCGCCGTGCTGCAAACGGTGCTTTCCGGCCTGCTGCGCCTGCTGCATCCCTTCATGCCCTTCCTGACCGAAGAAGTGTACAGGAACCTGCCTGGCGAAGCAAACGCCTCCTGCATGCTGTCCGACTGGCCGAAGGAACTGGAAGCATACGATTTCCCCGCCGAAGCCGCCCGGATGGAGGGCATCATGGATATGATCCGCGCCATCCGCAACCTGCGCGCCGATATGAAGGTGCAGCCCAGCCACAAAGCCCGGCTGATGGTGCGGCCCGCCGACGGATGGCATGACGCCTTCGCGGGCACCGAAGTGTACTTCGCCCGCCTCGCCAGCGTGAGCCGGCTGGAGATCCTGGAGCCCGGCCGGGCCATCAGCGAAAAAACCGTCAGCGCGGTGTGCCAGGCCGGCGAGTTCTTCATCCCCCTGGGCGAGCTGGTGGATCTGGAAAAGGAAAAGGCGCGCCTCGGCAAAGAGCGCCAGAACCTGGTGAACGAGATCACCCGGGCCGAAGGGAAGCTGAACAACCCCGGCTTTGTGAACAAGGCCCCCGCCAATCTGGTGGCCGCCGAAAAGGAAAAGCTGGATAAGAACAGGGAGATGCTCGCCGCCATGGATAAGCGCATCGCGGAGCTGGCATAAGGGATGAGAACTAACTGGGGGAAACCGTTCTTTGGAGGCCAAAGAACGGTTTCCCCCAGACCTCCTTCCAAGAAAGCCGTATGAAAACAGTAACCAAATGGAGAACACGGAATGATTATCAATGATATTCATTTTAAGTTAAAGGACGGGCGGCAGGCTCTTCTTCGCAGCCCGCGGGAGGAAGACATTCCGGGAACTATTGATTACCTGCGCCAATCCGCCGGGGAGACAGAGTTTATCATCCGCTATCCGGAGGAGTGCGGCATATACACCCCGGAATTGGAAAAAAGCGTGTTTGCCCAGAAAAACGATTCCCCCTGCGACGCCATGATCATGGCCCTGGTGGACGGCCGGGTGGCGGGCAACTGCGATATTCACTTTTACACCGGCATCAAGACCCGCCATCGGGCCAACGTGTCCATCGCCCTTCTGAAAGACTACTGGAGCCTGGGCCTCGGCACCCGTATGATTGAAGAAATGATCCGCCTGGCCCTCGCCCGCCCGGAAACCACCCAGATGGAGCTGGGCTTCATTGAGGGAAACGGTCGCGCGCGGCGCCTGTACGAAAAAATGGGCTTCCGCATCGTCGGTTTTCATCCCAACGCGATCCGGCTGAAAAATGGCACGCTGCTGCATGAATACATGATGGTCAAAACCTTGGACAGGAAAAAGGAGTAAACAGGCATGGCGTTTCATCACATCCCCGTGCTGCTCAAAGAGGTGCTGGAATACCTGAACCCCCAGCCGGGGGAAGTTTACGCCGACGGCACCCTGGGCGGCGGCGGGCACAGCGAGGCCATCCTCCGGGCCTTGGGGGAGGGCGGAACGCTCTACGGCATCGACCGCGACCCGGCGGCCATTGCCGCGGCGTCCGAACGCCTGCGGGGGTATCCCGGATTCCATGCTGTTCACGGCAATTTTCACGATGTCAAGGCGCTGCTACCCGGCGTTCAATTGAACGGCGGATTATTGGATCTGGGCGTTTCCTCCTATCAGCTGGATACGCCGGAACGCGGCTTTTCCTATCACGACGACGCGCCGCTGGACATGCGCATGGACACCACCCAGGGCATGACCGCCGCGGCGTATGTGAACACCGTGGGCGAACAGGAATTCTGCCGCGTCCTGCGGGAGTACGGGGATGAAAAGTGGGCGGCCAGGATCGCGCAGATGCTGATGGAAAAGCGGCGGGAAAAGCCCCTGGAGACCACCAGGGATTTGGTTGCCGTGGTGGACGCGGCGATTCCCAGGGCTGTGCGCCGCAAGGACGAAGGGCATCCCGCCCGCCGCACCTTCCAGGCTGTGCGCATCGCGGTGAACGACGAGCTGGCCCCGCTGGAACAGGCGCTTCGGGACTGGGTGGATATGCTGGCCCCCGGAGGCAGGCTGGCGGTGATCACCTTCCACTCCGTGGAGGACCGCATCGTGAAGCTGGCCTTCCGCAAGCTGCAAAACCCCTGCACATGCCCCCCGAAAGCGCCCATCTGCACCTGCGGAAAAAAGCCCCTGGGCCGCGCTGTCGGCGGGGCAATCAAGGCCGGGAAGGAAGAGCTGGACGAAAACAACCGCGCCCACAGCGCCACATTGCGGATCTTTGAGAAGGGGGAGGCCCTATGAGCACGCTCTATGTGGTGGCCACGCCCATTGGGAACCTGGGCGATATGAGCCCCCATGCCGTGGAAACCCTGAAAAGCGTATCCCTGATCGCGGCGGAGGATACCCGGGTGACGAAAAAGCTGGCCAACCGCTTTGGCGTCGAAACGCCGCTGATTTCCTGCCATCAGCACAACGAAAAAGGCCGCGCGCCGGAAATCGTGCAAAGGATGCTGGCGGAGGACGTGGACGTGGCGCTGGTCACCGACGCGGGCACCCCCGCCATCTCCGACCCCGGCACGGAACTGGTCCGGGCTGCTGCGGCGGCGGGCATCCCGGTGATCGCCGTGGCCGGGCCGTCAGCTTTTGCGGCGGCGGTCTCCGTCAGCGGGTTTGACTTTTCCTCCTTCACTTTTTACGGCTTCCTGCCAAGGGGAAGCAGTGAACTGAAAGAAAAACTGCTGGACATCGGCCGCAAATCGGAAGGGGCCGTTTTCCATGAATCCCCCCACCGGATCAAAGCCCTGGTCGCCGCCATCGCCGACGCCCTGCCCGGCGCTTTGCTGTCCGTGAGCTGCGATTTAACGAAGCTCCATGAGCTCACCCTCCGCGGCACGCCGGATGCGATCCTTTTCGCGCTGGAAGCCAACGAGAAAAGCGAAAAGGGCGAATACTGCGTGGTGGCCGATTTGCGCGGCGTGACGCTCCCGGAAGAAAAACCGGCGGTTCAGGCCAGCCTGGAGGCCCGGATCTTCGACCTGGCCATCAACGGCTCATCCCTCCGGGACGCTGTGGAAACGCTGGCGGCCCAGGGCGAAAAGAAAAACGCGGTCAAGGCCGCCGCGCTGCGGGTCAAGGAATGGATGCAGCCTTCCTAATACATACAAAAGATAAGGACATTCCGCAGGCTTGCCCCGGAATGTCCTGTTTTTTGTGATGCCGTTTCTTTATGTATGCTGTTTGCCGTCCCGCTGCATGGAAAACTGATCCATGGGGAAGCGTTTCAGATTGTCCAGGATCTTTCTGCCGTCCGCTTTGCTGAGCAGCTCGCTCCTGGCTTTGAGCACAATGGCTTCTGTCTGGTGCTTGGAGGGGCCGCCCACACAGCCGCCGGGGCAGATCATGCCCTCCACGAAGTCCGTGTCCAGCTTGCCGGCTTTGAGCAGCATCATGGCTTTTCTGCATTCATCTCCGCCCGCGCAGGTCATCAGGCGGATGCCGTCGGTATCCTCGCCCATTTCCTGCATGGCCTCCATCACCGCCGCCGCCACGCCGCCGCTGGCCGCGAAACGCTTGCCGTAGATGGACGCTTCCTGGTAATCCTCTTCCACCGGCTCAAGGGTGATGCCCTTTGAATCCAGCAGCGCCACGATCTCGCCGTAGGTGAGGGCGAAGTCCGCCGTGTCCTTGATGAATTCGCTCAGGGTTTCGCCCTTCTTGGCGATGCAGGGGCCGATGAACACGGTCACGCAGTCGGGGTCCAGCGCCTTTAGATACCGGTTCACCGCCACCATGGGCGAAACGGTGGCGGATTTGTTTTCCTCATAAATCTTGGGGAAGTGGTGCCGCAGCATGGAAACGAAGGCCGGGCAGCAGGAGGTGGTCATGATCCGGCCCTCCTTCCGGGCTTCGATCCATTCCAGCGCTTCGCTGGCGGCGGTCATATCCCCGCCGATGCCCACCTCCGCCATATCCGAAAAGCCCGCTTTTTTCAGCGCCGCGCGGATAGCGGCCATGCCGATGTCCTTGCCGAACTGCCCCTCCGTCGCGGGCGCGCACATGGCGATGACACGCTTGCCCGCCCGGATGTCCCGGATCACGTCCACGGCGTAGATCTTGGAGCCGATGGCGCCAAAGGGACAGCTATGGATGCAGTGCCCGCAGTGGATGCACTTGCTTTCGTCGATCTGGCACACGCCCGCTTCGTTATAGGAAATCGCGCCCACGGGGCAGGCCTTTTTGCAGGGGCGCTCCTGGTGGATGATGGCGCCGAAGGGGCAGGATTTGGCGCACTGGCCGCAGGATCTGCACTTGTTGGGGTCGATGTGCATTTTGGTGTCGCCGGGGGAGATGGCCCCGAATTTGCACGAATTCAGGCACGCTTTTCCCAGGCAGAAACGGCAGATGTCCGACACAAAGTAATCCTGGATGGGGCAGTCGTCGCAGGCGGCGGGAATCACGGCCACCACGTTTTTCGTTTCATAGCCCGGCTCCGGGCTCAGCCCTTCTGCCAGGCGGATGCGTCCGCGCACGATTTCCCGCTCCTTGTAGACGCAGCAGCGATAATTGGGTTTCGGCCCGGGGCTGATCTGATAAACGATTTTTTCGGTTTCATCCGGAGTCAGCCGGTCTTCCCATGCCAGGCGGCAGACTTCCCGCAGGATAAAGTGCTTCAGCTCCACGATTCCTTTGTCATTTGTGACCATATATTCCCATCGCCTTTCGTCATGGTGGGTTATTTGTTTTAGTATACCATCTCCCAGCGGAAAATGGAAGTAAGCCGGAGGCCGCTGAGAAAATTTTCAAATACTGCTTGACAATTATATCGGGACACGATATAATAAGGCTACGATATATCGAGAAACGATATAAAGCGACAAGATATATCGAAACCCGATGGAGGTGAAGCGCATGCCGGATTCTTACGCGTTGACGGAATCGACGTATTACATCCTGCTGTCGCTGCTGTCGCCCCAGCACGGCTACGGCATCATGCAGCAGACGGAAAAAATGAGCCGCGGGCGGGTGCGGCTGGCGGCGGGCACGCTGTATGGCGCGCTGAACACGCTGTGCGATAAGGGCTGGATCATCCAGCTGCCAATTGAGGACGGCAGCCGCCGCAAAGAGTACAAGCTGACGGAAAAGGGAAAAGCCATCCTGACGCAGGAAGCGGCCAGGCTCAGGGAACTGGCGGACAACGGCGAACGGGTACTGAAAGGAGAATGACCATGGAAAGCCGCAAGACGATGCGCAAATGGTTCTGGGTGTGGGAGTTTGAAAAAGAGGAAGACTGGCTGAACGAAATGGCGGCAAACGGCTGGGTGCTGGAAAGCGTGGGCCTCTGCACCTATCATTTTATCCGCTGCGAGCCGGGGGAATACAGCGTGCGGCTGGAAATGCACCCCTATGACGAGGCTTATGTCCAGTTCATGCAGGACACCGGCGCGGAGTACGTGGGCCGGATGATGATGTGGGTGTACTTCCGCAAGAAGGCCGTGGACGGGAAATTTGACCTGTTCTCCGACATTGACTCCCGCATCGGACACCTGGACAAGATCGGGAGAATACTGGCCATCCTCGGCGGGATGAACCTGCTGATCGGTTTGTTCAACTCCTTCAGCCCCGCGCGTATCGGATGGGTAAACCTGCTGTGCGCCACGCTGCTGATGTATGCTCTGGGCCGCATCCACGGGAAAAAGGAAGCGCTGGAAAAGGAACGGCTGCTGCATGAATAGACAGCGCCAATGGGGCAGGCCCCGCAGTGGACGAAGTTTGCCCCTCTTGACATTCGGCCATGCCGCGCTATACTTGATGATGGAATAAAAAAGAAGGAAGATTCAATGAAAAGCGTCAGCTACAGAAAACTGACCCCGGATGACCTTGACAGCTTTATTGGCATGCGGATCCGGCAGCTGCGGGAGGAAGGCGCGACGGAGAAAACGGATCTTGCGCCCGCTTTGAGGGACTACTATCAGCGCCATATGTCGGACGGCACGTTTGTCTCCTGGATCGCGGCGGATGAAGGCAGGATGATCGGAACCAGCGGCATGTCTTTCGTCGAAAAGCCGCCGTACTTTGGCTGCCCGAACGGAAGGATCGGCCTGCTGTCCAGCATGTATACCGATCCGGCTTACCGCCGGATGGGGATCGCCAAGGAACTGCTCAGGCGGGTGGTGGATGAAGCCCGGGCCTACGGCTGCGGGTCCGTGCAGATCACGGCGTCGGACATGGGCGTTCTCTTGTACACGGATTTTGGATTTGTGAAAAACGGGAATTTTATGCAGTACAAGCTGTAGGAGGAAGTAATGCGGGTGATTGCGAAGGATCAGGCGAAGCGATTTATCCTCAGCAAGCAAGGGCTGCTGGGGAAGCATCGCTTTGCGGGAAAGGAGGGCGCTTACCGCTATGTGCGCCAGGCGGGATGCATCCAGTATGACCCGGTGGACGTCTGCGGAAAAAACGCTGAACTGACCCTGCAATCCCGCGTGAAGGGATTCAAAAAGCAGATGCTGGCGGACCTCCTGTATAAAGACCGCCTGCTTGTGGATTACTGCGATAAGGAACTGTCCATCTGGCCCAGAGAGGATTGGCCGTATTTTTCCTGGTATCGGCAAAGGAGCGCCGCCCACGGCGCGCAATTCGCCGGGATCCCGGAGCTTACGGAGCAGGCGGTGGCCTATATCCGGGCAAACGGGCCGGTGAGCAGCGATACACTGCCGGTGGAGGGGACCGTCTTTTGGCATTCGTCCATGCACTGGAGCGGCAATTGGCATAAGGAATCCCCGGCGGCCCGGTCTGTTCTGGAGCAGCTGTATACGGACGGCGTTCTGCTCATCCACCACAAAAGCGGATCGCGCAAGTTTTACGATCTTGCGGAGAAATACTTTGATCAGGAGCTGCTTCATGCCGAAAATCCCTGCGCGGATGAAGCGTCGTTCCTGCGTTGGCGGATCATGCGGCGGATCGGCGCGGTGGGCATGCTGTGGAACCGGAGATCAGACGCCTGGCTTGGGATCGACATGAATACAGCGAAAAGAAACGAAGCGTTCTCTGCGCTGGAGGAATCCGGGGACATTGAACGAGTGCAGGTGGAAGGGATCAGGCAGCCTTTGTTCCTGCTGGCGGAGGATCGGAAGCTGCTGGAATCCGTGATGGCGGGAACCATCGACACGCGGGCCAGACTGGAATTTTTGGCGCCCCTTGATCCGATGCTGTGGGACAGAAAGCTGATCGAAGCCCTATGGGGCTACCAATATTCCTGGGAGATTTACACCCCTGCGGACAAACGGAAATACGGTTACTACGTCCTTCCGATCCTGTATGGGCAAAACCTGGCCGGACGGATCGAAGCCGCCGCGGACAGGAAAAACCATTCCCTTACAGTCAAAAACATATGGTATGAGCCGGGCGTCAGGATCACCAAGGCGTTGGAAAGGGCTGTGGATTCCGGGATTCAGAGGCTGGCGGGATTTAATGAATGCAGCCTGGCGGCCGGAAATCCGGAGGGCTTTGGCCGCGCCGGGCAGGCTTAAGTTACAGGTATTTTTTCAGCCGGTCGAATACCGTGCGGTAGCCGGCGGAATCAAAATGGATGCCGTCCTGGGTGTACGCCAATTTCAGATTGCCCTTTTCGTCCTTGAGGCCGTCGTTCACGTCGATGTAGTGAAATCCGAATTCCCGGGCCAGCGCTTCCGCCATGCGGTTGGCCCTGCTGACGTTTTCATTGGTGCGCGCGCCCAGGCCGCCGTTTTCCTTCGCCAGAGGCGCGTCCCAATTCACGGGGTAGTAGGCCATCATATAAACGGCGGTATCCGGCAGCTTTTCCCGGATGATCCCGCAAATCGCCCGATAATTCCTGGACAGGTGGCCGTACCAGTCCTCCCCGTCCGGGCGAAACGCGATATCGTTGGTGCCGATATTGATGAAAAGCTTTTTTGGCGCGATCTCCAATAATACGGTGTCGATGGCCGCCAGGAATTCATCGGTGGTATAGCCGCCGATGCCCCGGTTATAAGCGATGGGCAGGCCCTCGTTCAGGCAGTATTCCGTGATCGGGAAGCCCTCCATGAGGGAAGAACCGGTAAACAGGGTCTGGCCTTTTTGGATATACAGGTTCTGCGCCCTGTAATTGTTCAGCTTTCTTTCCTTTTCCTTTTCAAAGCGCGCGATCATGCCCTGCAGCATTTGTTTCCGGGCTTCTTCCATGATCTGTTCCCTTTCCGCCAAATGGATCGCTCCTTTCTTCCTTCCCTTTGCGGCCTGGCAAAGGTTTTACTCTTTCCGCGCGGCGTCCTGGCTGGGCCTTGGAATATCATCCTTTCGCCGGCCGTATTTATGTTTGTTTTATCCGCATACATCGCATGATCCGCCATGGTCATAAAGGTATCGATGGTGTCTTCCTGCCTGGGAACGGCGGCATATATGCCGATCCCGGCGCTGATGCTGCAAATCCAGGGGTCGCTCTGGTTCATCCTTTGCAGCTCTTCGCTCACGCTTCTCACCATTTTTTCCGCGCTTTCCACATCATCGATCAGTCCGTACGCCAGAAACTCATCCCCGCTGATATGCACCGGGGTCATCCCGTATTTTGTCAGGCACTGGAGCGCGCGTCCCATCCTGCAGATCGCTACATCGCCTTGCAGGTGTCCATACTGATCGTTGATATGCTTCATGCCGTTCATATCCGCGCTGAGCAGCGCGAAGGCCTTTCCTTCACGCTTTGCCCGATCCAGCAGGACCGGGGACTGGGCCATGTATCCCCGCCTGTTGAGCATGCCTGTGAGGATATCCTGAACAGCCAGCCGTTCAATCATTGCCGCGGAACGCTTTGCGTTCGTCTGCATATACAGGCTCATCAGCGCGCCGTTGAGCAGCATCAGCATGGGGTACAGCGCCGCGTGGATGCCGTTGTCCAGATTCATGGCGGCATACCCGAGGCTCCTGTCCCGATAGTACAGGGGACAGAAAATGAGGCAAACGGCATGATCCCGGCTTTGGTGCATGTCCGGCGTCAGCCCGTGGGTGGAAATGATGCCGATATCATAAATGCTGTCATCTTTGACGCCGTACAGCAACAGCATCTGATCCGGATAAGAAGTATTTTCGCCGGAGGCTTCGATGTCTCTGCAGATGGCCGGATCGACGCACAGAAAAAACTCGCGGATGCCCAGGGCGGCTGCAAACTCCTGCATCTTCTCATGGCACTCTTTTTCGTCGCTTACCCCCGCCATGACCCCGGAGAACATGCTGATCCGTGTAAGGATCGCCTCCATTTTCTATTTTTCGGAGAGGAGTTTGCGCAGTTTTTCGTTCGTATGCTCCAGGCTTTGCGTGCAGCCGCAGCTGCTGCCGGAAACCAGTACCGTGGGAAGAACCACCTGCATCTCCTGCGGCTCTTTGCCGTCGATCCATGCATTGAGGATCTCAATGGATTTTCTGGCGGATTCATGGATCGGCCTGGAAATCGTTGTCAGGCCGCGCATGACCGCTTCCTGCAAAGCGTCAAAGCCCGTGACGGCGATATCCTTTGGCACGCGGATGCCATGGGCTTCCAGGCACTCAATGACGCTGAGGGCCATATCGTCATTGGCGCACATGATCGCGTCCGGCAGCGGTCCGCCCCGCCGGATGATCGTTTCCGCGGCAATGTATCCGCCCGACCTGTTCCATTGGCCGTAAAAGACCATGCTTTCCTCAAGACGGAGGCCGTGCCTCTCCATGGTATTTCTGCACGCTTCCAGGCGCGCGTCGGCGACGGTGGAATCCTGGGGGCCGCTGACAAAGGCGATCTTCCTGGCCCCGTGATGGGCAATCAGATGCTCGGTCAAGAGCTCCATGCTGATCCGGTCGTCAAACTGGATGGACACGGCCTGCTCCTGGGGCACGTCAATGGAAACATGCGGCTTTCCTTTGATTTGTTCCAGCGCATGATAGAGCTGCTTCAGCGTCGTGTCGCTGCTCATGGTTGCCGGCATGGAAATGACGCCGTCAAAATCGCGCAGATCCGGAAGGTCATAGATCTTGCTTTCTCCCACCTCGCTGGTTGAGATCGCAACATTCATATGCCCCTGGCTGTTAAAATACAGATATCAATATCCAGCTTCGCCCCTTCCGAAGCGAGGCTGGAAGCGAAATTCTGCTGGTATTCGCGGTCAATGCTGGCCATCAGAACGGCGATTTTCTTTCGGCTCATGATTGTCCTGTCCTCCTGAGTATCCATATCTTTTCCGGCTTCCTGTCTGCCGCCTCATCCGCGGGCCGGACGGCGCCGCCTGCCGTTCCGTTTTGCCCGGCTTATATGCCGCCGCATGCCGATAAAACATTGCGGCTTTTGATCAACGCATAAATGGAAAAGTATGGGAAACACCTGCGTCTGTCTTTTACTTACTTACACGCATATTATACAAGAAAAACAAGGTTCAGGCAAGAACAAAAAATTTTTTGCTGGAAAAAGGTAGTGCACTGTGATATAATAAGCATGAATCGTTTTACAAACATGATTTTCCCAGTGTTGAGGTGAAAGCAGTGAGGGTTTGCTTTTTTATTATATTTGTGGTAACGGCCTTTTTCCTCGGCGTCTGCGCGAAAAAAGCGTTTTATTCCACCAAATCCATCGGCCGGTCGGTCGCCGGGCTGCTGTGCGCGCTTATTCCGCCTGTGCTCGGCAATGCCGTCATCATTATTTCCGGCAACCGGACGGTTTCCACGGTGGGCTATTACATTTATTTCCTGGGCATGAACGGCGTGATGCTCAATTTGATCAATTTTACGCATGACTACTGCATGCTTCCGTCTGGAAAATCAAAAATGAAAATCTTCGCTTATGTGCTCCTGGCCATTGATACGGTCCAGCTTTTATGCAACCTGATATGGGGCCATGCTTTTGATACGGAAGCGTACATGGCGGACGGATTCACGTATTACCGCCTGATTCCCCTTGCGGGCCAATCCTTCCACCGCTTTATCGACTATGGCATCCTGGCCGTGAATATTACCGCGTTTTTCATCTATACGATCAATTCCCCCCGTATCAGCGCCGAGCGCTATGCCGTTATCCTGGCGATCATGCTGGTCACGACGGTGTGGGAAACCTTTTACATTTTTTCAAGGACGCCCATCGACCGGTCCATGCTGGGCTTTGGCTTTTTCGGCTTTATGGTATATTACTTCTCCCTGTACTACCGGCCCATGCGGCTGCTGGACAGCATGCTGTCCCATATCGCGTCTGAGCTGCCGGAAGCGCTGTATTTCTTTGACTCCATGGATAAATGTATCTGGGCAAACAGGATGGGCATTGAACTGGTCGGAATTGAAAACAACGCTTTTGAAGTGGCTTCCGTTCGTTTGAAAAAGCTGTACGGAGAGTATAAGAGGATCGAGTCAAAGCAGTATGAAATCAGGAAGGACGGCGAGGTGAAAAGCTATGTGATCTCAAAGAAGGAAATCACCGATGAAGCAGGCCGCCTGATCGGCTCCTTCCTGAGCGTCCGGGACAACACCTCCGAGCAGATGACGCTGCGGGAAGAGGTGTATAAAGCGACGCATGACCCCCTTACCGACGTTTATAACCGCGCGGGATACAACGTCTTGATTTCGAAGATGGAGCTTTGGAAAACCATTATGCTGCTGCTGGACGGCGACTGCTTCAAATCCGTCAACGATACCTACGGCCATGAGGTGGGGGATAAGGTGCTGCAGCGGATCGCCGACACTGTCAGGCATTATTTCAGATCCGAAGATTATGTCTGCCGCATCGGCGGGGACGAATTTGTTGTCCTGATGGTGCATTCTAATTCCGACCAGAAGGAACTGATCATCAACCGGATCAAACGCATCAACGAGGAGCTGCAGACCCCGGCTGACGGCCTTCCCGCCATTACCCTCAGCTTTGGCATTGCCCACGGCCGGAACGCCGCGGATTCGGATGAATTGTTCGAGCATGCTGACAAAGCGCTGTACGAAACAAAAAGCAAGGGGAAAAACGGTTTCACCTTTTACGAAGACCTGGTGCCGGAAAAAGATTGATCCCTGCCATTGCCGCCAAAGAAATGCTGTGCTTAAAACGTGCCGGGGATGGATTCACTGGCCTTGGATTCACGAAAAAAAGTGCTTGCTTTTTTCATGCTTTGGTGGTAATATATTTCTGCGCTTGAATCGGCGCAAAGGTGTTTCTTCGTTTTGACCCAACGAAACCCGCTTTGGGGCATTAGCACAGTTGGTAGGACGACAGTTGCTTTTGTTACTCCCACTGAACCCCTGAAAAATCGGACTTTTCCGATTTTCACACTCGCTCGGATGAGCAAAAAATTTCGCGGTCTCCCTCGACCCACTTCGTGGATCTCGGTCGACCGCCCGCCATGAACATGGCGTTCGGTTCTCCCGATCTCCGATACTCTACCCCTTTCCTCCAGGGAAAATTGACCGAGCACGGAGGGAAAAAACAGCACGGGGCATTAGCACAGTTGGTAGCGCGCTACATTCGCATTGTAGAGGTCAGCGGTTCGAATCCGCTATGCTCCACCACCAAGAAACCCTTGAAATCACAAGATTTCGAGGGTTTTTGTTTACTTTCTATTTTCCTCAACTTTGCCGGAAAATGTCATGTAATATATGGTAAATGGAAAAATATAATATATTTTTCACTACGCATTTTTGTTCAGATTATATAAATTCGCCATTTGTTCTACCAGGATGAGATGGGCATTGCGAAGAAGTATTTGATCGGTTATAATACCTTCTGGATGCAAATGTGCTGTTACGTTTTAATTGCCAATATTGTAGCATAAGGTTCATCCATGACAGGATGCCGGTAATGGTCAGCAAGGAGTTTGTAGATGATCGAATACAACCAGACAGCAAGCCAGAGAAGATCGTAAGGAAAGCACAAACTGAAATGATTTAATAGGAAGGCGGCGGTTTAATATGGGCTACATAGACGAAAGCAAAATGGATGCTTGCTTCCGCATCATGGGGTTCGCGCTGACCAGCGCTCCTCACTATCAGCCCGGTGATCCGGCCACTCTATCCGTGCATAGCGGGGAGCTATGGCGCTGGGAAGGCTATAAGTATGAAATTTTTGAGCGTGGTCATCAATTGATGATGTCTATTCCTTGGGAGGAACCTGGTATTCTTGACTCTGACATCATCCCCACCGCTGCAAACCAAGCACTCAATGTAATCCCTTCCGACTGGTCACGGCAAGAAAACCTTGTTGATTGGCAGGACACCGGGATTATTGCAACGCTCAGCGGTGCCAAATTGCGCACTTTGAAGATAGCGCTCATCAAGCTTTATACGACGGATGATGAGGAAGGTGCGTTCAACGCGCTTGTAGGCGTGTTTGGACAGAAGTATGCCCTCATCACCTACTTCTTCTTCCTGAAAGATAGTTGCCGTTTTGTTGTCATGCGTCCTTTACGATTTGCAGAACAGTTCAATTTGATCGGTGCGCCGACAAAATGCAGTGCACGTGCAACATGGGAAAATTACCTGGAATTCAACGCCATCCTCGGAGAAGTGCGAGATTACCTGACTGATCACTTGGACGAGGATGTCACCCTTTTGGACGCTCATTCCTACGTTTGGTCGCTGTATGTGGTACAACAATTATATCATTAGATCAACTACAAGAACTACTCGAAGATGTGTCGCAAGAAATCCTCCGAGTTGATAGTATGCTCAAAGGAGCATATACTTCTCTTATTGAGTTGCGCAGAATCTCAAAGCAGCCAGTTGGCTCGTTAAGACTTATAGTATTGCAGGATGCCGATTTTCTATCGGACGAAAGGCTTTGCACAAAATTTTTCCAAGTCATAAAAAACTGCGCCAGAGCAGGTGTGTGTGTTATTATTAGTGATGTATTAGGCATTCAGACGCAGAGGCAAATTAATAGTGAATCGTCGATCAGTGTGCTTAATGTCATTAATAATCATACACTAAATAGCATCAGTTTTTCATGTAATATCGAAATTGATTCAGTCCAGCGGTCATACGAATCAGAGGTTGCTGATTACAACAAAAAAGCGTCTGAAACAAGTGTTATAAGCATTCCATTTTCTGAAATTGAAGATGTCAATCAACTTTGGTGGGATACAACCAAAGATGGCATCACGTTTTCCATGGGACGCAGTGGTTTGGACACCATTTCGCTTCGTTTAGGTGACGAAAAAACTCAACTACATAATGTACTTATTACAGGCGCGGCTGGTAAAGGTAAATCCAATCTTCTTGAGGTTATAATTCATAGCATCTGTACAAGATATAGTCCAAAAGAAATTGAATTATATTTATTGGATTTCAAGGACGGATTGACTTTCAAACCTTATAGCGATACGAATGATGGAGCCTATCTTCCCCATGCAAAAGTCCTTGGCTTGGAGAGCGAAAGGGATATAGGTCTGGCAACGTTGAGGTACATTGAGAACCTTCGAGAAGAGCGGGCAAAAATATTTAAGGACGCAGGAGATTGTAAAGATATTTCTCGTTACAGAAAGAACAATCCTGAAGCCATTATGCCACGAATCATCTTGATGATAGATGAATACCAAAAATTATTTGAAAAAGCTGATGATATTGGATTAGAAGCTGCTGAAGTACTTGAAAATATAGTACGGCAAGCCAGAGCTTGCGGCATCCATGTTATACTTGCTTCGCAAACCATAACGGGCGTAGCCGCCCTCTTGGGTCATACGGAAAATATCTATGCGCAGTTTCCAATTCGGATTGCTCTACGCCGCCCATAAAGCAAAAAGTCCGGCCAGAGAGTAACCGCCGATAATATAGGTCTTTTCCTGATCCGTACAGGTTTTCAGCACTTCATTGAGCGTATCAGCCGCCCCGTTTCCGAAGCCCTCCTTGCCGAACACAGCAGACGCGGGCCACGGCGACAAATCACGATTCCAGTTTTGAACCTTGATGGCATACAGGCAGAAATCAACATCCGTCAGTTTCTTTATTTCCGCTGCCTCGGATTCAATTCCTTCAAGATCATGGTCATCGACCATCTGAATCAGGACAATCGAAGCACTTGGGTTTCCGTATGTTGTAATCATGTCAACAGCCTTTCGGTCTCAATCATCTGAACACCTTTTCCAGCGGCTTGCCCTTCGCCAGTTCGTCAACCAGCTTGTCAAGCTGCCGCATCTTTTTCGTCAACGGTTCTTCTATTGACTCCACCCGCACGCCACAGACAGCGCCGGTGATCAGGTTTGCACGAGGATTCCAGTTGGGAGCTTTAGTGAGAAAATCGCCATAGGTCATGTCGAGTTCGGCAGGATGATCATACCCCGTCAGCCAGGTGATGACCTGATCCACTTCTTCCCTCGTGCGGCCTTTCCGTTCCGCCTTAGCTGCGAGGCAGTCATATACTTTGGTATAGGGCATGTCAA
Organism: Clostridia bacterium; assembly: GCA_017550745.1. Classification (GTDB taxonomy): domain Bacteria; phylum Bacillota; class Clostridia; order Christensenellales; family Aristaeellaceae; genus RUG563. Next base: position 7,626 of record JAFZOG010000026.1, on the reverse strand, counting down.
ACACACTTTGTCTGGGCATCATTTATCTCCTGCTGTCGGAAGATTTCTCTTCCCCGTTATCTCATCAAGAACAGTTTTCATCACATACAGATACTCCAGGGCCCGGCAGCGATCAAGGGAATAGTCACGATAACCGTAATGTTCTGTCAATACTTTCAGCCCATGCTTGATTTCCTGTTCATCTTCAACGATCCGGCACGTTCCGAAACCGATCACGCTTTCATATCGCGTGGTGATCCCGTGATCTGTCGTCTCCGTCCGAATAAAAATATCCCCTTCCACGCATATCTGCGGGTTCGCTTTCAGCAGTTCCAGCTTCATGCCCTGTTTGGCGCAATGGAAGTATACGATCACTTTTCCATCCACCAGCTCCGTGCCGAAGGAAACCGGAACCACATAAGGATACTTATCTCCCTGAAAAGCGATCCGCACAGTATTGCAGCGGTTCAGGATGTCGAAAATCTCATCCAGGTTTTGTACTTCCCGATCTTTGCGTCTCATTGTCCTCAATCCTCACGGTCTTTTCCTTCGTGGCTTCATAGCTGATTCTCGACGATTGTTACCGCGTTCCTCACACAGTCATCACACTCACACAAAACAATGCCGGTATCTCTGCCCTTCAAATCTTTACAGAGAGTGGCCTTGCACATGCTTTCAAACTGACGCAGTACGCCCGCTGCGTCCCTGAGCATCGTCCTGCCTTGGTATTTCTTGATTCCCATCAGAATCTGCGCACCGATCAAAGCTCCGCATGTAGCCTCCAAACATCCCATGCCAACGCCAAAGGATGCTCCGATCCGTTTCAATTCATCTTCGGTCATACCCGCTTCTCCGGCAAAAGCACAGAGAACAGCTTGGCAGCAATTATATCCGCTGTGTTTCAGTTGAACGGCGTATTCCTTCTTGTCCATTTTTCAGCCCCCTCTATTCATTATTCAATTTCTCTACTGTGCATCAAATGGATGCCGATATGTCCGATTCCCAAGATGATAACAGCGCAGCCAAGGATAATATTCTTCCCATAGATCGCCAACAGGAGAAAAGCCAGAACGGGAAGCGTCGCGCCTGCCACCGGAATGCCAAGGATGCTGCGGTAAAAATCCTTCATGGTCTTTTCGCTCCTGAAATACCTGATCCAGAAAACCTCATAAAGCACCATCAGCACGAAGGACGCCACCAGCCACAATGACCAGGGCGACCACGGCTCGATATTGAAATCAGAGAAAACGAGCGCTGCGCATGAAACCAGTACTTCCCCGCTCCTCTCCAATGCCAGCAGAATCTTATTCTCATTGCGGGCATATTTGTCGTAATCCTTCGGCTGATTTTTCGTCCACAGGATATTTGGAAGCATCAGCATCACAAGATAAATCAGCCCCACGTAGGAGAATCCAAAGTGCATCGTTTCTCCAATCATTGTGATTTTCCTTTCAGATCAATATGCGTGAGCATACTTCCTTCCGGCTGTACAGATACAGGAACAAGACCATCAGCAGTTCACCAAACATGCTGATGAAGAAGATCAGATCGCTGTTGCCGGTGGCGGGGCCCAGCGCAGAGAATACAAACATGAGAAAGCCGGAGAGGAACAGGTGCGGATTCTTCTGCTTGATCCACACGATGATCCCGGCGATCATCATGGGAATCACCGTGCCAAAGGACAGAACACGGCTGATAATATCTGCCCATTTCGGGGTGTCCGTGCCTGATGCGAGACGAACGACCCCTGCGATTTCCCGCTTTTCCAGTACGGTAGCCAATGCCTGTGCCACCCCGCCGATCATCAGCAGACCGGTCACGACCCATACGCCGATGATGACCGGCTTTTTCAGTTTCAGCGCATAGGCGAAAATGGGGAAGATCAGGGGAATAAGCAGTCCGTGGGCGATAAACCGCGCGGGGCTGATGGCGGTCAGTGTACTTTCCGGCAGAGCTGTGCCAAGGCCGATGATGGCAGCGTCCAGGATCAAGCCGATGGTCAATACCCCAGACCAGAGAGCAACCGGCTGACTGTGACGCTTTGCCTGAAAGAACAGCAATGCAGCAATCAATCCTTCCGCAGCCACGATGAACCAGATTGCCATGGGGCAAATGGTGATGAAGAATTCCCTCATTGAAAATCGTCCTTCCTTCTTAGATGACCCTATACAATCGCCAGAATCGTCGAAAGACCGTGTATTAGCGGAATCATGATTCAAAAATGCTATCTAACTTTCCGAGCCGTTGAATCAGCATTTCTTCTTCCGTTGGCACGTCCTTTCCGGCTTCAATCTGTCTGCGGATCGCCTGCATTTCTTCATCCAATTCAGCGATACGATCCGCACAGGATTTGAGCCGTTCCGCCATTGTGTCCTGGTCTTTGATTTCCTGCTTATATTTCATGGAATGTTCCAGACTGGCCCAAAAGTCCATAGCGATTGTACGAATCTGCACTTCCACAGGAACATCCCGCTTCTGATCGGCAAAGTATACTGGAACGCTGACAATCAGATGGAGGCTACGATACCCGTTCGGCTTGGGATTGGCAATGTAGTCCTTCCGCTTTAGCAATGTCACGTTGTCTTGCTGGAGCAGTGCGTCCGCAAGGTGATAAATATCGTCCTCATAGGAGCAGATGATCCGTATACCCGCGATATCCTGTATCTGCTCCTCCATGTTTTCGATGGTTAATGGAATACCCCGGCGAATCATTTTGCCGATAATGCTTTGATTGCTTTTCACGCGAGAACTGATGAAGTTGATGGGATTTCGCTGATTCCGTACTTCAAATTCGCTGTCCAGCACCTCGAACTTGGTTCGGACGATTTTCAGGGCGCAGCCATATACCATGCGCAAATCCGTGTAATCCATCATGACTTCCATCATTTTCTTTGCCTGGCTCATGACCGCTTGCATTTCAGCCGGGGAAAGGTGGAAACCGTTCCTGTCGAACGGAAATTTGTTCTTGTCAAATGGAATCATTTGGTTGTCGTTCATATTCACACGCCTTTTCATTTTTGTTTTATTCTCGACAGATTCCTTCTACATTTCCGTCTCGTTCATCATGCGTGATTCCCGGCATCCCGGCACCAAGCGGCAATTTCCGATATGAGCGTCAGGGGAAGCTCGTCAGAATAGGGAATCTGGATAGCGCCCTTACTATATCTGCATCCTGCCTCATCCAGCTTATCGGAAAACTGCTTCACAGCTTCCGGGCCGGGGTACAAGCCAATGTGCTTTTTCTGCGCAGCAAAGTGAATGATATTATGACCCATCCAATAAGTAGGCATTGACCACGAGATTTTCTCCGTTGCGTTCGGCAGTTCATCCCGCAAAACTTCTCTCACGTTCCGAAGCTGATCACGGATGCTTTCATCCTGGGCGAGAATGTAGTCGTCTATCGTCTCCGGAGCTTTCCCGCAGAAATGTTGCTGGTTCTCATTCCGAAAAGAGCGCCCGCACTTAGGGCATTTCCACATTTTCTTTCCCTCCGCCATGATGATCATTCTGTGTCGCCTCGACTAACTGGAATTTCAGGTATTCTTTTTTTATGATTTCCATTCCCTTTTCCAATACCGCATCCCGGCCTGAGGCGATGTCTTCCACTGTCGGTATGATTCTGATGTCGGGAATAAAGCCTTTGTTGTAGATGTCCTCGCCGTTCTGGGCAACGCACCTTCGCGTACAGATCCGGAAAAAGCCGCCGCTTTCCAGCGCCTCGCACAAAGGCTGACCACTGGTGCCCGCCGTGTTGTTTCCGACGAAAACCGCTTTCGTATACATCTTCATCACGTCAACAAAATCTTCCGCGGCAGAAAACGTATACTGGTTCATCAGAACGGCAACCGGACCTTCAAGTTTTCCAGGAGTTCTGTTGGCGACTGTCTTTCCTTCATCCCTGACGTAGAATATATTCTTTCGCATGCGGTAGGTTTTCAGGCTGTACGCATCGTCAGCGTATTTCAGCAGCGCATCATCCGGGGAAAGGTATTTAAAATCCTCCCGAAACATGGACCATGCCTTATATGTGGGCTCGTAGACCTGGGTCTCCGCATAGCAGCTATGGAATTCCCCGCTGATAAACAATGCGGCGATTGCATCGGCATTCTCACTGTTCCCGCCGCTGTTGCCTCTGACGTCGAGAATATAACCCTTTGCCTTTTTCAACTCGTCAAAGCAGGAATAAATCTTCCCGGGCATAGAGGCATCATCGAACGAAGTCATTCTGATGATTGCGATCCCGTCATCCGTGATATGCAAAGTATGAGCGTCCGAGCTGCTGATCAGCCTCTGGGCAGTATTGCTTTGGGGAAAAGGATCCGTTTTATGCCATTCAATTCTTGAAGGATCGATCCTTTCAAACCGGACGTCGAATTGACGCCCATCCTTTGCAAATGTGAAGACCAAACTGCTTCCGCGCCTGCCAAATATCAGCTGGTTCAGCACGAAGACGCCGCAGGCATCCTCGTTGGCATGCCAAATAAACGGATAGCAGTTTTGTCTTATATAATCATGAATGTCAGTTCCGTCGATTTTGACCAGAATACTGAACAAGGGAATACTGTCCTTTACATCCTCTGAGGTGCTGATCACAATGATCTCGTTACCGGGTTTTGCAAAGTATACAGGGAACATGGAAAAGAATTCGCTGTCTTGCGCTATTTCATTCGGAAAACTGACATCGGTGTGCCCATCATTCAGCAAGGCGACGAATCGCTTCAGTTCACGGTAGTAATCATAGAGGTCTTTCGTCTTCAAAACCCGCGCCAGCGCTTTTTTGTACTCCTCGTCCCAGTTGATATCCACCTTATCCCAAAATGCGAAATTGTACGCAGCCTCTTCCCAAATCTTTGAAAGTTCGTATATTTTCTGAGCGTCTGTAATGGTTTTCATATTGCACCTCCAGTAAGAAATGCCCGTTTATTTTTCCCACAAATCCCCATTTGTATGTATTCTACCGTCTGCTAAAAAGATAGGCATTATACTTTTCCTGCGCTTCCTGGCTGGCTTTCTTTTCTCTCCAGGTGTTGATTTCCTCACAGATCGCCAGCATCTCGTCCACCAGCATTTCTTCCGTTCTCGGTTTTGCCTGGTATACATAAAATGTCATCCGATCAATGGCTTTCGGACTGCCAAGCTGCCGGGCCATCACCTCGCCAAATTCCTGTGGAAAGCCAAGGGAAGATACAGCTTTGATGAGGCGATTCCTCGCTTCCGTCCATTCGGTGTGATTATTCATTCTGCCTCCGGCTCAAATTTCTTCCATGGTTTTCTAAACATCAAAATTAAGTATAACCTCAGAATCAAAAACCCCGCCCTGAGAACGTCAAGGCATCCCGGCTGTCGGGAAGGATTGATGGCCACAAGGCGGGTATAGATTTGAACAGGGATGTTCGTTCAGTTACTTCAGCTTCAAACCGTCACTGAATGCTTTCCCGACGATTTCTCCAACGACACGATAAGCATTGAAGGACGGATCAAAGATGATCGGCCGGGGCTTGCCCAGGTCAACTTTTCCATCCGTCAGGATGGCGTCGTCCGCCTGGGACGCCACGATTTCACCAATCAGATAGCCGGTCTCCACATCCCATGACTTGACCTTACATTCCAGCGTCAGCGGGTATTCCTCAATGATCGGCGCGTTGACATGGGCGCTCTTGTGAACGTGGCAGCCCGCTTTCTCGATCTTGTTGACCTTCTTTCCGGTTTCCACGCCAAAGTAGTCCGAGATCATTACCGTGTCTGCCGTGCCGAAAGCCACGGTAAACGCGCCGGTCTTTTCAAAATTCTCTGTGGTCTTATGCTTGCCCAGCATCAGGGTGATTTCGCCCATATCGCTTTGCATGCCCCAGGCAGCGTTCATGGCGTTGGGCGTCCCGTTTTCATCGTAGGTGCCGATAATGAAAACGCCTTCCGGGGTAATGACAGAGTGTTTTCCTTCAAATTCCATTGGTTACTTCCTTCCTTACTTCTTTTCCACAGCGTCCTTCATGGCTTTTCCGGGCTTGAAAGCGGGCGCTCTCTTCGCCGCGATCTTTACCTTTTCGCCGGTGCGGGGATTGCGGCCTTCACGGGCGGTCTTGTTCCGTACTTCAAAGGAGCCGAATCCGGGAATGATAACTTTTCCTTCTTTGGCAAGCCCGTCAATGATGGCATCCAGGGTGGCATTGACTACGGCATCCGCTTCCTTCTTCGTGATCTGCGCGTTAGAGGATACGGTTTCGATCAATTCACGTTTGTTCATGTTCATGTCTCCCTTCATAGCTTTTGATGAAAGAATATACTTGTCAACTGTTTCAATCCATCTGATATTATACCCGAATCCGTGCCATGCTGCAAGTCAGGCATGGCTATTTTATTATTAAAAACGAGGTGATTTCTATTCTCAACAGGTTCTTTTCCATTGGTTCGGAGGGTGTTTTCTAATGTATCAAGCAGACATGAAAACCTCCGAAAAACCCTTGACAAATACCCCAAAAGACGCGAAAATATGTATGGAACCGATAATCGGGACGGCTTCTGATGAAGCTTCCACGAACCTTGACAATGTGAATAACAGCGCGCTATTAAATGTGCAGATACCCTTAGAATACAAAACTCCGAATGGGTGTCAGGTGAAGCTGACTTTCCGAAAAGAGAGCAAACCCGGTGTTCGGGAAGAAATAGCTCGGCTTCTTCTGGACGCATTTGAAGAGAGAGTGAGGAGACAATGAAAAGGGTACTCTGCTTATATAGGGTTTCAACTCTGAAACAGGTTGACAAAAAAGACGACATTCCAATGCAGCGTCGGGAATGCAGAGAGTTCATCGAACGGATGGACGATTGGGTATTCTATGACGAGCGCATGGAAAAAGGTATTTCAGGCTACAAAGTATCTGCCAATGATCGTGACATCATCGTGGAAATCCGTGAAATGGCAGAACACAAGCTGTTCGATGTGCTGCTGGTTTTCATGTTCGACAGATTAGGCCGTAAGGAAGATGAAACGCCGTTTCTGGTGAAATGGTTTATCGACCACGGAATCGAAGTCTGGAGTACACGCGAAGGCCAACAACGCCTGGATAATCAGGTTGACCGTCTGATGAACTATATGCGATTCTGGGCGGCAAGCGGTGAGAGTGAAAAGACTTCCCTTCGTGTCAAAGCTGCACACAAGCAAATGACCGAAGATGGGGTATGGCGTGGGGGTGGCTGTCCTTACGGCTACAAGCTCGTACATCAGGGAAGGATCGGAAAGCGGAATCGCCCGCTTTATGATTTGGTCATTGATGAAGAAACAGCGCCTATCGTCCGAGAGGTTTTCGATCTCATTGTCCGGCAAGGATACGGAACCCATCGAGCAGCTAATTACCTGAACGAGAAATACCCCAATCCAGACAAGATTTGGGTAGCGCAGACAATCCGCACAATGATCCGAAATCCGATCTATACGGGCAGACTTCACATGAATGATACACAGTCTGAACCTATTGAGAGGCTTAGGATCGTCAGCGATGAAGATGTGGTGTTCGGAACAAGGGCAATTGCTCAAAGAATCCCTCATAAGTATCCCGATTTTATCCAGGATGAAAACGATCTGCTGCCAGACACTGTGCCAAGTAAAACCGCAGTATTTGGAGCATATCTGTTATCGGGAATCGCCTATTG